>DATINP010000025.1:0-12723 GCA_035474135.1 Chloroflexia bacterium | reverse complement strand
GGAAAAATCAGTGTCGCGCAGGAAGCCTATATTGGAACTTATGCCAAAATCATGTATCCACCCGGGTAGCCGGGTAAGGACATAGCTTTGGAGCATGTAGAGTACAACAGCTCCCAGGATAACACCACGAATAGTACCGATGCCGCCGAGGATGATCATACAAAGGACGAATACCGAAACGTTGAAGTCGAACTGGCCGGGCCCGATGAAGCCGAGCTTGGACGAGTAGACGCAACCGGCGAAGCCCGAAAAGGCCGCGCCCATCGCGAAGGCCATTAGCTTGGTGCGCACTGTATCGATACCCATGGCCGAAGCGGCTAATTCATCTTCGCGGATTGCCATCCACGCTCTGCCGATACGCGAGTCACGCAGGCGGCTTATCACAAAGACGGCGAGTATGACCATCAAAAGGACAAGATAGTAATAGGGGTACGGATTGTTGCCGCCGAGGCCGAAGTTAAACCCAACATCAGTTCCCGGTATCCCCAGCGTAGGCGTGTCCACACCCGAAATGCCGTTGGTGCCGCCAGTAATCGAATCAGCGTTGAGGAAGAACGTGGGGACGATTTCACCAAAGCCAAGCGTAACGATGGCAAGGTAGTCGCCGCGGAGGCGCAGGGTGGGCGCGCCCAGGACCATGCCGAAGAAAGCCGCTATCAACGACGCTATCACGAGCAGCAACCAGAACGAGAGATGCACTCCGAACTGGGGCGACGCCAGCAATGCGTACGCGTACGAACCAATGGCGAAGAACGCCGCATAACCGAGGTCCAGAAGCCCCGCATAACCCACCACGATGTTTAGACCCAGTGCGAGGATAACGTAAACGCCCGTGTCAGCAAGAGTGCCGACAAAAGGACCGGGATAAAAGCCGATACTGCTGAGGTTAATCAGAGGCAGTACTACGACAAAAGTCAGTAATAGGGCGGTCATGATTACGCTGCGCGAAAGCCGCGCACGAGGCTTGCCCGCGGGGGCGCCCGCACCGCCGTTGGGCGCTTGTGAGCCGCGACGTAGGGCTCCTGACTTGGGAACTGTTGTGGACATAGGTCTCGGCCTGACTCCTTTCTCTGTTACGCTTTCTCGGTAACTTGCGCGCCAAACAGGCCGGAGGGCCTGAAAACGAGGATGAGGATAAGCACAGCGAACACAATCGCGTTGGTCCACTGGATGCCGAGGCCGAAACAGGTGCCGTACTGGTCGCTCATGGCTTCTACGAGGCCGATAATGAAGCCACCGAACATGGCACCGGGGATGTTGCCTATACCACCGAGGACGGCGGCTGTGAACGCCTTGAGACCAGCCTGGTAGCCCTGCACAAATTGAACGCTACCGATATAAACGCCATAGATGAGGCCGGCGGCGCCCGCAAGAAGGGTGCCTATAAAGAAAGTGAGCGTGATAGTGTTATTGACATTTATGCCCATCATCGACGAAGTGTCGTAATCCTGGGCTGTAGCACGCATCGCTTTGCCCAACTTACTTCGTTGGACGAAAAGAGTCAGGCCGATCATGATGATGACACACGAAAAGAAAACGATGAGACTTTTGAGACCAATCCTTACGCCGAATACATCATAGAACTGATTCTTGAAAACTGTAGGGAAAGGGATCGGCGCCGGTCCCCGCCAGATCTGGCCGACATTCTGCAATATGAAAGACATGCCAATCGCCGAGATTAGTGGTGCTAATTTTGGCGCGCTCCTGAGTGGCTTGTAGGCGATGCGCTCGACGGCCACACCCAACAGACCTGTAAGTAACATCGTGCCAAACATAACTACGAGCAGGATCGCCACTATGTTCAGCAAGCCGCCGCTAATTAGGCCCGTGACACCAAGGATATTAAGGAGGAGCAAGGCGATAAACGAGCCAAGCATGAAAATATCGCCATGCGCGAAATTGATGAGTTCCACTATGCCATATACCATCGTGTAACCGAGGGCAATGAGCGAGTAAATAGAGCCTTTGGCAAGGCCGTTTACCAGTTGTTGGAAGAAAAGCTGAAATCCACCGGTCCCCAGGCAATCAAAGAAATGTTCCATGCCAGCTCCTGGATGTAGAGTTGATTTGGTTGCTGTTGTTGTGGGGTCAAGCGGGCAAGTCCGGCCATAGAATGTTCGGACTTGCCCACGAGTACTATCGATCTGAGCGGTTACCCGCCAGGCTTATTTGAACTGGATCTGATCTATGTAGGACCAGTCAACGCCGGTTCCGTCGGCCTTGTCCTTGACCTCGTAGATGGAAATCCACTTGTTGGTTGTGTCACCGTTTGCGTCAAAGGAGGTCGTGCCGAGCACGCCCTTGAAATCCTTGGTAGCCGCAACGGCTTTGAGAACTGACGGGCGATCAACGGATGTGGCTTTGCCGAGAGCAGCGATAATGATATTGGCAGCCTCATAACCGTTCGCGCTGTATGCGCCAACGTCTTCGCCGTACTTGGCCTTGTAGGCCGTCAAGAAATCGGCAGCTTCGGGCAGCGTTGCAGCGTTCACGGCTGCGACTGTTGCGTATGAGTTCTTACCCGCGTCGCCTGCTACCTTGACGAATTCAGCTTCTTTGATGCCGTCGCCGCCCATGAAGGGGACGTCGAAACCGAGGTCAATCATCTGCTTGCGAGCAAGAGCTAGACCGTTAGAAGTTGTGCCTCCGTAGAAGACCGCATCGGGGCTCAGGGATTGAATCTTGGTCAGGATGGTGCTGTAGTCCTGGGTGCCTTTCGGTACACCTTCATGCCCAACTACCGTCCCACCCTTCTTGGTGAATTCTTTTTCTACGTTGTCGGCGAGGCCCTTACCATAAGTCTCGGTGTCGTCGAGGATGTAGATTTTCTTCGCCTTCAAGGTGTCATACATATAGTCAGCGGCTGTCGGACCCTGGATATCGTCAGTGGTGCAGACGCGGAAATACGTAACGTTCCCGGTGGGGCGATATGTGCCGGTCTCACCGTATTCCGGCTTGGTTAGCCCTTCAGCGGTGTTAGAGGGGCTGATATTTACGAGGCCGGCTACATTGAGAATAGGCATTTCAGCGCGGGCCACGTTCGAGTTGAAGGGGCCGACTTGAGCCATAACTGCCGGGTCAGCAATGAACTGCTGGACGTTCTTAACACCCTGATCAGGGTTGTGTGTGCCGTTAACGGCATCATCCAACGCATACATCGCGAGCTTGTAGGTCTTGCCGCCGATAGTTACGCCGCCCTTTGCGTTCGCTTGATCGATAGCAAGTTCCACCCCATTGCGTGTCGGAACGCCGTCAGAGGCGTCTGCACCGGATGTAGGCAGGTCAACCGCGATCTTGATAGTGTCGCCGGCGAAGGGTGCTACGGCAATTGTCGGAGGCAGCGTAGGCTTAGCAGCGGCTGTCGTTGCGGTAGGACCGCCGGTCGTCGCAGTCGTAGCCGTTGCGCCAGCGGCTGCACCGGTCGTTGCAGTCGGAGCTGCGGGGGGTGTGGCGGTCGGATCTGCGCCACAAGCTGCAAGCAGCATACTGGTTGCCATCAACAATGAGGTGATGGTCATTCCGCGTTTTGCAAATTTCATATTGTAGAACTCTCCTCTTAAATTTGGACTAGGGTCATTTTGGTAGTGCTGGTAGCCTAACCGGCATAGATGCCTGCGCGGCTACATTGATACGCGCAAAACGATTTTTGAACTCCGTGGGTGGCCCGAACCCGGTGCGCTTGAATCGCAGTACCATGCCTGTTAGTGGGGCAGATCACCTCCCTACGCAAAAGGTCTGACGTCTACTCTCAAAGGAGAAGGTAGTGTTCGTCTTAGAGCCTGGCGGTACTAACACCGTAGGATACCTGACCGCCGTCGTATCGGCGTCAAGCGTAGGGGCATTATAGTGGAAATTCTCGCGCCGTGTCAAGCCTGTTAGCGTGGTGGATCTTAGCTGTATTGATTATTGGGAATGCCGCCCTGATGGACGGCATTCCGCTACAAGATCCTGATAATCGCGTATTACTTACCGTTACCGCTTGAGCCTGAAACACCACAGGTAGGGAAGAAGGTGTTAGACACGATCTTCGATGCCTGTCCTCTTGTGGCATTCGCACTAGGTCGGAAGTAAGGTAGGTTGGTGGGGCCACATGGCTCTCCATTCCCTCCACATGGATACCCATTGATGATACCCCTGTCACTCAAGCGCCAGATGAAGTCGTAGAAGGTAGACCCTGGTAGCACGTCTTCGTACTGCTGGGCACCTGCAGTCTCATTGAAGCCTGCTGCATTAGCATCTATCTTGGACAACTGTCCTCTGGTCACGTTGGCGTTGGGTCGGAAGTAGGGCAGGTTGCCACTCCCACAGGGTTCACCTGGTCCACCGCATGGGTAGCCATTGATGTACCCTCTGTCTGACAGTCTCCACACGAAGTCGAAGAAGGTAGAGCCTACCGCTACGTCCTCATACTGTTGGGCACCAGGGGGTTCGTTGAAGCCTGCAGAGTTGGAGGCTATCTTGGCGAATTGTCCTCTTGTGACGTTGTTACCAGGTCTGAAGTATGGGTCGTTGGTAGGGTTGCAAGGCTCACCTGGTCCACCACAAGGATAGCCATTGATGATGCCCTGGCAGGCAAGGCACTGGATGAAGGGGTAGAAGGTTGAGCCGACAGGCACGTCCTCGAAGGAGATCGTGCACACTGGGACAGGTGTATTAGTGGGGCCACCTGGTGTGTTCGTTACGGTCGGCGGTACTGGGGTACTCGTGGAAGTGCTGCCAACGGGTGTATCAGTAGCCGTGTTAGTGGGAGTATTGGTTGGAGTAGTGGTTGAAGTATCAGTCGGAGTATTGGATGGTGTGGCCGTTGGAGTCGCTGTGGCGGCACCACAGCCGGGGAACTTGAAAGCGCCAATTCGAGCACGCCAGCCTGCGCCACTTGTTGTGGGTATGTACTCGTTTACGTACCAAAAGGTGCAGTCGTCCGTGGGGTCAACCGTGATGTCGCTATAGTCTCCCCATCGTTGTGACGATGTTTGGGAACCGGTGCCAACCACTATGGTGCCTTCTCCCTGCGGCATCGTTCCTAGCGGATCGCCTGCCAATCGGCCGGTGTAGTAGAGACCAGGGAACAATGTGGTACTGGACGCGCTATATCCCATACCCATGTTGCCCTGACCGTCCATAGCGATGCTTCCCATCCAACGGTGGATACCATCGGTTAGTCCAGGGGCATAAAGTCCTTGTTGGTAAATCGACGGGCTGGAAGCCGGGCTGCGCACCTCCCACCACTGAATGCCCGAAACTTCACCGTTCGGGCCAGTACCCGCACTAACGGATTGATTGGTTACGAGAGTTTCGTAACTGCCCATGTTCCGGTATGCAAGCCGGAATAGGGGACGCTGCCTGTAGCCCTGGTGGTCAATCTTGTTTGCAGTTCCCGGCTGCGGGATACATGAACGTCCACCGCCACATAGCCCTAGTCTGGACTGGAATGGGGCCGTTAACAGAGTGTTTGCCAACGTAAAAGTGGAGTTGGCCGGGACCGAGAAGTCGGCGTGGAACTTGAATAGGTTGAGCGCGTCGGTAGGTGCGCCATATCCACCTGTGTTGTCCTGCGACCCCATGTAGTATTCGTCGCTGCCCGCAGGAGGGGGCGTACTTCCATCAAGATCCGCCGGAAGGAATCCATCGCCCACGAGGTAGGCTGGGGATGGCGGCACAAGGAATGAAATGACCGTAGGGTTCGGATTGCCCGCCACCATTTGCGAGCGATCAATGGCATAAGCGCCCAGGCCTACAAAAGTAGAACCACCTGCGAACTCCCTGGTGCTGATGTGGTAAGCATCGCGCCAGACGCCCATTTTGGGATAATCGCCGAAGTTGCTTCCGCCGCCAACCGGGAACGCCCAGCGATAGTAGGTACCCGTCGGGTCATTGGTTGTTGATAGAGCAACACAATTATAGTAGGGCGCGCCGGAAGTGAATTGCATAAGCAACCATCGGTCAGAAAGTTGATCATAAAGTACGACAGGGTCACCGTCGTTATGGGTCTGGCAACTGCCACCAAATCCTGCCCACAAGGTATTGTTCGCGAGCGGACCAAGTAATGATGTACCATTCTTGTCGAAAACTTGGTAGTCCTCATTGGTCATGACTACGTAATTGTTCGGGCCGACCTCGCCGTTGGGGTCCGGTGGTGAGCAGTTGCAAAGGTTTGGCGGTCCGTCAAACGAAACCAGAGGTGTCGGCATTGCCAATGGGCCGACCAGGCTCTGAACGATGCCGCTTACTGGCGACGACTTGTCTGTTGGGCTTCCGGCATAGTGAGTATCCCCGCCGGGTCCGCCCTCGGGCAAATCGCGATATTCACCGGGAACTGAGGCTACCGGCGGGATGTCGCGCAGAGCGGGCGACACGTCGAAGTGTACTGCCGTACTTACGGTTGGGTGAAGATTTAGCGTAGTGGACGGAACGCTGCCCGAAGGAACCATCGGGGGCGCAGCCGCCTGGGACGTGTTACTGCCGGCTACCAGAACACCTGCTACTATAAGTACAGCCGCCAGTAACATCATAGCCAGAGTCGCGTTTCTCTTTGCCAATTAATAACTCCTTTCACTCATTGAACACAGCACAAGTTGACATAAGCGATAACTCACTTGCATTTGCAGACTGATGTGCAGCCTGGGAACGGGAGGCACGCTTACACAACGTACTGCCCATGATAAGTCATAGGATACGCAGTGTCAATTGTGCGTAGGTATCCGGGAACAAAGACCGGAAAAGTACCCCGCCAACTTGCGAATGGATCAACTGCGGCGTTAGTCGTACGAACCTTAACGCAGTTGATTGAGCCTATCCTGGGCGGCGGCCTTCCACGAATTATCGTCGCTGCCATTGTCGACCGCGCTCTGGTACGCTTGAACGGCACTGTTCCTGTCGCCCTTTATTTCGTAGACTTCGCCCATGTGGAACCATGATTCTGCGAAGGTTGGACTTGCACCTACGGCTGCCTGGAACTCGGCCAGCGCGTCGTCGAAACGCTTCCGATCGACGTAAGCAAGGCCCAGCTTGTTATGAGCATCCGGGTTGTTGGGTGCTACATCCCGCGCGGCTTCCCAGGCCTGGAGGGCCTTGTCGGGCTGTCCTGCGGTCTGGTACATGTCGCCTAACTGGCTGCGAATGGATATATCGGTCGGGTTCTGCTGCACCAGAATCTCAAGCTGTTCAGCTGCTTCCAGTGGATAGTTGTTATCTCGGTACCAGTTCACAAGTTGCTGGCGCGCGTCGCGGTCCTGCGGGTTGGCTGTCACGTTGGCGATCAGCACTTTGAGTACAGGGTCGTCCACAGGTGGGGTAGGTGCCGGTAGCGGAGTACTCGTTGGCAGTGGCGTGATCGATATTCCGGGCAGGCCGGAACCTTCTACGGGAGCGCCAACAAGGACCTTGGGATCCTTGTCTCCGTGGTTCACCTTGTAGATGATCGTACCTGGTACGCTCGGTGGGTTGTCCGAATGGAACACTTCGGTCAGGATACCTACGTCGCTAGCTGCCATTTGCGCGAACTTATTCATGCCGCTTGTGCCCGCGCGTGCCTGTTCAACCTGGCCTAGATAAATGTATTCGATGTCGTATTTGCTGATGAGCGTGAGCGCCACCTGTACATCGGGCGTTGTGAAAAAGGTATTCATGTCGGCGCGGCGGTCCCCGACCAGGCGGGCGTAGACATCCGCTCTTTGCTCCTCCTGATGTAGTCCGCCGATAACCATGGGCAGGCCTGTGTTGGAGGCAACACGCATTCCCCCGGCCCTGTAATATTCAAGTGGTAGTTCGGCAATCGCATGCAGGCCGGTGACATTCTGGTTAAGCCAGTTGATGCCCTCGAGATCATATTTCATCTGCACCAATACGCTGGTCTTGTCATCAATATTTGATGTAAAGGTGGAGTTTTGCATATAGCTCAGGCCGTTTAATGTGCCGAGCGGCGCGCTGGGATCGACGCGCTCCCGGACCTTTGACGGGGTACCGTATAGCGGGTACAGAAAGCCAACACCGAGGAAGAATGCGAATATGACTGCCCATACAATCTTACCTGCACTCCACTTGAAACGCAGTAAGTCTATGGCAGGAGCCGATCGCATTGCTGGCGCGTCGCCAGTGGGCCGAAGATCGTAGTCCTCCACGGTTATATCCGGTTCGATTCGAACAGCTTCCACCGGTACGGTGGGTGGAGTGTAAGTGACGCCAGGGGGCAACGTTGCCCGGCGCAAGCGACGGGTTGCCACTTGCTCAATCGGCGGCTCACTGAGAGGTAGTGACTTGGAGGCGGGTGCAGGCTGTTGGACTTCTAACGGCTTTGTGTCGGCCCCTTGCACGGGCGGTTGCACTTGCGTCCTGTTGGCTGCGTCCTCTATTTCGTCTGTTGACCAGACGAGCCAATTATTCCCCGTGTGCTGGTGCAAGGGGGCCGTGACGACCCGATTCACCGGCATGCTTGCCACCGGGCTAGCCTCGGCAGTGTACGCCGTGGGCAGAGCGCTAGCAGCTCCATTCGAGGTTTCCCAGGCCGGTTTTGATTCGCCTGTCCATGCCGCAGGAACTGTCTTCGCAACTGCACTTGTGGCGTTCTTCGCCACTGCATCTCGCAAGCCGAACAGAATGTAGTAGATCGAGGCTGCGCCACCCACGGCGAAAAGTCCCCAGGCCTGAATGTAGAACTTGAACACTGTATTGCTTCGGTACTGGTCACCCCCCGACATAAAGTCGGCCAAGTAGACCACTTCGAGGCCAATGGTGATGAGCAGCGCAGCAACTAGCAACAAACCCCCCAAGAGGGACGACACCGACCGAGTCGTCGCCAGCAGTGTGCCGGAAATGCCACCGATGAGTGCAATCAGAAGAGCCATTAGAGGCTGGCCCGTGCTGACTTGAAGCACAGTAGCCGCAGCAGTGGCGGCCACAATGGCCAGGCCCAACCAAAGCGGAATGACACCCGGCTGAGTGTCGATCGTGCGCATCGTTACCTGCCGCTCGCGTTCTATTTGAGTGTGCGCGTCGGCTACCCAGGTGTTGGGAACTTCTACCGCGTCGACATGGCCGTTGCCGGACGATGCTTGCGTTTGTTCGTAACCGGCGAATGGATCGCTAGTGTAATCAGTGGCCTCTGTATTGGGTGTGGGTACGTGATCCACGTCAACCGAATCCCGACCAGGTGCGACTTCAGCCTCAACCTCGGACTCCGAGCCTGCGAACGCTGCAACCCAACCGGATGAACCGCTTGGCGGAGCGGCAGGCGACAGTCTCAACGTGGCAGGACGGATAGTGGCCCGCCGGAGGCCCGTAGGTCTTATCCTTTCAGCAGCGTATCTGGCATCGACAGGCACCGGAGCGAGCGGCAACGTGGCTTTTTGGCCGTTTGCGGGTACGATACCGAAAAGGTCGACAAGCGCTTCTCGCCACGGGAAATTCCACAGCCGCACGAGCAGGTACGTCAGGGCGATGAATACGAAGATGCCCCACACAACGAGAAACTCCCAAATGGTGGTGCGGTGCATGATGGCGGACGACCCCGGGACCAACCCGCCGTCGGTAATCAACATCACCTTCGTATAAAAGGCCTTATACGTCAGAATATAGGGTAGATACGCTATGAGAGCCAATCCTGCTACCAGCCCAATCGACAGGAACGCAGTGACCGTCAGCAGTAGGGCGCGCGCTGCCCCAAGCGGGTGATCGACTACTTCAGCTTCCTCTACGGTTGGTGCGAGGGCCGCTTCGCCCATGGGGACGATTCGAGGCACGCGCCTTGAGAGGAGCACGGCGACCAGTACGGCGCCAGCAGTCAGCCCAGCGAAAGTCGGGAAGTCCCACGAGTTGATGGCGTAAAGGCCGCCGAGCGCCACCGCAGTTACTGCGAAAGTGAGCAACCCCGCGCCGCCAGCCCCCCACAACCAGCTGAAGGCAGAACGGATACCAGTGCTAATTGTCCTGAACCAGCTACCACGGGCAGCCTGTCCGGCAACAAAACGTCCTGCGAACCCAAGGTTCATTGCCAGGATAACCGCTTGCATGGTAAATGGCATGTCAATCAGATGCGGGTGAAGGTCGCCATACAGGTAAGACCAGTACGGAAACTCGTTGATCGTGCCAGGAATAATGCGGCTGGGATCCCAGAAGTTGAACTGCGTGTAATTGCTATTCCAGGTAGGACCAATCATGTTAAGTTGGTGCGCCCACTGCAAGAGGGTACCGGACACCCGTGGGAATGTGATCATCACCCATTCGAAGAGGCTGTGCAGGTTACCGATGAACAGGTACAGCACTCCTGCCACCACGCCAAAAGCCATGCCCACGCGCGAAACCAGGTGAACTGACCCGCGACGACCACGGCTCCAGGCGACAATGTTGTACACGATGGAGGCGGCGGCGGTGAAGGTAAAGCCGAACAGGAGTGGGAATGACAGGTTGTAAGCAATCGCCGGATCAACTCCGACCAGCTTAATCAAGCAGGCGATAATGAATTGGCCCTGGTAGTAGTAGTTGGTGTATCCACCCGCGAAGAAGGGGTCGGCAGGGGGCATCCACGGCCTACGCAAAGCGCTGTTCAGGAAGCCAACTTCCATCGTCTTTTCGCCACCGTATGCCGTGTGCCAGACGTCAGGATTCAGGATGCGGATAAAAAGCATGAAGGCGAATGCGGCAAGGAACAGCAGTTCGTAATAGATAATTAAGTTGCGTTTTTGCCTTATGAACTGGCGAATGTCCGCCCCGGCGCCCATGCGCCAGAGGACGACTGAGAAAGCAGCCAGGGCAAGCAGCAAAAGCAGCACGCTCCATGTCGTGAAGGGAAGCACGTGGCCGCTGGCGAGCAACCACACGCCATATGTGACAATCACGAGGCCGGTGAGCTTGGCAAACGCATATCCTCTATCGGGCAAGCGCTTGAAGACAGTGAAGACGACGGGCATTGCCGCAAAGCTGATCAAGTACACAGCGACCAGCCAGAAGAGCACTGCTCCCCACTGGGTATCGGTCTGCGCCAGAGGGTTCCACGCGTAGTTGCCCACGTCCGGTTGGTCGGCTAGCGGTTGGTCGTAAAGCAGCGACTTGTCGTCGGGTACCGTGTCGTGGCGTAATGTGCTGTACTCGCCTGGTGGAACGTTCAGCGCAGAGGAGAAGAGGGTGCGCAACTGGTCACTGGTAAGTGTCGTTACCTTCTTGAATATATCAACGCGCGGGTGGTCATAAACCGTGAAGCTCTCGTCGGCAAGTTGATCATTCCATCCGATGCCGAAAAGAGAAGGCACGACCTGCTCTGTGTGTACCAACTGGTATCCCAGTTTGCCCGCGAATAAAAGCTTGTAGAATTCAATCTGGACCGGATAGCGCCATGGCATGCGCGAGATCGATTGATATAGGCGATCGCTTGTCAAGGTGATGTAGTCGACCTTGTTCATCATGCCCTGGATATAGTTCAGTTCCTCGTCCGCCGGGTGGTCGTCATAAAGAGCGAACCCGAATTCGCCGTTTACCCCGGTGTTCATACCGACCAAGTTTGGAAGACCCGCGTCCCAAACTTCACTGCTAATTTTCGACCCTGCGGGTGCGTTCAGGTTCAGCCAGCGCGCGGCCTGTACTCGAGTGTGGTCTTGCGAGTAGACGTTCATATAAGCGCACGACCACAGGAACGCGAACAGAATTGCAGCCGCCGTGAGAATCGGGAAGAAGCCGCGCTGGGCGGCTCGTATCGAGAAGCGAGGCTCCCTTGTTCGTTGCGGCCAGCGTTCAGCTGCCCACTTCGCCCCCCGCACAAGCAGCGCCGCCCCAAGGATGCAAAAGACGGGCACAAGTGGAAGCATGTACCGCATCCACTTGGTTTCGGCTATCAGGATGGTGGCGAAATATGGCAGGGCGAAGGACAGGAGGATAAGTTCGGCGGGACGGCGTTTAATCGCCAGCCACAGGGCGAGTAGCAGCCCCGCAACGATTATCAAGCCCGGAATGACACCTACGCCCCAGAAGACTACCTGCTCAAATTGATATAGCACCGGGATCGTGCCTACGTACTGGCGCGTGAATGGAATGTCAGCGTCGTTTGCCCCGCTCTGGGTGGCCGCCTCGTCGAGAATCCCTTTGCCCCAGGGGTTCGAGTTCATGAAGTTCTTGAAGCTCTCGCCGAAGTTTTGCTGAGCCCCCTGAGCGGGATGGAACTGCGAGAAGTCGAACTGCCAGAGAGCGTATGGCTCGGTGATCGCGAAGGCCAGCACCGCGATCACAGCCGCAATGATGAGGTAGCGCACTCCACGTAGCGAATGCGACATGAACGAGCGGTCACGCTCCTTGACCGTGGCAGGTTTCATGCCTATGGGGTCGCCGAGGTCCGCCCCAAGTTTACGAGTGTGCTTGCGATAGCCTGCGCGCAGCAATAACGCGACTATGATCATGACAAAGATCAGGGCACTGGATACTTTGCTTGCCACCGAGAATCCCAGAAAAGCGCCCACCCCCACCGCCGCCCACCACGATGGCTTCTGCATAAGCACAATCGTGAAGTAGAGCGATGCCAGCATGAAGGTTACGAGAAACGGCTCGGTAATATAGAAGTGCGCGATCTGGATGTTGGTGACCGAAAAGGCCACAAGGGCTGTCGCGATGAGGGCAGTGCGCGTAGAATAGAGACGGCGAGCGATTAAAAAGACCAGCAGGATTGTGATGAGGTCAAAGATCGCGGCCATATTGCGGCCTACGAGTTGCGCGCCATGGTAGTCGTTGAGATAATAGTTCTTG
>DATINP010000024.1:0-12401 GCA_035474135.1 Chloroflexia bacterium | reverse complement strand
GGTCCAGATGGCGGCAGGCAGCACCACATCGGCCAGTTGGGCCGTCTCGGTCAGAAATGCGTCCTGCACCACCACGAAGAGGTCGTCCTTATCGAGGATGGAGCGGATACGCCGCAGCTCGGGGAGAGACACCGCTGGGTTGGTGCAGATGATCCAGAGCATCCGTATGGAGCCTGCCTCGGCGTAGCGAAATATCTGCATAGCGTGCGTTGGTGGGGTGGCATGCGGGATCTGTTCCGGCTCGACATTCCAGATACGAGCCAGATCCTTCATATGTTCTTCGTTGTTCCAGTTGCGGAAGGCTACCATCTCGCCGTTGGCCCCGCATTCGCGCGTATTCTGGGCCGTAGGCTGCCCATTCATTTGAAAGAGGGCAGCACCGGGCTTGCCAATCATGCCGCGGATGATGTGCAGGTTGTTCACCTGGACAGCAGCTGCTGTAGCCTGGTTGGACTGGTATACTCCCTGCAGCACCGTCGAAATGAGCGTGGGCGTGGTGCCGAGGATTTCTGCGGCCGCGCGCAACTGTGCGGCTGGGATGCCGGTGATCTGTTCGACCACTTCGGGGTTGTATTTCGCCACCGTCTCCACCAACTTGTCATACCCGACAGTGCGCGTGTCGATAAATTGCTGGTCGATGTTGCCCGCCTGGATTATGAGATTGATAAGTCCGTTGAGCAGCGCGACATTGGTGCCGAGGCGAGGAGCGAGGTGAATGTCGGCCTCCTTCGCGGTAGGCGTAGCGCGGGGATCGACGACGATCAGGCGAGGGGGATTTGGGCCGCGCCTCCGGTCGAGAATACGGGACCACAAGACCGTTTGCGAGAAGGAGATATTGTGTCCGACGTGAAAGATGGCGTCGGTAACATCGAAGTCCGTGTAAGAGCCGGGGTCGCCGTCGGTACCGAACGACTCGATCAGCGCGTTCGCGGCGGTGGCGGTGCAGAGGCGAGTGTTGCCATCCATGTGGGGTGTGCCGACGCCACAGTCGCCCATAATGGCAAGTGTATAGTACTCTTCGAGGAAGAGCTGGCCCGTATTGTAGAAGCCGATGGCTCCGCCGGTGTACTTTTCCTTGAGTTCTTTAGTGCGCTGCACGACGAGGCCCATGGCTTCGTCCCAGGAGGCGGGCTGCAGCGTGCCGTCGCGCCTGATGAGGGGGGTGGTAAGGCGGTCTGCGCTGTTGCTCGATTCCCAGCCGTGCAGGCCTTTGGGCCCGAGGCGCCCCTTGTTTACGCGGTCAACCGCGCGGCCTCGAACTCCCACGATCTTGCCGTCTTTGACTCCTATGTCCAGCCCACACCCGTTTGAGCAGAGCACGCAGGCAGATTGGACCCAGCGATCGGGAGTGTCAAGTGTCCGTTGATCTACACGTTCGGGCCATTGATCCTTACCATGGGGCGTGCGTGGGCCCCAAACATCGCTTATTCGGTCTGTTGGTTGGCTTGTTACCATAGCGTGTGCTCCTGGTTACGACTGTTTATGCCTGCAAGACGTGCGTGATGGGCCCGTACATTCGCCTGTTGTCCGTACCGACTTTTCGTGGCATGATAAATATCCTGGAGTCGGCGCGCGATAGAACTCAGATGGACCGGAAAACATGCTCTCCCGGGGTGACGGACCGAATAGGGTGGGAGTTTAGGTCCATTTGCCGAAACACGTGGCATGCCACGTGTTCACTGCCTATGCTACTTACCAGGTGCCAATTATTTCCAGAGCCGAATTGCAAGAAGCATGCCAAGTTTAATCCATCGCAGTCTTACAAACGACCAAGTCTGGTGATCCTGGTTTTGTGCATCTTGCGCTGGATCGGCTCAGGTACTATATTTGAATAAATTAGGCAAAATCGACCGCGATCGTCAAATTCGGCGGTGCGCGACGTGCCTCAAGGACTGACTAATGAGGCGAAATACATCGACGTAGTAACGTTTGTCATCTACGACGTATGCAAGACGTGTTGTACGACTCTCTGCGTGTTTTGCACCGTGTTACCTCCTATTTGTATAGGGTAACAAGCACTCTAGAGCATTCTTATGCGTAAGACTAGAACTAGGGTTCCAAAGGGTGAGCCGCGGGGGACTTGAACCCTCAACCCACTGATTACGAGGTATCCGGGTCTATGCGCTGTGCTATATGCCTGTATCATAGCGCGTTTTGGCATAGTTATTTACTCTACTTTCACCCACTAACTGGCGAGACTTTGCGTCGATCGGGTTCCTCAGTGGATGGTCGCATAAGGTGCCCCATAATGTGAAGGCTTGTCTTTGTGCAGAGGCTGTCAATGCCAAATTCCTCTTCATGGTCGCATAGAAAACTTGGTCGTCACTGTTGATCACATGCCAGCAGTTCTATCTGACCCAACACGGCTGCATCGACATGGCATCTAATCGCACTTCTTATTCATTGTCCGAGCCAGAAGCGAATCTCCCTTGCACGTTCTCTTTGAGCGTTATAATAACCGTTTTGCCAGAGATCGTCGTCGGCTAGGGTCAGGTCTTGATTCTACCACTGCTCCTCAGAAGCACTGCGCTTCAAGCTTGAATTCTCGCGTGAAGCCTTCCCTAAGCGGCATCTGATTTGTCTGAACTACGGGGACTGAGGGTGACTTCTTTGGCCTTATTTAGTGCATCCTCCATTGTGTGAACCAGCGTCTTCCTCTTGTCCACTTTTCCGAGGGAATCCCATGTACGAATACTTGGCTTTTTCGCGGGTGGAAAGTCGCGGGAATGAGATCCTAATAATCAGTTCGAAGCATACAGCCCGGAAAGAAGGTATTGGACACAATCTTCGAGGTCTGACCTCTAGTAGCATTGCTGGACGGACGGAAGTAAGGACGATTCTCAGGCGGTACGCAAGGTTCACCTGCGCTGCCACATGGGTAACCGTTGATAGCACCCGCAGCGACCAGGGCTTCTATGTATTCGCCAAAAGTGCTGCCTTCGGGAACATCCTCGAACGTCTGGCCGGGCGGCGGCATGGGAAGGTTCGCCGCTATGGCTATTATTTTGGAAATCTGCCCCCTGGTAGCCTGGTTATTGGGACGAAAGTAAGGGCGGTTGTCGGGAGGCACGCACGGTTCGGATAGCCCGCCACATGGGTAGCCATTGACAACGCCCCTGGTATTTAGACGCCAGATGAAGTCAAAGAAAGTAGAGCCGATCGGCACATCCTCGAATTGTTGTGCGTCCGGAGGCTCTGTGAAACCCGCCGCATTGGCGACGATCTTGGCAAGTTGCCCTCTAGTGACGTTGTTGTTGGGGCGGAAGCAGGGATTGCCTGTTTCGCACCCGGACGAGTAGCCGTTGATGATACCCTGGCAGGCCATGCAGTGCACATATGAGTAGAAAGTAGAGCCTGGTGGTACGTCCGTAAAATCCTCAGGGCATGTGCAGGGGTTGTACCGTTCGACCAAGGTTTGGGCTAGAGTGTCAGGGGAGTAAGTACCAACAGCCCATATGTCAGTTGCGGACACCGCGGCTACTCTGTTCAAATAGTTGTCTTCGCTGCCAACATTAGGGCTGGATACGACGTTCCACGCGTTGCCGTCCCAGTGCTCAATTAGGGTTTGATATGCAGTGCCCCCGTCGTACGATCCGACCGCCCATATGTCGTCTGCGGCAACAGCCCCTACGTCATAGAGAGTGTTAACGTCGGAACCGACGTTGGGGCTCGGAACGGCACTCCATGTGCTGCCGTTCCAGTGCACGATCAGTGCTTGGTCCACGCCTGGATTAGAATAGTAGCCAACAGCCCAGACATCGTTCGCCCCGACAGCTTCCACACTAAGGAGGTCATTTCCAACCGTACCGGGGCTGGGGCTTAATAACAGGTGCCAGGCGGAGCCGTCCCAATGGAGCGTAAACGTCTGACTTGGGGTACCCGCTGAATGGCCAACAGCCCAGACATCGCCGCTGGAAACGGCGTCAATACCATTGAGAAAGTTATGACCTGTACCGGTGTTGGGACTGGGAACTATGCTCCAGTCAGCGCCATTCCAGTGCATCGTCAGCGTTTGATAGACCCCAGCATTGCGGTAGTTCCCGACAGCCCACGCGTCGTTTGCGGAGATGGCAGTCACCCCGTAGAGATAACTGCCCGTGCCCATATTAGGGCTGGGTACGACGTTCCAGGCGTTCCCATCCCAGTGTTCGACAAGCGTCTGCTGTATGCCCCCGGTGTCAGGGTCAGTGTAAGACCCAACAGTCCATATATCGCTTGGAGACGCGGCATCTATTGCCTGCAGAGTATTGTGCGATTCACCAACGTTGGGGCTGGGCACCACAGTCCAGGCAGAACCGTCCCAGTGCATGGCGAGTGTTTGGTCTGCCGGGCCACTGAAATAAAATCCCACTGCCCACATATCGTTTGATGATAGAGCCGCTATGGCTTGCAGTTGGCTGTCGCCCGGGTCCCCTGCGTTCGCGCTTTGGACTATATTCCATGTGCTGCTGTTCCACTGTAGCGCCAGCGTATGGTCCACGCTGCCGTTGTAGTAATAGCCCATGGCCCACACATCGCCAGATGACACGGCGGCTATTCCAGAGAGAACATTCTTGTCTGCACCAAAATTGGGGCTAGAGATTACCTCCCAGATAGTGCCGTTCCAGTGCATGGTCAGCGTCTGGTCCACATCTTCGTCGTCAAAAGAGCCCACAACCCAAATGTCGTCCGGCGATAGGGCGGCTATTTTCTCCAGACTGTCACTTCGAGTACCGACGTTGGGACTGGGTGTTATTGCCCAGGCAGAGCCGTCCCAGTGCAAAACCAGTGTCTGGTCGACAGTGCCATTGGAATAACCACCTACGGCCCAAACCTCGACCTGTCCGGTTACCGCATTCGAGACCGCAGCTACTCCATAGAGTCTGTTAGGCTCGGTGGTGCTATGGTTGGGGCTGTCTATTAACTCCCAGGATATGCCATCCCAATGCATGGTCAGCGTCTGGTCAACCGTGCCGGTGTAGTAAGTGCCCACAGCCCAAATATCGTTTGGGGAGAGAGCCGCTATCGCGCTGAGTGTGTTGTGGGTGGTGCCGTGGTTGGGGCTGGACACCTGGAGCCAGGCGCTGCCATCCCAATGTAATATTAGCGTCTGCCCAGCACCGCCATTGCTGTAGTAACCAACGGCCCAAACGTCGTTAGACGACACAGCTGCTACGCTGGAGAGGGTGTTATTAGATGTGCCGGGGTATGGGCTCGGTATTAGGCTCCATAATGTGCCGTTCCAGTGCATCGTGAGCGTTTGAGCGAGGCTGCCACTGTAATAATCTCCGACCACCCACACATCGTCGGCAGAGATAGCGCTTACCGAGTATAGATTGACCTCGGTCGAGCCGGGGTTGAGGCTGGGTACAACGCTCCAGGCGCTGCCATCCCAGTGCGTGATCAGCGTGCGAGTGCGGGTGCCATCATTGTAGGAGCCGACCGCCCATACGTCATTGGCGGTTAGGGCCGCCACATCGTAGAGGTCGTTCCCACCTGTGATCGCATTTGGGCTGGCGATGACCTGCCAGTCTGGGCTGCAGGCGGGAGTCGTTGAATAAGTATGCGCAGGGGCTGGGCCAGTCGTCTTATCGGACGGGCCCATGAATGCCGCAGCGAAGGTAGAGTGCACCGGCGCGCTCGACAGGATCAAGAGCAAGACACCAGCGAGCGCTACTAAGCCCAGTAGGGGTACGTCGCGTCCGGTTCGGCGGTGAGTAGTATTTTCTTCTTGGGTGAAGGCTGGGGCCTTAGCCGTGTGGTTAGCCTGACTCATGGGGTTGGGCCTCCTTTTCGCGGAGATGGCTTCGGGAAGCTGCTTACTTGTTGAGTCCCGGGCCGGATGGTGTTTGGCAATCAAGTAAGAATGTATTAGCGACAATCTTGGAGGTCTGCCCTCTGCTAGCATTGTTGAAAGAGCGGAAGTAGGGGCGGTTGTTTGGCGGCAGGCAAGGCTCGCCCGCCCCGCCACATATATAGCCCCCAATGATGGTGCGGCTAGCTAACCTCTGAACAAAGTCATAGAACGTGTGCGAGGGTGGAACGTCTTCGAATACCTGATCGCCTGGCAAGTCTACGAAGCCAGCCGCGTTAGATACGATCTTGGAAATCTGGCCGCGAGACGCGTTGCGGTCCGGGCGGAAGTAAGGTAAGTTATTCGGTGGTACACACGGCTCGTCCGCCCCTCCGCATTCATAACCACTTACATACCCTCTGTCGGACAGTTGCCAGACATAATCGTAGAAGGTCGAGTTGGGTGGCAGATCCTGGTATTGTTGTGCACCAGCGGGGTCGGAGAAACCGGCAGCGTTGGCGACGATCTTGGATAGCTGTCCTCTAGTGACGTTATTGCTGGGGCGGAAGCATGGGTTGCCCGTCTCACAGCCGCTAGTATAGCCGTTGACTATTCCCCGGCAAGCCAGGCATCTGATGTACTGGTAGAATGTGCTGCCATTGAGTACATCCGTAAATTGTATCGGACACGCCGTAGCCGTGGGCCCGCCAGGCGTGTTGGTGGCCCGAGGCGTATTTGTTCTGGTGAGAGTGGAAGCGGGAGTGAGAGTGGGAGTGGCGGTGCTAATAGAGTGCGTCCTTGTCGCCGTTGGCGTTGGTGAAGGCGAGCAGGGGTTGTAGTGTTCCATCAGCGCCATCTCCCGTGAACCCTGAAGCTGATAGTATCCCACAGCCCACACGTCGTTCGGTGCTACAGCCACCGCTCCGAAAAGTAGGTTTGTATCACCCGCGTCGGGACTGGGCACCACGCTCCAAACGTTACCGTCCCACCAGAGTATCAGCGTGTGAGCACCAAAGTCGATAGAGCCAACGGCCCACATATCATCAACTGCTACGGCCGTTACCGCCATGAGACTATTAAGGGTCCCGACATTCGGACTAGGCACCACACTCCAGCTGCTGCCGTTCCAATGCATGGTCAGCGTTTGATGATCATCAATAGTGCCGACGGCCCATGCTTCGACCTGCCCCGTTACCATGTTTGCTACAGCCGCTACTGCATTGAGAGAGTTGCTCGTACCAGCGTTGGGGCTTGGCACTACGCTCCAAACGCTGCCGTTCCATCTCTCTGTCAGGGTACTAGCGCCGTACGAACCCACAGCCCACGCGTCGCTTGCCGATGCGGCCGCTACCCCGTAGAGTCTGTTGCGAGTGTTGGTACCCGCGTTGGGGCTGGTCATAGTGGTCCAGCCGTTACCATTCCCATGTAGGATCAGTGTCTGATCCACGTTGATGGTAGTATTGCGGTAGTACCCCACGGCCCACACGTCGTTCCCAGACAATGCCGTTATTGCCCTCAGATAGTTGTCGCCGATACCCGAATTGGGGCTTGGCACTACGCTCCAAACGCTGCCGTCCCAATGGAGTATTAAGGTACGGTCTACATCCCCCATGTTCTGGTTGTGGTAGTATCCCACAGCCCATGCATCGTCAGCCGCGACGGCTGCTACTCCATCGAGCACGTTGTCGGCCGTACCCACATTGGGCGCAGGCACCTCGCTCCATGCATTGCCGTCCCAATGCATCGCCAGCGTATCCGTTAAAGTGTTGTTTCCTACTGCCCACACGTCGTTGGACGATACAGCGTCTACGGCAAACAGATGGCGCTGTCCGCTATCGGGCGGTGCAACTACGCTCCAACCCGGCCCGCATTGCGGCATGAGCGGAGTGGAAACGGCACCTTCGCCTTGCTGGGTCGTGCCGGGGGATGAGCCGTTGAGCGCTTCCGCTGATGTAGAGACGTTCAACATGGCCCAGGTTGGAACTATGCATGACACGAAAAGCAGTATAACGGCCAAGCGTGTACGCGAAGATTGCCTCAGATCGCGATTCCGAACATTGATGGCATCCACCTCAAATGGTTGGTCGGTGCTAGCATAGCCAATAGGGTTCATACTGTTCTCTCTCCTTCCCGTTGCCTCGCGTCAAGCCCGGCTATCATGGGTTGAGCAGCGTGAACGACTCGATGAAGCGGCGAGCGTCGCTGTCGTAGAGTTCTTTCTGGGCCTCGGGAGCAGACACGATCAACTGGTAAAGGCGGTTCTCGACCAGCATTCCCCTGAACCAGACGTAAGTGCCGGGGGGGTTGATCTCACCCTCTATGCCAGGGTTGCCCTGCACATCAACAGCCTGCATGTTGGCGACCTCGAAACCCTGTGCGGCTCCCTGGATGGCGTCCTGCAAGATCATATCAGCGTCAAGGTCAGCTGTTTCGACTGGGTAATCGCAGTAAGCGGCCGCATATTGAGCGGGGCCGTCGGTAACCTGGTAAAAGTAGAAGGTGACATCGCCAACAGGCGAATCGGTGCTTTGTGTGCTGGCTTGTGGCTCGCCAGGCATATCCACCGAGAAACCATCCGTTTGCGAGGTGAAGGTGGTCCAACCGTCTGACGTACCCTGTGTAGGTCGGGTGATGGGTGTTTCTGCTACGGCAGCCGCAGTCTCAGCAGTCTCACCAGTTGTGGCGGTCGGGCTGGCGGGAGCGCTGGTTTCTCCACACGCTGCGAGAGCCGGCATCACCAGGGGGACCAGCAACGCCATGACGAGGGTTGTCTTCGTTCTCAAGCTATTCAACTTTGTCCTCCTGCAACGGCCCGAAGACGGTATATAGTATGGTAGGGCATGAGCGGTCTGTATCGCGTCAGTGTTAGCACTGAATGCAGTGCCGGGCAGTACGGATTTCTGCGCAGGGGCATTTGCCTCGCACAAAGAAGACCGTATCTGTCTGTCAGGTACGGTCTTCTTTCCGACTTCGGGCCAGGGTTACTTTGGTTAGGGGGACGCGCTGGGGACGATGCCGTTTTGTATGGCCCAGGCTGTGAGTTGGGCGCGGCTGCTCAACCCCAGCTTGTGAAGGGCGTGCGAGACGTGCGTTTCTACGGTACGTTCCGACAGAACCAATGTGCCCGCGATCTCCTCGTTGCTCAGGCCCTGCGCCACGAGTGCTGTTACTTCGGATTCGCGGGAGGTCAGCCCACCGATAGTCTGCTTGGGGGCACAGCCTCGCCCTTGATGTCGTGCTGCAGGCTCGCGAGTGGCAAGCCTATGAGCCTGATTGAGGCTCATGGTCCGGCCCTCATCCCACGCTTTGGCGAACGCCTCTTCGCCGAGCATGGCTCGTGCGGACTCTACGTGACGGTCAAATTCGGCCTGTTCTACTGGTTCGAGCTGTCTTCCGCTTTGCTCAATGATTGTTGACGCGTTCCCCAATAGGTTTACCGCCTCCGTCACACCTTCTTGCCGCTCCGCTGCGGGAACCCTGGCCAGATTCTGCGGGCTGACACCGGGCATTGGCAAGTCGAGAGGCGATTCGGCACCCGATTCGGCCAGAAGGACGCCGGCCATGCCTGTCAACACCTCCGCGGCTTGCTTGCGAGCGTCTATTTCTACGGCGAGGGCAAGGCCCTCCAAGAATACGCTTCTGGCAGCGGGCAGATTCCCTTGCATGTAGGCAGCAAAGCCTATGTTGTTGAGCGACTGGAGTACGCCTCCGTTACGCTCTAACGCTCTAAAAATGGGCAGGCTCTCTCTGAAATAGGCTTCTGCCTGAGCGTAATCGCCCTGATAGCGCATCGCTTCTCCCAGGTTGATATATGATACGCCCACGCCGAATTCGTTCTTTATGCTGCGATAAATATCAAGTGCTTCCTCGAGTACTAGGCGAGCCTGCTCATACTCTCCCCGGAATATGGCCAGCAACCCGATAAGACCCAGCGTGTCTGCAACTAGGTTGTCACTTTTTAACATCCGGGCCGCGGCCAGAGCCTGTTCAGCCCAGACCTGTGAGCGCTCGTATTCGGCCCTCAGATATGACGTATTTGCTGCGAACCTTAGGGCCTGCACTCTCAAGAGCGTGACTTCACCATCCAATCTCGTGAGGGCAGTCTCGAGCCATCGCTGAACCTCTGTCGTGTTATGGCGTCGCCCCCACAAACCCTGAAGGTCAAGGATAAGTTGTAATGCAGCTTCGTTATCGGCAGGGTCATCCCTCTCCAGCAACCACCTCAACGCGGCCCTAAGGTTGTCGTGTTCAGGAATGAGGCGCGGCATCCACGTGGGTACGTCGCCACTCTCGATGTCGGGCTTGATTTGGGTGGCGAGCGCCACGAAATAGTCGGCATGCCGCCGTCGTATGATTTCGGCCTCACCACTCGCCACCAGTTGTTCCAACGCATACTCCCGCACGGTCTCCAGCATGAGCAGACGTGGATCAACGTCGGTACCCATGTTTGACTTGTGCAACAGGCTCTTGTCAAGTAGAGCTTCAACGCCTTCCAATACTTCGATCGCCAGAGGATCATCCACATCTATTGCTATGTCCCCAGTAATATTGCACACTGCTTCTGTTGCTCTCAGAGAGGCCCCACCGACGAAGACAGATATTCGCCTGAAGAGGCCTTGCTCCTGCTCGTTTAGCAGGTTATAACTCCACTCAATGGTCTCACGCATGGTCTTGTGGCGGACGGGCGACTCTTGCGCTCCATATACCAACAGTCGGAGGGGATGAGTCAGCCGTGCCAGTATTGATTGCGGGGGCAAAAGTCTTGTGTGAGCGGCCACCAGCTCTATTGCAAGGGGTAGGCCGTCTACCCGCCTGCATATCTCTACCACGGCAGCGGCGTTACTGTCCCTTAGTTCGAAATCGGCCCTGACTGTTCTGGCGCGCTGTACAAAGAGAGCTACTGCACCATATTGAGATATTTCGCCCGCACCCAAAGGATCGCCTTGCACAGGCAGCGCCAGCGGTGACACCGGAAACTCCCACTCGGCGTGCAGCCGTAAGGGGGACCGGCTGGTAACCAATAGCTTGAGGCTGGGGCAAGAGGCGAGAAGCTCACCCAGTTGCTGTCCTGCAGCTATTACTTGCTCAAAATTGTCGAGGACCAGGAGCGTCCGCTGATTATGCAGGTACTCTTTGAGCGTGGAGAGGAGCGAAGTGCTTGGAGTTTCACGAACGTCGAGAGTCCTGGCTATGGCAGGGATGACAGAAGCAGGATCGGAAAGCGGTGCCAGATCGATGAGGTACACTCCATCGGGGAACTCCTCGAGCACCTCCTCGGCCACCTGAAGCGCGAGGCGGGTCTTACCGACGCCCCCGGGCCCAACCAATGTGACTAGACGCGCAACGTCGCTTCCTCCGCGCGCGTCCAGCAAGCTGCATATGGCTTCGGCGTCGCGCTCGCGGCCGATAAGCATGGTCGGCTGGGCGAGCAGATTTGTGGGTATCGGTTCGCGTTGGCTTGGCTTTTTGGCGAGAATATGTAACCTGGATCGGGGCATCGCGTAAGTACAATATTATACATCCATCCGCTTCCAGTTCGATACGGACATGGGCAGCGGCGAGACGAGCATAATCGCGGTGAATTTAAATGCCTTCGCGTCCGGAAACGGCGCGAGAAAAGCAGCCCCCGATGTAGCCGTCCCGCAAAAGCGCCTCCACAGGCTGCGCGGGTTGTAGTCGGGTTTGCCCTTCGGCGCCAACTGCTGTCGAATGTCATCGAACAGTCTCTTGCAGCCTTCTTCGCTCCTGGGATATCTCTCAGCAACCGCCGATAGATCGAAACCGTGAAGGACTATACTCAATCTCTCTATTCCGCCGATCGAACCCCCGATTACATTCGACATGCTCTGGGCACTCTATGCAGACCTCAGCAATCGCTCATAGACCCCAGCCAAAGTTAAAGGTTTGTGGCTGGCGAGGGAGGGACGCACTTGTCGGTCCAGCAGGTCCTCAGATATACCTTCTTGGCCGAGAAGATAGTTCCTGGCAAGAGCGTATACTAGTCTATCATATTCCTCATGCATATTCGTCGGAATTGTTCTCGTTAGGCAGCAAGCCTGTCCCACCTGGGCTGTGCTATGACTGTCACCAGGACGCGTCCGAAGCCGGCTTACTATAGATCCATTTAGTGCCGCAATGAAGTTACTCTTTATTCGCAAACTATCTTACCAATCTCCGCTATCTGAGCCAGCATTTCTCTTGGTGAGCCTCTCAGATCCAGCGTTCTCACCACAAGTTCCTTGTTTAGCCTCACCACCTCGTGCTTAACTGGAATGCCTTCCCCCGCTGCATAAATTAGCAAACCGCCCTGCAGCCCTGCCGCTACTGAATATGCGAGCAACTGGTATAGATCAGGGTCCTATTATAGATATTTTGAATCCCGTAGTGGTCAATTAAGTGGTCAAACCCAAACGAAAAGCCCGAACGTTAGAACATTCGAGCTTATTTCGTGCCTAAATTGTGGTGAGCCGCGGGGGACTTGAACCCTCAACCCACTGATTAAGAGGCTCTTCCCAAGCAAGATCAGTGGTTTGCGCGCTCCGTGAATTGAGAATGGCCGTGCTTTACTAATACGAACAAATGTGACGGGAGCGTAACTCCTCTCATGTTACGCTTGAGCCATGTTGAC
>DATINP010000023.1:0-4832 GCA_035474135.1 Chloroflexia bacterium | reverse complement strand
GCCCAGCGCCGATGACCCTGCCCTGCAGAAGCTCTTGCAAGAGCTGGACGCGCTATCTCAGGCTTTGAAGGAAGGCGACCTCACGAGAGAGGAGGCGCTGGCACGGCTGTCGGATACCCAGGCCGAATTGCAGAAGGCGCTCGACCCACAAGCCCCCGCGCAGCGTGAGGCGCTGGACCAGTTGTCGAAGCAGTTGTCCCAATCAGACAACAGCGAGTTGAAGCAAGCGGGGGATGCCCTGGCGAACAACGACCCACAGAAGGCGGCAGACGAGATCGCCAAAGCCGGCGAAAATGTAGACAAGATGACCCCCGACGAGCGCAAAGCACTGGCGCAGGAGTTGCGTGATGCTCGCGACAAGGTAGCATCATCTGACCCCGAACTGGCGAGCAGGCTGAATGAGGCCGCCGACGCGCTCGATAGTGGTGACACACAGGCCGCGAAGGACGCCATGCAGAATCTTGCCGACAACGTGCAGCAAACGGGTAACAACCTCGCCACCCAGAAACAGCTAGAGCAGGCACTTTCGCAGATACAGCAAAGTAAGCAGAACATCGCAAGTAATGGGCAGGCCACGCCCTCGGCCAACGGAACGGCCGTGGCGGGGCTTTCAGGAAATAGCACGCCCGGCGCGAACGGTACGTCGGTGGCCGGGAATGGTACTCCCTTAACGGCTAACGGCACCGTCGTGGCGCTGGGGAGTCCGGTCTCGGGCACGCCTGCGGGGGCTGGCACGGGCACTCCTGTGCTTGCGCAGGGAACTCCGGGGCAGGGCACGCCGGTCGTTGGTCAAGGCCAAGGCCAAGGCCAAGGCCAAGGCCAAGGCCAAGGCCAAGGACAGGGCCAAGGACAGGGCCAAGGGCAAAGCGGACAAGGGCAAAGCGGACAAGGGCAAAGCGGACAGGGGCAGCAAGCGGGGCCGCCTGCGGGAGGTTGGGGCAAGGGACACGAAGAGCCTGTCTATGTGCCGCCGAGCAACGTGGAGACTGCAGTAACGCCGGTGACTGTACAGGGCCAGGACAACCCAGACGGCGAGCAAAGCACTGCCCCCACCAACAGCGACAACAACACTGCAGGCCAGGCTCTCACTCCGTACGAAGAGGTCTACGGCCAGTATGAGGACCAGGCGGGCGATGCCCTCGGTAGCGACTACATACCGCAGGGCTACAAAGACCTGGTGCGCGACTATTTCAGCCAGATTGCACCAAAGTAGGAGACAAAGCGGGGCTTGAATGACTGATACTATCGCCTTCCTGGATGAGTTGGCGGCCAACGCGTGGCCCCCGATTGTGCAGCAGGGGCTGGAAGGCTGGCGGGTGCGCGCTTCCGATGGGGTTACACGCAGGGCAAACAGTGTGCTTTCAATCGGTCCGGCCCCCACGTACTCCGATTGGTTCGAGGACATAGAGGCGTTCTACGTGCGGCGCGGCCTGCCCGTGCGCTTTCAGGTCAGCCCCGCGTCGCCTACCGACCTTGACGGCTTTCTTGAAACACGAGGATATAAATTCGATGCCGAGACTTCGGTCATGACCGCGGCCACGGCGACAGTATGCGAACATGCGCCGTCCACTTCACCTGTCCGCGTGGAGGCGCAGCCTTGGGTTACTTCAACATGGCTTGACGCCTTTCTGCAAATAGAAGGTTTCCCTCCTACCAAGCGGCACACTTACGAGCACATTCTGCGTAGCATCACGCCCCTCGCCTGTTTCGTGCTGGCCAGTGACGGTGCACAGCCCGTTGGCACAGGCCTGGCAGTAGCCGAGCGTGGCTGGGCGGGTCTGTTTTGCATTGCGACCGCGGAAAGCCACCGGCGGCAGGGCATTGCCCTCCGGATAATCAGCGCCCTGGCCGATTGGAGTCAGCAGCAGGGCGCACACAATCTTTATTTACAGGTGACGGCCAACAACAAGCCCGCCGTGTCCCTGTACGAGCGCCTGTCCTTCTCCCATTTCTATTCGTATCATTACCGCGAGAAGGCCTGATGCCCGTTTTGGTCCGGCATTCCTCCTGATAGCCTATTGACAACACAAATAAAGCACTGTATCATACTGAATGAAGTTCATTCATTTACAGTGAAAGGCTGGATATGACGACTAAAGAAGTTGGAACGGATCACGAACTCGAGAGGGCCAACGAACAGGCTCGCGGCGCCGATGCGGATAAGCGCCAGGCGATTGTTGAGGCCGCGCGCGACATGTTTACGACGGAGGGCTACGAGGCAACCACGATAGCCCAGGTGGCCAAGCGCGCGGGCGTGGCTGTGGGCACAGTGTACCTCTACTTCAAGAACAAGAACGACCTGCTGGCCGCCGTCAAGAGCGACTGGGAGGCCGAAGTCCTGCGTTCTCTGTCGCGTCCCGAGCTTGCACGCCTTCCCTTTGCCCTGCGTATTCGCCCCATGATCGAGGGCGCTTTCGACATCTGCGCCCGCCACGACAATATGGTGCAACTGATGAGCATGCAGGCCGAGATGATTGGCAAGTGGTCGTCTGCGCCGCCTCCTCCCATCTATGCGGCACTGAGAGACCTGCTAGATGAAGGCATTGCACAGGGTTCTCTTCGTGCGGTTGACACGTCAGCCGCCGCAGTCACGATCTACGGCATGGTCAATGGTGCGCTCTTGCAGTGCTTCGGCGTTGAAAGAGGCACACGCCAGCAGCCTTACATCGATACGTTGGTGGACGCTCTCACTCGTTGGCTGGTACCAGAGTCGTAGTTCGCAATTCACATAATGTCTTGCTTACGATCCAAATTTTACAACACACAATAAATATCACAACAAGTATAAGGAGAATGGCATGTTCGAGAGGTTAGGATCGCTAATATATCGGTCCCGGTGGATGGTCCTGGGACTTGGCCTCGCATTTATGGCGGCAAGCGGCATTTTCGGCATAAACGTCTTTAGCCAGCTCAAAGCAGGCGGGTACGATAATCCCTCCGCCGAGTCGAGCAAAGTGGATGATATCCTTAAGACGCAACTGGGCGCAGACGATAGAGTCCTGGTGGTGCTGTTCAACTCCCGGGACGGTTCAACGGTAGAAAGCGCTCCCTACAAGGCGGCGGTCGAGCAAACGCTCAGCAAGATAAACGGGGTGCCCAACGTAGGCACGATCAGCACATTTTACAATACGGGTGCAGACGTGTTCGTGTCAAAGGACCACACCGGCACCTACGCGGTGGTGGGCCTCGAAGGCGATGACGATGTGCAACTGGACAATATGACGACGTTGCGGCCTCTGCTCACAAGTGACACTCTGGAAGTGCGGCTTGGGGGCTACCCTGCCATCAGTGAGGAGATAAACGCTATGGTCCAGCACGATTTGGCCCAGGCCGAGACCCTCTCCTTCCCAATTGTCTTTATCCTGCTCGTGATAATCTTCGGCAGCCTGTTGGCGGCGGCTCTCCCCCTCTTCATCGGAGGCTTTGCCATCCTGGGCGCCTTCCTCATCCTCCTGGTCACCACAAATTTTGCCGATGTGTCAGTGTATGCAATCAACAT
The DNA here is from genome assembly GCA_035474135.1 of Chloroflexia bacterium. Lineage (GTDB taxonomy): Bacteria > Chloroflexota > Chloroflexia > QHBQ01 > JADMIH01 > JADMIH01. The sequence goes on along the minus strand of DATINP010000023.1, from coordinate 1,333 downwards.
CGTGACCATGCTCGGCTTGGGACTGGCTATTGACTACAGCCTGTTCATAGTGAGCCGCTTCCGCGAGGAACTGGTCCGCCGTGACGGTGACGTGCGGGCTTCGATTGTGCGCACGATGCAAACCGCAGGCCGCACAGTCATATTCAGCGGTCTGACCGTAATGATAAGCATGCTGAGCCTGGTGGTCTTTCCCCAGATGTTCCTCAAGAGCCTGGGCTGGGGTGGTGCTGCCGCAGTCATGATAGCAATGATAGGCGCCGTGACCGTGCTCCCGGCGATACTGGCTGTAATGGGCCATCGTGTGAACTCGCTCTCGGTGCGGTCGCTGTTCAGACGCGGCTCGAAGCGCGAAGCTCCGGTCACCACCGCCAATGATTCGGGCTTCTGGTATAGCATCAGTCACTTCGTCATGCGCCACCCGGTGTGGGTGCTTATCGCAGGGGTCGTACCGCTCGTGATCGCAGGCCTGCCCTTCTTCAGCATCAATATTTCTGTGCCCGACCATCGCGTACTGCCGCTTACGTCCGAGGGGCGGCAGGTGGGTGACGCGCTTATGAACGACTTTGCCAGCAACGAAACGCAGCCCATCCAGGTCATAGTGCACAGTACAAGCCCGGCCACCGATCCCGCTACGCTTGGAGCATTGTTCGACTATACACGCCAGATCGAGGCTGTTCCTGGCGTCACCTCAGTTGAGAGCCTTGTCACCATCGACCCTCGCCTCGACGCGGGCGGCAAGGCGGCATATTGGGACTTCTACTCGGCCATGGGTGATGCCACGAACCCGCAGGCGGCCCTTGCTCAGCAAGTCGCTGCGCATTACTCGAACGGCGAATACAGCCTGGTGAATGTGTTGTATAACGGGCAGCCTCTTGGATCCGAGGCGCAACAGTTGGTCAAGACACTCCGGGGGACAACTCCTCCTGCGGGCCTGAGCGTGCAGGTTGGGGGCCAGACGGCTCAATTGGTGGACTTCCTATCGAGCCTCGAAACGGGCGCACCGATCGCGCTTGCTCTCATAGTGATTGTGATGTTTGTGCTGCTATTCCTGATGATCGGCAGCCTCATTGTGCCCCTGAAGGCAGTTGTTCTTAACGTGCTTTCGCTCTCAGACAGTTTCGGGGCGATAGTATGGATCTTTCAGGACGGCAACCTGTCGAACATCCTAGGCTTCACGCCCACAGGCAATATAGATGGAACGATGCCCGTGCTGATCTTCGCCATCGCTTTCGGCTTATCAATGGATTATGAGGTGTTCCTCCTGAGCCGCATCAAGGAGAACTATGATCGCACCGGGGATACCGTGCAGGCCGTGGCTACAGGTGTGCAGCGC
>DATINP010000022.1:0-34871 GCA_035474135.1 Chloroflexia bacterium | reverse complement strand
TCTCAAAGCACACCAGGCGCTCGATCCGCAGGCGGGAGGAGATGCGGCTCAAGCGCTCGCAGACTTTTGGGGCGGTCCGCCAAATATTCCTCATAATCGGCGGGGAGTTTGCTCGGCAGGGACTCATTGATGACCGGAAGGACATCTTTTACCTGGAGATGGACGAAGCGTTCCAGGTCCTCCAAGGAACATCCACCCTCAAGAACGTGCGCGTGCTCGTATGCCAGAGACGGAGCGAACTTGAGGCCGCCATGCACGCGCAGCTGCTACCCCACTTCACCACGCAAGGAGTGCCGTTTAGCGATCCCTCGCGGGCGGACCATGATGAGGGGCCAGCCGTCGGTCGGCAGCCAACCCTGAGCGTAGCCGAAGGGTCGACCGTCACTGTTCTGACCGGCAGCGCCAACTACCCGGCCCTCGTCACCGGCGAAGTTGTGGTGATGGAGCAGCCTGACTTCTCGCAGGACGTGAAAGGCAAGATACTGGTGTGCAAGCAGACCGACCCAAGCTGGGTTCCATTCCTCGGTGTGGTAAAAGGCATCATCGTTGAAAGAGGAGGCATCCTCTCTCACGCAGCGATCGTCTCCCGCGAGCTGAAGGTGCCGAGCGTGATAGGCGTGGCGAACGCTACCAGGGTGCTCAAGTCGGGCCAGCAAGTGCGGCTCGATTCCGCAGCCGGAAAAGTGGTGGTGCTATGAAGGTGGCGATCACAGGCATCACGCTGCTCGGTACATTCCTCGCGATCCTAGCCGACCTGCTGCTCGTCCAGCGGAATTTGGGTCTGGCCTTTCTCTTCGTCATCGTGGCTATGGCCCTGGACATGATTGATGGCCCGTTGGCGCGCAGAGCGGGGGTCACGAGCAAGCTTGGTGCATGGCTTGACACCTTCGCAGATATGTTCATTTACCTTCTATTTCCTGCGGTGTATTGGTCGGTCCGGTACGACCTGCCGCTCCCGCTGTTGGCGCTCTTCGTGTTAGCCGGCAGCTTCAGGCTGATTCGTTTCTCTCTAATCGGGTTCGGTGAAGACAAGAACAAGCTGTTCTATGCAGGTATGCCGGTCTTCTACAACCAGTTCCTGCTTATTCTGACCCACGCTATATACCTCGACAAGCTGCTTTTGGGGGCGCTTCTGGTGGCGGCGTCGGTGCTTATGGTTTCTACGGTGCCTTTCGAAAAAATTCCGGTGCGAATGCTGGCTATCGGTTTAGTGGCTTACATCGCCATCGTCGTGAGCACGCTGAATGTACTGTGAGTGGTTTTCAACACCCGAGCCCGACTACGGGAAACTGGTATCGGAGCTGTACGGGAGCGAAGTAGGGGGTGCGCTCTACCGGTCTTACATCGAGCAGCTTTCCTCCCGGGAATTATGGGGACATCGGCTCGACTGGTCCGGTGTCGGGATTTATAACCAGGGGGCGATCACAGCGCATGCTGTGGTGCAGACGACCAAAGATAAGCCGCTGGTATACATAGGCTTCGTCGAATGCGTCGATGATACAGCGGTGGCTGCCTTTCTCATGAAGACAATACAGGATGAACTGCGGAGTCAACACCCACATAGGGCCGTCTACATACCCGTAAACCTGAGCATCTGGCACAATTACCGCTTCAAGGTGCGCGGTACCGACTGGCTGCCGTTCGAGTCTCCCACCAAGCTCTATTATGCCGGACTCTTTTCCGGCTTTCTTCCGACGAAGGAGCTTTATTCAAGCTATCGGTTGAAGATCCCGCGTTTCCTGGTAGGAGCCATTGCACGTACCCGGATTCGCCCTGCCGCGCATCCGCAGTACAAACTCAGGAACCTGTCTCCGGACAATCATCTCAGGGACATGAGAATTATCTACGACCTGTCCGTGCAGGTCTTTGAGAGCGATCATTCGATGCCGAGCTTCGAGGAATTTCAGGCTATCTACCAGGACGTCGCTCGCAGTGCCGATCCCAGATACATACTGTTCGCAGAGGAAGACGGGGAGACGGTAGGATTTATTATTGCGGTGAAGCGGGCCAAGAAGGTCTATGTGAAGACCCTGGCCGTTCTTCCAAGCCACCAGGGGCGCGGTGTCGGGCGGCTCCTGTACGATACGCTATGCGCCGGCGCGCTCGACGACGGCTGTGACACTCTGTATGGGCTGACTATGCGCAATGACCGCCTGATAACGCGATTAGTGCCGCCCGGAGCAAAGAAGGTCGCGGAATACGTGCTCTACAAGGACGGCTAACCTTTGCACGCACTGGAGGTGACAGCGCTATATATCGCCCTCTTTGTGGCCGGGGAGATCGCGTTGCGTGCCTTCAAGGTGTCACCTGAGATCACGCGCCGCTACGTACATTTCTTCTCTGGGTTGCTCGCGGCCTTCGCGGGTTTCTGGCTTGACCGAGCTGAGATTATCATGCTGGCGGTGCTCTTCCTGGCCGCGCTCTTCGTCTCCAGGCGACTCTCCATCCTGGGATCGATCCACGGTGTGAGGCGCACCAGCTGGGGCGAGTTTTTCTTCCCGGCGGGTGTGGGTCTGGCGGCCTTGCTGTACCTACCCAATGCCGTGCATTTGTATTATCTTTCCGTGCTTATCGTGGCAATATGTGATCCCCTCGCCAATCTGGTGGGTGGCAGGTTCTCTAGCCACAAACTGCTGTTCGACAAGTCGCAGCTCGGTTCAAGTGTCTTTTTCGCGAGCAGTTTCGCGCTAAGTCTCTTCTTCGTGCCACCGGTCCAGGCGCTCCTGGTGGCCGCAATTGCCACGATAGCCGAGGTTCTCAGTCCCTACGGCAGCGACAATCTGACTATTATCCCGGCTGTGGGGCTGGCCATACTCATATGGCCCATGGGGTTTGTTTGAGGCATTGGTGCGTTGAGCAGAACGGATGTGGCGCGGATGTTTATAAACCCCCGCACGTGTGCATAGGCACAATCGAGCGTATGCGTGAACCACCCATACAAAGTAGTACAGAGTCGAGCTTAGTCTCTCCCCAACCGCGCCAATGCCCACACAGCAAACCCTATCGTCTCAACTATCAACCCGCCGATAATCACCCAACGCAGTGCGCCCGACACCTGGCCGACCAACAACCCAACTGCAATTACCTGCACAATCACCAACATCATTACCAATAGAACAGTTCTGCCGCCCCTGGCTAGCTTCATAGCCGGATCTTGTTCGGGCGATAGCTCTTCCGCCATCTCGAGCGCGACCTCATCCGGGTCTACCCATTCAACTATATTCTCGCCTGACAGAATAATCGGCACCGGGCCTGCTATGTAATATACCCGATATTCCGCCGCAGGCTGGAACGCCGCCATCTGTTCCGGCGACGGCATCCTCAGCTTGGTGCTGCCGATCTTCACCTGGTAATTATTCTCGACGTTCGATGCTATGCTCGCCTTCCCCTTGGCCACACTGATCTGCCTCTTGCTGAATGTGCTCATATATTTGCGGCTAATAAGCCACCCGATAACGATCACCACCACAATAGCCACCACAGCTATCAACGCTGTCGTAAGCGCATCGCCCGACCGCCCGCCGCTTGTATCCCCTGTCGGCTGGGCGACCGAAAACGCGATAAACCCGCCCGTCCCGGCCATAACCAGTACAAACATACTCAGCGCAAGGTTACTATTCGACTTCGCCACTCTCAGCATCACCTGTTGGCGGCCCGAAAGCTGTCCACCCCTGTTGATCCGTAGATCCGAACCCTGAAACATGAACGTATCGCGCAATTGCTGATTAAGCAGGTTCATACCAACACCTCACTTGTTGAACAGGACGAACAAGACCACGGCAGGCAAAGCAAGAGGCACCACAAACCAAGCTCTCGTTCCAGGTCAGCCTTGGCCTTAGCGCTACTTTTCAACAGTTGCAATGTCTCAAGCTTGAGTTCTCGACTGTAGACTTTCTTCGATGGCATCTGGCTTGTCTAATAGTCTGGGTGATTGGTGATTTCTTAGGCATCATTTACTTCTTCTCCCGTATTGTAGATGAGAAACTTCCTCTCGTCCCCTTCTTCGGGGGATGCCCACTCGTGCTACCTTACACTTTCTGGTACTTCTCTAACATGCTGAACCAACGATGCTTTTTCGCAAAATCGAGGTCCTTGTAGAAACGCGACACCTCGGTGTTTGGCGGGATGTACACCGACAAACCACAGCACTTCTGGAGGGCCGCGCCCTGATGCGATTGGGCGATAATGAAGTTGCCCGCTCCCGGCTTGACCGACACCTGGGCGAGTTGCGCAGCGGCGCGAAGCGCTGTGTTGCTTTCGGCGCCAAGGTGCGCGCACAACCCCCCAATATCCCAGACCGTGCCTTCATAGAAGCTGGTTGTTTTCTTGAGGGCCCTCCAGAGGTCGAACGCCGATTTCGGCATCCCGGCGATGAGCGTGTCTGCCAGCGTGTCCAATGGACCAACTACTGTGTCTATCTTTGACAGGTCGAGCGCGGTCTGTGTCACCGTGTCGCGAGCATCGTTGTCGTTATACCATTTGACATAGGCGGCAACGACGGCTGCGGCCAACTCCTGCGTGGGGCCCGAGGGGTTGTCTACGATAGCTTGCAGCACCTGCTGATAGGGCCAGCCGTCTGTCGGCTCTGTTTCCTCTGATCCGACAATGTAGTTTACATACGGGCTGGCTTGGTAAGCTACCTCGATGTTGCTCATCAGGCAGGCGTCCATCCCCAGCAGGTCGAGTGGCTGGCCCAGCATCTTCTTTACCTTGGCGAGGACGTTGCCAAGCTCGACAGTATCGAGCGCGTGGCCGCTCCCATCGTCCGAACATATGGCTCTCTCACTAGGCGACGGTATCTCAAAGATATGCTTGAGCGTTGTCGTGAAGAACGTCTTGCCCAGCCTGCTATGCGAGTGCTGAATTGCCTCTCGTTGGTCATATATCTGCGCGCTGGTGGAGCGGGCAATCGTATCGACATCCCAGGGTGCCCAGCCGCTACCGTGATTCCACAGGACCAGCGCATAGCGCTCCGCCTTGTACTTACCCAACGCCCAATCAACAAAATCGAGCAGCGTCTTCGGATCTCCTGAATCTATGACGCCCAGCATAGTAGGGTCCTCTTTGGTGGGCTCCTTTTGGAGCAAGAAGCGCCGTGCGCCCTTGTTTTGCGCCTGATCGTACTGCACCACGACGTGAACGTCGGGCGTGGAGGCTACCTTCCGCATTTCGCTGAGGTCGGTGACCACCGCATCGGACAGGCTGTTGTCACCTGCCATATAGATCATACACGTCCACTTGGCTGTACCTGGCATTTTGTTTACCTCCTGGATAGTTCTACTATCGGATATTTTTCTCGAGCAGTGCGCACTACATAGTCCAGCAGCTCGGCAGTTGTTCCTCTATCTTGCTTATCAAAAACGCTGACAGGAGCGGCGTGGTTAGGACGATGATACACCAACTTCCCAGACAAACGAGGCACAAAAAGTGTCACAATGTGGGTGCTCAGGCGTTCTTACGTCATTCCTGTGACACTTTTTGTGACACTGCAGCCAGTTTGGGGCGGTTTATAATCTTAGTACTCGCGATGAGCCGACCTTGTGCGGTCGAGCCAGGACTTACCCTCCAGAATTGAGGTGCAATAAACTCTCGTGTTGCTACACCTCAATTATATCGACGGTTATTGCCGATTCCAGTTGCCTGAGGCAGACGGTAGGTGCCAAGGAGATCACATTGGCAATCAAAGAGTACTGCAACTTCTACATTGTCGGTAACAAAGTCGAAACAGACGATCTTGGCAACGTCACCAAGCTCGAAATAACGGTCAGTACGCCATTCTACGGTGATGGAGAGAAGGAACTGGTTAGAGTGACCGAGCCTGCATCCCTGGCCCACCAGATACGCCAATTACAGCAGCGGGATCTGCAGCCCGCAGGCGTAATTCAACTTGGTACAAGACTAGCGAACCTTTTGCTGCCGCCCGGTGCGCGTTCTCTGCTGTTGCGCAACCTGGATAAACTCAAACCGGAACAGGGGTTGCGGCTTCGACTTCAGCTCGATAATACTCTGTCTGACTTCCCATGGGAGTACATCAACATCCAGCATGGGGCCGGCGAAGGCGACTCGACCGGCTTTTTGGCACTGGATGGAAAAATATCTATCACGCGCTACGCAAGGCTGGACGTTTCTTCCGCTGTGGACACGACGCCAAGAAAGCGCTTTATGCTTGTTGTGATGGACAATCCGACGGGCGAAGGTTTCGACCACCTGAAGCTGTCGGACGAAGCGCTAGACATCAGGGCAATCTTGAAAGACGCGGGCGGGATAGCACCTACTATTCTTGAGGATGCCACTATAGAAGAATTCACGTCAGCGTTATACAGTAAATCGTATGATGTATTGCATTTCTCCGGCCATGGCGCCTTTATAGGTACCCGATCCGATACCCATTTCGGCGCTACCGAAGGATCGGGCCAAGTAGCGCTTGTTCAGCACAATGGAGAGGCAGCTGATATGACCGCCTCAGCCATCGCGACCACTGTGAAGCACACCGGACCACAGCTTGCGGTCTTGTCTGCGTGTGAAACCGGAACGCGCGATGAAGTGCATACCTGGAGTGGAACGGTGATGGCGCTGATGAGAGCTGAGATTCCGGTCGCCATAGGGATGCAGTACACGATCTGGGATGGGGCTGCCACAACGTTCGCCACAACATTCTATAGGGCACTGGAAGAAGGGCTGTCGGTAGACTTGGCGGTCCAACATGGCCGGCAACAGATATTCAACCAGGTCGATTCGGCGCGACTCAATGGCAGCAATGGTGACAACAGCAAGGAGCTTGCAGGGCTCTGGCGCGACTGGGGAGTGCCGGTGCTCTACTTCAGAGCCGACCACGACGTCGCGCTACCCCCAAGGCCACCGCTCTGGAAGCGTCCCCTTGCGCGTGCCGTGGCGGCGCTGGTGCTGGTGGCTCTAGTAGTATCAGGAGCGTATGCTGCCACGTACAAAGAGCCGCCCCCCATTTTCAAGGGGCAGATTGTCTTCAGCCAGCAATATGGCGGGCACTGGGGCCTCTACCGTCTGAACGCCGGCAGCGATCTCACGAGCACCACAGCAAGTCCCCTGCTGGTAAACTCAATCTACAAATATGCGAATGCCTCTTTTTCGCCCGACGGAACGATGATAGCATATGTATCCAACCAGAATGAGAGTGGCCCATGTCTGACAGTGCCAACCGAATCAGAAGCACATTGCAATCGCGAGATTTATGTAATGAATGCTGACGGCTCGTGCCCACGCGCTCTCACCAACGACCCACGCGATTCTGCGGATTACGACGACGCGCCGGTATGGTCGCCGGATGGCCATACTATATTGTTCGTCTCAACGCGAAACAATCCCGGTACGCCCCGATTCAATATCTTCACGGTGCCACTAGAAGGTGGTTTGATCCGCCCCCTTAACGTTGACGACCCGAAGCAGAATGGGGGCAACAAGGTGTTTCCTCGCTATGTCACCTGGGGGCCAACCGGGATAATAGGGACAGCATTGACATCACACTGGGGGCTTTGGTGGTTGGGAGCAAGCTCCAGCGAGGCGAGATCACTTTTCAGCGGCGCTATACCGATCGATATGCCGTTGGAAAACGATGTGCCTCAAGCTTCGGGGAGCGACTATCTTTTATTTCAGGCCTACTCATACCGGAAGGGGGGCACACTCGATGGCCCGAGAAGTCTCTGGCAGGCAAAAGTCAGCGACAGCTTCTATTCAGATGTACGACTGGTAGTAGGCAAGCCAGGTGATAATTTTGATATTACGTGGCCCGTCTGGTCCCCTGATAACAACCAAATAGCGCTTGCGAATAAGCGTAACGGGCAGGTCAACCTATGGATTGTTAATCCATTCGATGATAACCCGGCAGCTAGCGCCGTTCAGATCACCAATTCGCCAGAGCTAAAAGGGTATGTGGCCTGGGGCAAGCAACTCCCCCCGGGCTGGCAAGCACCGGCTTGCACAATCCCAGCTGCGCAGGCAACACCTTAGGGAAGCGTCAGAATTCAGCGCAACGGTTGGAATAGTGGCCATTCATCAGGTATCCTTGGCAAGATCGCATCATCCGGCTAAGGACCAAACATGAATTGTCGTCACTGTAGCTCCTCTGCAACTGCTCAGCTATCGGCAAAGATCTCTCTTGGCTACCCTACTTTTCGCTTCTCCAATTGCTCACGGAGATTCAACGAGCGCACTGGCACCCAATTCAATAACTTCCAGTTCCCCACGGATATCGTACTGCTCGTCGTGCTGTGGAGACTACGGTACAACCAGGGAAACTCTATGAGGGCAATGCGAGACCTGGCAGAAATGTTTCTGGAGAGGGGCTTCGAGTTTATCCACGAGGTAGTGAGGGATTGGGAAGAGCGCTTTGCGGCGAGGAATATCTGCCGATCTGTCGCATCCCGCAGGCCCAGATCTCGTACCGCTTTGGCTTCAATGCCGAAGGTATCGGTGATCCAGGGCGCGATCGCTGGCGGGAGTTGCGCATCGACCCATATGATCATGGTCAAGCAACCAGAACCGGGTGGTCCAGCTTACGTGCAGCGTACAGGAGCGCGGCTTGAAGGTCCTCGTGTTCAAGGTCGGGCATTTCTTCGAGGATCTGTTCCGCTGTCAGGCCGGCAGCATATAGGTCGAGCACATCGGTCACCCGAATGCGTATGCCGCGTATGCAGGGGCGTCCCCCGCACTGCTCGGAGTTGATTGTAATTCTCTCCAACAAATCAGAGTTGTCGCTCAAGGCCATAGCTCCAGCCATCCTTTTGTCTCAGCGCAAAGAGCACACCAAGCACCCTGCGTATCGCGAATGCGCTGCATTCAATCCATATTGGGCAACAAGGCCAATCACTCGGGCCTCGGCACCAGAGCCACGCCAAATAACGGTCTACCTCTCACCCAGCAAACGCTGCTGTGATATCCTCTTGCCATTTTAGCATGGGGTGACCAGGCGCAACAAATCGCTGTGAGCTGGCGTAAAGCAGGTAATGGCCTGGACCTCACCTGCGTCAAGTTTCTCAGCTTGCAGTCGCACCAGGAAGAGGCGCGTTCTGTCGTATAGCCCGCCCGTCCTACTTCCTACCTCCTATATAGGGTCACAGCTAAGTTTGATAGTCGCAGGGCGCGCTAACCTCACGTACACTTTGGTTGGTAGAACCAGTGCTGCACTTCGCGTCTGTGCTCCACTCGTAGGCTCGAAGGTCGTCGAGGTGGCAAGGTTGCAGTTTGTGGGGGGGCGCGGCCCGCTGTGAGGGCTGCTCAGGGTCCTTTTCTTTCAACTCCCTATAACTCCCTATGACACCCATTGTAACTGGGCACATGATACTCTTTGCAAAGAGCGGAAAGCCGGATCATGCCTGGGCACCGTTAGCAAGCTACCGCAGTGCGATGGGACGCCCACGCAGGTAGGGTATGAAGGTTATAGGGTTGCGTACTAATCATCTTTGTCTGCTTATTGCCTTATAGGAGCGTGGCTATCCATCCTGAGCAAGTAGGCATCCTCCAGGCTCGGTTCTATGGGCGTGGCGGTTTCGTGCGGGCGGACGGGACTGAGCAATCGCAACGTCAACCCCCTGGGAGAGTTCAGCAGCCCGCTTACCCTGTACATGGCTTGCAAGCGTCTGGCGGTGTCGGCCTCCACCGTGACCGACCACACCTGGCCTGATGCTTCGTCCAGGAGGGCTTCAGGGGTCGTATCGCTTTGTATCCGTCCCTCCTTGAGCAGCACCAGCCTGGTGGCCGCCGCTTCCACATCAGCGATGATGTGCGTGGACAATATTATGAGCCGATCGGCCGTGAGGCTGCTCAGCAAAGTGCGGAAGCGTACCCTCTCCTCGGGGTCCAGGCCTGCTGTGGGCTCGTCCACGATCAGTAGCTCAGGATCGTTCAGCAGGGCCTGCGCGATGCCCACCCTCTGCTTCATACCGCCGCTGTAGCCGCTCAGTTTGCGGTCGGCAGCTCGCTCGAGGTTCACTATCTCGATAAGTTCGTCCACCCTGCGCTTTGCAAGCGCAGGCGGAATGCCCTTCATGGCGGCGATGTAGCGCAGGAACCGGCGAGCGCTTAGTTCAGGGTAGAGCCCGAAGTCCTGCGGGAGATAGCCGAGCGTTCTGCGTACAGCTTCGCCTTCCTTGCGCGTGTCATGTCCGTCCCAGCTTGCATGGCCCACGGTCTGGTCGAGCAGGGTGGATATTATGCGCATGAGCGTGGTTTTGCCCGCGCCGTTCGGCCCCACCAGCCCCAGCATGCCCGGCCCACAGCGCAGCGTTACATCCCTCAGCGCCCATACCTCGCCATATTGCTTGCCTAACGCTTCAAGTGCCAGTTCCATTACGTTAGCTCCTTGCTATATATACATGTGCGCATTTTTTCTAAAGGACATCGCTGAAACGCCGAAATCGCGCCACCGCGATAGCCGTGCCACCCAGACCAATCATTGCCAACACCAGATGAGGACCAGCCCAGGGCCACAGATCAGGCATATGTTGTTCCACATCCAATATCCTTAGTCTCAACTCGCGGACCTTCTCTTCCTGAGTGAACTGCGTTGCAGGCACCAGGACTTGCTGTTGACCCCCACCTCCGGACCCTACGGGTACAGTATCTATGCCGTTGAACAGTTCTCTCTGGTACACCTCGCCCAACGCCCCGATCATCGCCCTGCTCGTAGGGTCCCAATAGACGCTGGAAGTCTCGTCCCCTCTTACAAGTAGCCCTTCATAGGAGACCAGGAACCAGGCGACCACTATCAGCACTTTCCCCAGGCCGCTGTACCTGGGGAACAGAGTACCGATGCCGAAGCTAAGGCCGCTGATGAGCAGAATGGCGGGCAATACGGCGACAACCCATAAGAAGAACGTGGCGGCAATATTCGGGAACGGGTGGCCCATTGCGAGGGCAAATACCACGCCTATGAGTAGTGTGGTCGCGAGTAGCAGCGTGGCGAGTAAGAGGTCGAGCACGAGCACAGCCAGGAAGCGGCCCCAAACATACGCCCAGGAGGGGATCGCTGTGGACATCAGAAGCTCGTGCGTCCTCTGTTTGAGGTCTCTTGCCACTCCGTCTGCGGATAGGAAGGGCACGATGATGCCGAACACCAGCACAAGCAGAGGCATCGAGTAGACCATACCCCAGGCGCTGCCTCCATGTACGTAGACGCGTTCTTCCTCAGGCACAAAATAGGCTATGACGGTTACCTCCTTTCTGAGCCACATTATCCCCGCCAGCAACAAGATCAGAGCTAGAGTGGTTAGCCGGGTTGAGCGAGCCGAAAGCAGCCTGTGTAACTCCCAACTGGACACGACCAGCAGTGTATGCAACCGGTTGACCTGGCCTGCCAGCACGGTAGGCGTGTTCACCTCAGTACCGCTAGGGCCCGTTTGTTGAATGGCCAATTAGCCCTCCTTCTTCAACTTAATGCTTCTCAGCGCTTCGAGCTGTCTTTTGTGCAACATCCCGGCTCCTAGATCATGCCTTGTGCCTATGTGCTCTAATCCGGGCCACCTCCCCGCGAGAAGCCCTGCCAAAAGGTTCGCATGTGGGGCAACATTACTGCGGGTGAAGTGCGCAATTAGCAGGAGCTAGCAAGGGCGATCAAGCGCGTAGCAGAAGGAGCGGCAGCGCAGCCCGCATCCGCCACAGCGCCAACCCCATCAGTGTTACTCCGGCGATTGCTATTACGGCTTCCCCTTGGTCCAGTAGAGAGGTGAAGAAGCCAGGCGCTTGCTCTGCACCCTCCGCGAGCACCGGCAAAAGCAGGACCAGCCACCCGGCGTAAGCCACAGCCATCGCTCCCTCCACCGGCAGGCGCAGGCTGAGCAGCATAGCCAGCCCGGCCACCAGCAACAGAGGAGCGAGCCAGAGTCCCACGGTCATCATCACAGGTTCCGTGAGACCGGAATTCCCCGTCCGGTTCTCGGTCTGGCCTCTCAACAGGGCCAATGCGACGCTCACAACCAGCCCCAGCAGCACGTCGTACCCTAGTACGAGCACGAGCCGCGCTATCATCAGGCGCAGCGGTGAAGCAGGACAGGATAGCTCTATTTCCAGCGTATTCAGCCGAATGCTGCGGAATGCCGCGCCCACCGATATGGTTGCCAGCAAAGGACCAAGCAACCTCAGTACCAGCACTTCAGTGGCGGGTATGCTGACCATCGTCACCAGTATGCCCAGCGCGGTGATCAAAGTGCTCGCCAGCCAGAAGGAGGGGCGCACCAGCATGCCCTGCAGCAGGGCGGTCTCCAGTAACCAGCCGAGGCTGGAACGGGGCCGGGCAAAGCGCCGATTTATGGCTTCTCGCACTCGGGGGGATTCGCCCTTGACACGGTGAGCACTCGTGATGCCTGGGAGCAGAGGCGCGAGGGCAGAGACGAGGCGGGCTGTGTCCTCTGTATCGACTGAGGGGGCGTGCCACTCTGCCAGGCGCGCCAGTACGGCAGGTAGCTCCTCTGCGCTCGCTTGGTCCTCCCCTTGTTCTCTCAGCATCTCCTCGAGCCGCAGGACGTCCGCCTCATTAGCGTGGTTCATCGTTCCTCCTTAGAGACCCCTTGCTTTGGCTGTGGGGTAGACGCACAAAAGTTCGTTTCTAGGCTCCGATTGTGCCAAAATAGTAGTGGGAAAGACACTCTCTTTCGAGAGAGCTAACTGTTTTTGTTGCTTCGGCACCTCCCGCCTTACAAACTGAATACATTGGGTTTCAGTAGGAAAACTTCTACTGAGTAAAGTATTCAAAGTTGCAACCTCCCATGGTCGTTGTATAACTCGCTGCTGACTTCGGTTAGCAGGGCCACACTTGTAAGCTGGCCGTACTTCTGAGAACCTCTGAAACAATGTGTAGCGTATGCAGCTGTGTAGCGCATGCAGCATTGAGAGCAGAGCCAGGTTCTACGGAAAAGCCCCTTGATTTATCTATGGGGTAGCTTACGCGTATCCTCCTTTGCAGCTTCTGCTACGAGTCCTCGCGTGTCTGAGGCGAGCAGGTCGCGCAGGCGACGACAGCCCACCGACAGCCTGGACTTGACCGTGCCCAACGGCACTTCCAGCGACAACGCGATCTCCTGCAGGCTCAGTCCGCCGTAGAAGCGCAGCAGCAGGGCCGACCTGTATTCGGGGGCAAGGCCCGCGATCGCTTGCGCGATCTCTGCGCCCGTTTCCGCCGCGAGCGCGCTCTCCTCGGGCCCCGGTGTGTTACTCACGGGTTCGCCATATGGAAGGTCACACTGACCTAGCGAGTGGCGGGCGGCCGCTGACTTGAAGTGGTCCCGGGCCAGGTTCGTGGCGATAGAGTAAAGCCACGACTTGAACGGGCGAGTCGGCTGGTAGGTCTTCGACGTAAGCAGGCGCACGAAGGTCTCCTGTACCAGGTCTTCGGCCAGAGCGCGGTCGCTCCCTAATATGCGATAGAGGTAGCTGAGCAGCCCGCTGTGGTGGCGCTCCACGAGCGTCGCCAGGGCGGTGCGTTCGCCCGCCATCACTGCTGCCATAAGCTGCTCATCGCTCTCTGCCCTCAATATCGCCTTCTTTACTCCTCGTCTGTGGCTTTACTCATTGCCCTGCTTATTGCTGCGCCTGTTGTCCACTTGTGGCCTATGTGGTCGTGTTCTGTGGAACTTGTTACTTCGATAGAGCATGCCAGGACAGCCGCCTCAAGTCCACCTTTATTACGAGTCAGCCTTGCAAATGGTTCGTTTGCTCTCGTGCTCTCGTGCTGTACGCGCTCACGGTGTGTATCACCCACGCGATGAAGAGCGATGCGGAAACATACGCGCCGTGAGCGCGCCCTTCGACAATAGAGTGCAAAATCGGTCGCTCGCTCGGCATCAAGACGACCGGCGCGAATCCCCTCGCCAGCCTTATGGCCGTCTGCGGCCACCGTTGGGCCTCCCACCGATCCTCGCTTATCGCATACCAGCGCCTCGAGGCGAACGTCGGGCATCTTGGACTTGGCCGGGGGTCTCCTCGCGCAGCAAGATGCGGCACTTTCGTAGCCAGTGCCGCATCTTGCTGCGCACTGATGTAGCCGTGACGCTCTGGGTGACTGCTTCCGTTGGTAGCACCAGGGAGTTCGCGCCTTACGGGTGTGGATCGGACGACAGCGTAACTAGCGCTTCAGAGACAGGTAGCGCTCATCCGCAATGCCTATCGGACTGAATACGTAGCCCTTGACATACGGTTTCACCAGTTCATGGCCGATAGGATGCGTCAGGAATACTGCCGGTGCATCGTTCACCACCATCAGTTCAGCCTGCTGATACATCTCTATGCGTTTGCTTACATCTTTCTCCACGCGGGCGTCTTCGAGAAGCGTATC
Organism: Chloroflexia bacterium; assembly: GCA_035474135.1. Classification (GTDB taxonomy): domain Bacteria; phylum Chloroflexota; class Chloroflexia; order QHBQ01; family JADMIH01; genus JADMIH01. The sequence goes on along the minus strand of DATINP010000022.1, from coordinate 20,572 downwards.
TACTTGTGGGTTGGAATAATGGCCGGTGTTTTGCGTTGCCCCGGTATGGAACAGCGCGTCGGCGAAGTTTTCCGGGTCGGGATAGTCGGCGCACCAACCGCTCTGAAACATCTGACCATGATGCCCGGCGTAAATTTCGTCGAGGTACACCTCGGGGTCTATGTTATCGATGTGCACGTTCACGCCGAGGTTCTTGCTCCACATGTCGACGAGAGCCGAGAGGTCGGGAGACATATAGCTGCCATATCCTCCGCTCGTGAGCACGATAGTGGGCAGTTTGGTAGCGCTCCCGTAACGCGACTCCGCGAGCAATTGCTTAGCCATATCCGGGTCAAAGCTCAGGCCTTGCAGTGAGGGGTTATAGCCGGGCAGCGACGGCGGGTACAATCCCTTGGCCACCAATCCGTCTCCCTGTAAGGCCACTTGCAGATATTCGTTCTTGTCCACTGACAACGCAAAAGCCTGCCGGACTTTGGGGTCATCAAATGGAGCCTGGCTCACGTCAAAGGACAAATAGTCGGTGCACATATCAACTCCGCTCACGAGGTCAGCGTGCATAGAGCCCGTAGCATCGCTCGCCTGCTCTAATTCGGCGCCTCCCACGCCAGTCATATCGATATCGCCTGTTTCATACAAGTTCAGGCCATACCCTTGATAGAGTAGAAGTACTATGTACTTGATAGCCGGCGGATTGAGGTAGAAATCATCATTGCGAGTATATACCTTGACCTTGCCCGCTTCCCAATCGGTCAACTTGTATGGACCGGTGCCATTGGGGTGCTTATACCAGTCGGCGCCGCTTTCGACGTTTTGCTTGTCCACTATAGAGGACACTCGGTATGTGAGCTTCATCAGGAAGTAGGGCTTGGGGGCATCAATATGCACTTCGAGCGTGTGGTCGTCCACCTTGCGCAGACCGGACACGTGCTGCGCCTTACCGCTGCGTACATCAGCAGCGCCCACAATATCGTTCAGGTAGGTGAGGGCCTCGTTCGAGTTGATCTCGGGGGACAGGGCGCGCTCCCACGAGTAGATCACGTCCTCCGCTGTCACTGTGCGGCCGTCGTGGAAGCGCGCCTCGGGCCGGATGTGAAAGGTATAGACGGTGCCATCCGCGCTGATGTCCCAACCCTGTGCCAGGTCGGGTACCACGTGCAGGTGCTGGTCGAACGACACAAGCCCACTCCAAACAAGAGTACTTACGTGACCGGTCGCCGGGTCGTAGTCGCGCGGGTTCGACGACTCGCCGCTGTTCAAGAACAATCCCTCATTTTGTGGCACGCCATAGATCTCGGGGGTCTTCAACGCAAGAGTAGCCGTGATGGAGGCTATGACGCTGCTGTAACCGGGGAAGCTTTGTGCAAGCCCCACGAAGCTAAAAAGCAGCACCTTGCTGCCGTGCTGAGCCACCAGTACCGACAAGCGCAGGTCGACGCCGCTGGTGGTGCCGGTGAAGTCCAGCGTTGTGGCCTGCCCCGCGCCTTCGACCTGCGTGTCGGTAGAGCCTTGCTCAACGAAAGTGCTCTCCCCACCGGTGAATTCACCCTTGATCATATCCAAAGTTTCAGCATAGCTTGCGCCGGCGGGTGCACCCAGGAGCTCAACGGTCAATATGAGGCGGGAGCCAGGCGAAGTCAGGCTGATCAGGGTTGTAGACGCGTCGGTGCTGCGCGACGTCCAATCAGATGGATACTGGAAGCTCACGCCTGCGTCCTTGTTGTCGTAAAGCTTCATGCCGGAGGCTACATCTCTGCTCACGGCAGGGGCCGCAACGCTCTCTGCGCTCTTCCCAACAGTAAAGCTGCCTACTACAGGGTCTGTGTTTCCTTTGAGTTCCACATCCTGCACTTCGTTCATAAGCCCCGGATATAATCCCCTGAAGGCCGATATTGTTACCGTTGAAGTACTCATAGTAGGGGCCTCAGCATAAGCTTGAGAGGTCATCGGCACGATTCCTAAACTGTGCGTGGGCATCCCGGCCGGACCTGTCATTACGAGTGCAGCGAGGGCTAGAGTACTCAGCAGCGCTGTGTGCTTGCCGGCACGCCGGTAGGTGCGGGCTGGCAGTTGCGTGCGGAGATCGTTCCGGGCCGTTGAATGCGATTTCGTGAATGAGAGGGGCATAAGCTTAGTTGGACCTCCGCTGGATTACAAAGTAGATAAAACCGGCTATCACGAGAATCACAACCCCCACAGATATACTCGCCGGCAGCGCGATGTCCGAACCTGTCTGCGGTTGTTCCGCTAGCGGCGCAGCGTCAGGGGTCGGACTGGCAAGAGTGCTCGGCTCTGATACCTGGGTACTCGTGACAGTTGAGGATGCGGTCGCTCCCGGAGCAGTCTCGGTCTCCTGGGCTGCGTTTGAAGGTGGAGCGGTAGCTGAAAGCGACTCCGCGCTTATCGGTTCGTAGGTGGGGATCGTCGTCGGCTGGGGAGAGGGGGTAAGCTCCTCGGCACTCGAGATCCGGGAGGCAAGGCCTATCGATGCGCGCCACTTGTCCTCGAAACCCTGCACGCCGAACCCGTATATCGATTGCAATGCGTCTTCCGGGCTTGAACCGCCCCGCAACTCCTCGAAAAGTGCAAGCATCTTGTCTTTTCCATACGTCTTTATCAGGTATGCGACCAGGCTGTAGGACTCGGAATATGAGAGATCGGCCTTGCCCGGTTCTGCAGAGAACCCTCCATTGAGTGCCCGCACGGGCATTAGCTTGTCAGCATTGACAGCTGAGTCGAATATTTCCTGCTCGTCGGCCTCGGGGCCACCCTGACCGTATACGGCTATTCCCTCGTTGAGCCAGGTCGGCACCACGCTGGTGCACGAGAAAGTAAATTGACCGACCAGTAGGTGCGTTAGCTCGTGTGCCTCGGCGTGCTCACCCCATTCGAGTTGGTCCGTGGAGATGCCTATCAGCACGATGTTGTACTCGGGAAAGGCCACTCCGCCAATCCAGCCGGGCTCATAAAGGAGGGCGTCTTTCAGGTCTGAGCCACTTGCGTATATATACAGGTCCGACGGGAAGTCGCCGGCAACGCCCGTGGTTTGACCCAGTGTGGACATCGAGTCTACGGCTGAGGAGAGCAAAGTCTGCGCAAAATCAGCGTCGCCCTCGTACCAGTGCAGTGTTATATCGCCCTCGCTTATGCTCTGCCAGGTATGTACTCGGTCCAGCCAGGCCACCGTGTATGTATCGGAGACGGTCTCCGCGCCGGTCTGATCGGCGACGCGCCAGCGATACCAGACGCTAGCTCCTGTGGGAAGCGCGCCTGATTTATGCATGTCCCAGGTCCACGACACATCCTGCGTATCAGCCTCCGTTACGTGGGGGAAAGCTTTGGCGGTCACGTCGGCGCACGCAAGCCCGTGTACGCCATATTCGAGCGTAACGCGTTCCACAGGCTTCTCAGTCGCGATATGGGCCGAAAAAGTAATGGTATTCGGGAAATCCAGAACCGTGCTGCTGTTCGTGATAGCGGCAGCCAACGAGGTGGCCGGTGACAACGCGCTGGCGTCGGCGCGAGCGAGCAAGCATAAGGGAGCCGCGTACGATAAGAGAAAAAGGATGACCAGCGATAAGGCTATCCTGGGCGGCAGGGGTTTCGGGATTTTCATAAGCGAGGACTTTGCTCCAATCGAACCTTTATGGTGATACGAAACCGCACAAAGCAACGTAACGGGACGAACTATATCAGAATTCAGCACGTGCTATGACTACTATAACTGAACCTTGGATCCGGAGACTATGGACAATCTTTCCCCTCGCGTCTGGCCCATTTGTCCCATACAGCCAGACTTACCTCGCTCGGTGCATGTAGCGATAAGGTGCGGTGAGAAGCGGAAGGAGCGCTGAGGAGCAGCGTTCATATGAGCGAAGAGCATTTGCTCGTCCAGCTCCACCAACTTCTGCCGGCCAACCGGCACATCGGTGGGTACATGAGCAAGCTGGCGCAGCGTCTCGCCCAGTTATTGTCGGTCGAGCTCAGGATCAACGAAAAATCACAGCGAACGGGGACTAGTTGTCAGACGGTTACCCCTTTGTGTCTCTCTACCTCTCTCTATCTCCTTTCATCTCCCTTTATCTTCGTGTGTTTACCCTTCGCTCCTACCTGGCCAGGCGAACCGAACTTGGAGGCGCTTATTCTTACAGCCGATTACATGCCCTACTCGCGTAACGCCCGGCACAGTGCCCTCTGCCGATCACGAGCTTCGACTAGGGGCGGAATACATCACGCTTGACATTTCTTGCTGGTAGATGTAAAACTTCAGAAGCACATTTGTAAGCGCTTATAAGCGGCTCCAGTGCGGAGCGGATAGACGTCATCGACGCGGCTGGGGCTGGCGCTGGCGCGTCCCCAACCGATGCTCTCGGAGGGTGAACTTTATCTTGGAAAGCGCACAGCTTTCGCTGGCCGAGGAGGCATACAACACGCTGCGGCGTGAGATACTTACGTGCGTGCTCGTGCCGGGCACGCTGGTCACGCGGGCCCACCTCGCCGCTCGCTACCACGCGGGGCATGCGGCCGTACGCGAGGCGCTCAGCAGGTTGGCGCAGGAGGGCCTGGTGCAGGTGCTGCCCAGGGAGGGCTACCTCATCGCCCCCATCACCTTCAAGCAGGTCCAGGACGTGCTCGACGCCCGCTTGCTGATTGAGCCCATGGTGGCGCGCCTGGCCGCCGGTCGCCTCGCCTCGGGCCAGGTGGACGCCGAGCGCCTGCGACGGCTGCACGACCTGTGCGTGGCGCCGGAGCGCTTTGAGGACGCGCAGACGCTCGGCAGGTTCATAGATGCCAACGCAGCTTTTCACCTGGCCGTTGTTGAAAGCACAGGCAACGAGCGTCTCGTGAGTATAGTGCGAGGGTTGATGGAAAGCATGGGTCGCTTTATGTACGCCAGCTACCTGCTGCGTGAGCGCCCGTCCAGTATGGCACAGGCGCCCGACGATCTCGTTGAGGCGCTGATCGCCGGGGACCAGACAGCAGCCGAACGGTTGATGCGGGAAGATATAGAGCTGGCGAGCCGGTTCGTGCTGGCAGCCCTAATGTTCAGCAAAGCGGTGCAGTCGGTGAACGTTTTCGATGGGAGTGAACGCTAGCCTTGTGGCATGGGCGGGAAGGCTTGCTGGCTTTATGTCGCCGAGCGCATATGACTTCATAGTCTCACTACGCGAGCCGAAGGTGGTGCGCAACCGACATATGTTCGGGCATCTTCCGGCGGCTTGGGGCACCATCTCAACCACAGGCGGGCAGATGCTGCGGATGCTGCAGAGAGGTAATAGAAATGGGTATCACAGTTGCGGACGCGCTCACCATAGGAGCGCTACGGCGCGGGCGAGTGCTGGCGGGGACCGAGCGCCTGTCCAACCTAATAGACCACGTGTGCGTAATGGAGCAGCCCCCCTACAGGCAGTGGCTGCGGCCGAACCAGTTCATGTTGACCACTTTCTTCTGGGTGAAGGACGACATCGAGGGGCAGGTAAGCTCCATAGAGAACCTGGTGGAGGCCAAAGCGGCCGCCCTGGCGGTGCACCGTGGCAACTTCGGCTATCAGGTCCCGCAGGCGCTAGTGGAGCAGGCGCAAAAGTTCGGGCTGCCCCTGATCGAGCTTCCCTCCGATGTTTCTTACGTGGAGATAATTACCCCCCTCATGGCCGCGGTGCTCAACCGGCAGAACTACCTGCTTCATCGCTCAGAGGAGATCCATAACAAGCTTATCGATCTGGTGCTCGCCGGCTGCGACCTGCAGTCTCTTGTTGATACGCTGTCCGACCTGCTTCAGCGCCAGGTGCTGCTGTCCGGGCCGGCAGGAGAGGTCATCCGGCTGTCGCGGGATGCGCGCAGGAGCGCTTATCTCACCCCCGAGCAATTGTCGCTCGAGTGCACACGTACAGCTCTCAGCGACGCATTCAACAGCGCATTCGACAGCGCTCATGAAGCCAACGGCGCGGCTGCCGAGCACTCCGAGACGCGCGAGAGCGAGCCGTACGCATCGACCACGTTCTTTATGGATACGGGCGAAGTACGGGCTATATACTTGCCTGTTCAGCTGGGCCAATCGCAGCTGGCCCTCTTGTGCGCTCTTGATTCTCGACAGGCCGAGTTCGACCCACTGGACAACATAGCGCTCAAACAGGGAGTGCTGGCCTGCTCGGTGGTATTGCTCAAGGAGCACGCGGTCAGGAACGTGGAGCAGAGGATGCGAAACGACCTGTTCAGTGAGCTGCTGACGGGCGGGGGTGCCACCGACCCGCAGGTCATGGAGCGCGCCCGCAACGTCGGCTGGGATCTGACGCACAAGCACGTGGTGGCGGTGCTCGCGCTTGAGGAGAGCGGGCTCGACGACCTACGCCCGTCCCGTCTGCCCGCCGAGGGTTCGCCGGCAAGCATGGACCCGGTCTACTCGATAGCCGCGCAAGTGTTGGCTGAATACAATCCGCGCAGCATGATACTCCAGAAGGACGGCCTCATAGTCATATTGCCGCACCTGCAGGGCGAATTCCGCAGGGAGGGCGTGCTGCGGGATGCGCGCGAGTTGCTGGAATGCGTGCAGGAACGCTGCGCGCTCGAACTCCAGGCTGGCAACGGCCTGGTGGGAGCTATAGGGCGTGCGTACGAGGCGCTTACCGACCTGCCCAGGAGCTACGACGAGGCGAGAAGGGCGATTGCGTTGCGAAACGCGGCTCATCTTTCGCATACGCTGGTGCAGTTCGACGAAGTGGCCGTGTTCGATGTGCTGGGGCAGGTGCTCCTCAAGAGCGAGCAGCACACGGCCTTCCTCTCCACGATAAAGCCGCTGCTGGACTACGACAGGGACAAAGGATCGGAACTGGTCCGAACGATAGAATGCTATTTCGACTGCGCGCAACGAGTGGACGCAGTGGCGCGCCTTCTGGAACTGCACCCCAACACCGTGAAGTATCGTCTGCGCCGGGCCCAGGAGATTATAGGGTTCGACCTGTTCCAGCCTAGCTACCAGATGGCTACACACATGGCGACCAAGTTGGCTCGCATGATGGGGTGACCACCTGGCGTGGGCGACGAGTCAAGGGCGAGGGGCATGCACGAGTGGGCGGGAACGAAGCACGAGATAGCGGCCGGCACGTCGCCCGGCGGTCGTACCGGCCGATCCTTGGTGTCTGGGCGAACTGCCTGTTTGGCGTTTGTGCCAGCAAGCCGTACAGCGCAAACCTCTTCGCGCCCCTTTGCTCGCGCCTGGTTGTCTCTTTCCGACAAAAAGGGACGTTCCTATTCGGCTGTTCTGACATTGACAGGGTGTCCTTCCTGTTGGTACAAAAGGTCCAGGCCCTTAACCCGACCTATTCCCTCGTACCCGTGCCCGGACCTCCACTCACTGCCGATCGCAAGCAGCCAGCTCTATCAGAGTCGATCATGAGCATATATCTTCCGCAAACAGACCTTCAACAGACCGAAACCCCGCCGGGTTTCGTGCTCGAGATGCAGAATATAAGCAAGTCGTTCGCGGGCGTGGTGGCCGTGGACCAGGTCAACCTGAGCTTGCGGGCGGGGGAGTGCCTGGCGCTGATAGGCGAGAACGGAGCCGGCAAGTCTACGCTGATGAAGATCCTGAGCGGCGTATACCAGAAGGACGGCGGCCGGATCCTCGTTAGAGGGGTAGAAGCCAATATCACCGATACACGCTCGGCACACAAGCTGGGCATTGCCATCATCCACCAGGAGTTCAACCTGGTTGAATACTTGACGGTGGCCGACAACATATTTCTGGGCCGAGAGTCCACTCATTCCGGCCTGCTCCTGAACCACTCGAGAGCAGCAAGCGCGGCCCAACAGGTGCTGGACAAGCTCGGCGCGCCCATCAACGCCAGGAAGATGATATTCGAGATCACCACGGGCGAGAAGCAGCTTGTGGAGATCGCCCGCGCCCTGTCGCAGGACGCAAGCGTGCTCGTGATGGACGAGCCGACCGCGTCTTTGACCAAGAAAGAGATAGACATCCTTTTCCACATCATCCGGACGTTGAAAGCTCAGGGCGTGGGCATCATATATATCTCCCACCGTCTGGAGGAGATCTACGACATAGCCGACCGGGTATGCGTGCTGCGCAACGGGCGCAACGCGGGCGAAACGTCAGGCAAGGCTCCCATAGCGGAGATCGTCGAGATGATGCTGGGACGCGAGATAGGCGAGAAGTTCCACAAGCAGGAGGTGCCGGTCGGGGAGACGATCCTCGAGGTGCGCGACCTGAGCGCGGGCGCCATGCTGCGCAATATCAACCTCAGCGTGAAGCAAGGCGAGATAGTGGGGGTGTTCGGGATCGCAGGGGCCGGGCAAAGGGAACTCGCGCTGGCGCTGTTCGGCCTACACAAGCTCCTTTCGGGGCAAATCCTCGTGAACGGCAAGCCCGCCAGGATCAACTCGCCCGCCGACGCCATCCGCAACAAGCTGGGCCTGCTCACCGAAAACCGCAAGATAGACGGGCTGCTGCTCGAGCTTTCGATACTGCACAACATCACGTTGAGCTATCTGGAGGGCAAGGGCGCTGCGCCCGCGGGATATATCTCGGATCGCAAGGAGAAGGCGTTTGCCCGCTCCTTCTTCGATAAGTTGAGCGTGAGGGCGTCGAGCATACAGCAGCAGGTGAAGCACCTGAGCGGAGGCAACCAGCAAAAAGTGGTGCTGGCCAGGGCGCTCTCCACCAGGCCCGACGTCATTATCCTGAACGAGCCCACCCGCGGCGTCGACGTGGGGGCCAAAGTGGAGATCTACGACCTGATGAGCCAGATGGTCTCGGAGGGCAAGGGACTGATACTCATATCGTCCGAGCTTCCCGAGGTGCTGGGGATGAGCGACCGCGTGCTTGTTATGTACAGGGGGAGCATGGTGGCCGAGATCCCGCGCAGCGAAGCGACCCAGCAACTGCTGCTTACGTACGCGATGGGGGGGAACCTTGTCCCGGGAAATATCTAGCACCATGTCTGTGGACGCGGGAGAGCGGGGCGAAAGGGGAGAGCGTGAAGTGCCCCCTATCCCGCGTATGCCCTTCAGGCGCTACGTGCAGCAGTTCGCAATGCTCATGGCGCTCGGCCTGATCATCATCATAACCTCCACGCTCAGCCCCAACTTCTTCACCACGGCCAACATCCTCAACGTGGCGCGGCAGATAGCGCTGACCGCCATCCTGGGCGCGGGCATGACCGTCATTATCATTTCGGGCGGCATCGACCTCTCGGTGGGCGGGGTGCTCGCCCTGGGCAGCGCGGTCATAGCCAACACGCTGATAGCCACCGGCAATATCTGGCTGGCCGTGCTGGCCGGGATCGCCACCGGCGCCCTGGTGGGTCTGGGCAATGGCATAATTATCGCCAAGCTGAAGATACAGCCCTTTATCGTAACGCTCGCCGCGATGACCATAACCAGGGGCGTCGTGCTTATATATACCAATGCCGTGCCTATATCTCTGCTGAAATATCCCGATTTCGCCTTCTTCGGGCAGGGCTACGTCGGCCCTATCCCCTTCCCCATAATCCTGATGGTGTTCAGCTATCTGCTGACTTTCTTGCTGATGAGAAAAACCAAGTTCGGACGCTATGTATTCGCCATCGGCGGCAACGAAACCGCCACCCGTATCGCAGGCGTGCCGGTCGACCGCTACAAGATCCTGATCTACGTGTTCAGTGGCGCGCTCGTCGGCTTGACCGCCGTGATGTTCACCTCGCGCCTCCTCTCCGGCAGCCCCACTATTGGGGTCGGGTTTGAACTGACCGCCATAACCATGGTGATCCTGGGCGGCACCTCCTTCGTGGGAGGCCAGGGCACGGTATGGGGCACGCTGGTGGGAGCGGCCATTCTGGGCGTGCTCGCCAACGCTATGAACCTGCTGAACGTTTCAGCCTTCTTTCAGGATCTGTCCACAGGTGTCGTGATCCTGATCGCCGTCATCATAGATAAGCTTCTGCGTCAGGAGCGCGTATAGGGGACCCTGACATACGCTGCTCTGACAATGATTCTAACGCAAGGAGGTGATTCTTAGATATTTATCTCACGGGGAATGACCTGTTACGGACGCATATTGGCCGGTAACACACTCAAGAAGTCTATTGTCATCACTCAGGAGGAAACAAGCAATGAAGCAAATGCGTATAGCGATGTTGCTCGGTATGGCGCTCATAGTTACAAGTTGTGGCTCGGAACCGACCGCCACTCCCGTGACTCCGCCCACCACGACAACAGGCCAGGCGACTACGGCTCCCACTGCCGCCACGGGGCAAACATCCACCGCTCCCACTGCCACTACTGCCACTACTGCCACTACAGGCACGGGCAAGAAGATCAGGATCGCCTACACCGTGCCCACGCTCGATAGCGCCTTCTTCACCACGCTGGGGCAGGGCGCTCAGAAAGCAGCCGATGATTACGGTGTGGAGTTAACCTTTGTCGGCGCGAACCTGGACGTGGCCACGCAGGTCAAGCAGGTGGAGGACTTCATCCAGAAAGGGGTCGACGTGCTCATCATACAGGGAGCCGACTCGGCCGGCATCGTGGCCGCGGTCAACGCGGCGGAGGCGGCAGACGTGCCTGTGGTCACTACGGGCGACAAACCGGACGGCGGCAAAATCACCACCCACATCGGCTTCGATAACCTCGAGTCGGGCGTGATCGGGGGCGACTTCATAGCCCAGCAGTTGAACGGTAAAGGCAACGTGGTCGAATTGATAGGCCGCCTGGGCACGCCGTCGGGCCGCGAGAAGTCGCAGGGGCTCGAGCAATCGATAGCCAAGCACCCCGACATGAAGATAGTCTCTTCTCAGCCCGCCAACTTCCAGCGCGACACGGCGGTGACCGTAATGGAGAATATTATCCAGGCGCAGCCGCAGATCGACGCTGTGTATGCCGCCAACGACGATATGGCGTTGGGTGGCCTGCAGGCTCTGAAAGCGGCGGGCCGCGATAAGGGCGTGATCATAGTGGGCAACGACGGTATCGACGACGCGATCGCAGCAGTCAAGAGCGGCGAGATGGCGGGCACGATAGCCACGCCTCCTTATCGCCAGGGCTACATGGGTGTGGAGGTCGCATACCGCATAGCCACGGGCCAGCCCGTGCCCGCCATGCTCAACGAGACCAACCAGTTGATCACCAAGGACAACGTCGACCAGGCAGACACGATCATGAAGGGCGTTGACGCCCCCAATCGCTACTGGGAAGCACAATTTCCTAAATAGGACAACGATAGACGACTGACGGCGGGCGTTATGCGCGGTCCGCCGTCAGTCGTCCGTCGTCGGTCGTCAGCCCTCACACCTCTCATCCCACACAAGGAGCATAACATGGTGCACAATATGGTATTCGACACGCACTGCCATGTCCATCTGTATCCCGGGCATTTCAGTGAAAAGATGGCTAAAATATACATGGGCGCACTGGCCGGCGTACCGGTGTGGTGGGACCCCGATCGCACCTGGGTCGCCGAGGACCTCAACACAGACCCCGCAAAACTGATCGCTGACATGGACAGGGCGGGCATAGAGCGCGCGTTCTTGCTGTCCCAGTACTGGGGGCCGTTCGATACGCACACCCCCTCCGAGTACGTGGCCGAGGTTATAGCCCAGTACCCCGATCGCTTCATAGGCTTCCACGGGGGCGACCCCATAGCGGGCCTGAAGTCGGTCAAAGAGTTGGAGCACGCCGTCAAAGAGTACGGCTTCAGGGGTCTGAAGCTCTCCCCGGCATACAACCACGTGGCCGTAAACGACCCGCGCATTTACCCCCTTTACTGCAAGTGCGAGGAGCTGGGCATACCCGCGCTCGTACACGCCGGCTGGACCTTTGTGCCTGGGAGCCGCATCGAGAACCAGAACCCGCTCCTGTTCGACGAAGTGGCCGAAACGTTCCCCACGCTCAAGCTCATAGTGGCGCACACAGGCTTCCACTGGTCCCACGAGACGGTCATGCTTATGCGCAAGCACAAGAACGTGTACGCTGACCTGGCGTTCTGGGAGTCGTCGATGCCCTTCCACTTCATCGCAGAGTCGCTGATGTGGGCCAAAGCCACGGGCGTACTGGACCGCATCTTCTGGGGCTCTGACTACCCGTCCGCCGACCCTGCCGAGAGCATCGCCCTTTACAGGCGGGTGCCCAAGTACACGCAGGAGCGCGGCCTGGACCCGGTTATCACCGAGGAGGACATAGAAGGCGTGCTGGGCGGCAACGCCCGCAAGCTGGTGGAGAGCCTCCAGCCATGATGACCAGACCGCCCCTGAGCGGCACTACAGTCTGTTACCCGCTGAGCGTGTCGCCCAAGTTCACTCTGGAGCGCGCTCTGCAGGGTTTCGCGCAGACCAATCTGCAGTGCGCCGAGCTCGTGGCGATACCCGGTTACTGTGAGCACCTGAAGCCCCATCTCATGGGCCAGGCCGAGGTGGACGCCACGAGGCGACTGCTGGATAAGTACAAGATCGTGCCGGTGGTTCTCAACGCGGCTGCGGACCTCACAATGCCACAAGGGGTGGCGTTCCTGGGGCACGCCATGCGGGTGGCACATGCGCTTGACATAAAAGTAGTGGTGGCGGGCGTTGAGCAGACCGAAACCGGAGAAGGGGAGGCCCGCTTCCGGCAGCTGGTGCCGGATATTATCGCGCTCGCCGAGCGTTACGACGTGGTAGTAGCGCTCGAGACGCACGGCGGGCTCATAAACACGGGAGTTGAAGGCGTGGTGCTGCTCAAAGAGATCGGCTCCGAGCGTCTGAAGCTGACCTACGACATGGCCAACGTGCTGTACTACGGCGGAGTGTTACCCGCTGACGACCTGGGCCTGATGAAGTCCGACATAGGACGCTATATAGCGCACGTCCACTTGAAGGACAAGGCGAACATGGAGTTGCGAGACTATGACTTCCCGCCCTTTGGCACAGGCATTCTGCACTTCGGACCGGTGCTTGAACTGCTGTACGCCGGGGGCTATAGAGGCGTGTTGACCCTCGAAGTGGAACTCGATGGGCGCCCTCGCTCGCCCGAACTCGTGGACCAGGCGCTTGCGCACTCCTATGAGTACCTACGCCAGTTCTGGTCAAATTAGAGCCATGGACGGTGGACCCACGGGCCATAGACCACGCATACACCACTACAGCAGACACATAAGACGCAGACAGCGTCACACATGAGGACTGAATCGCAATGCAACTTTCCGACATAACGGCAGCCCAACTACTGAAGCACGTGCGTGTGCTCGCTGAGGAGTTTCCCCACCGTCACACCGGTGACCCGCACGAGAGGGCAGCGGCGGGCTATATAGCGCGCACCATGCAGGAGGCGGGGCTGGAGGTGCAGGTATTGGAGATTCCGGTCATGGGCTGGGAAGTGACGGGGCGGCCCGTACTGGAGTTCACCGATCCCGAACTTAGGCGTGTGGAGTGTGCGCCATTCATATTCTCGGGCTCAACTCCGGCTAATGGGCTTGAGGGCACTCTTCAGTACGTGGGGAGGAGCTTCATAGCGGGCGGCTTCGAATGGGACAAGTACGCCCTAGTGGACGACAACGGCCGGTGCTTGGCGCTGCTGGTGGGGCGCGACGATGGCCCAGCGATCGCGCAAGCGGGCCCGCCTTCAGGTCTGGCCGGCAGCGCGGAGACCCCTCTCATCACGTGGCCCTCGGCCGTGTTCGGGGTAGAGGACCTGCTGTACTTGCAAGAGCAGCATAGAGCAGGTCGCCATGTGAGGGCGCGGTACAGCGTGCAGGTGCGCTTTCGCCCCGAGGCGCGCTCCTACATAGTGCGCGGCGCGCTCAAGGGCTATGCTGACCCCGAGAACATCATGATACTGGGCTGCCACCACGACTGCCAGGGGGCGCTTGGCTTCCCTGATGCTGTTGATAGCCCCGGCGCGAACGATAACGCGTCGGGCGTGGCGATATTCCTGGAACTTGCCCGCTACTACAAAGCGCGAGGGTCGCGTAAGACCTTGTGGTTTGTCAGCTTCGGCGGTGAAGAGCGCAACCTGATCCTGTCCAGAGATTACGCGCGCACCCTGAACGAGACCGGCGTCCTTGACCACGTGATCGCGTACCTGGGCATCGACCAGGCGGCCAATGGCGACGTTTTGCGCCTCCTCTCATCAGCTGAGGAGAGCCATCTTATGCCCAGGATCAACCTCCGGCCCATGCTCGCGGAGGTCGCTGAGGAACTGCAGTTGGCGCAGCGTTTTGAAACCTGGGGTCCAGCGCAGGTGCACGCCGCGAGCGACCACTGGCCCTTCTACTACTCGGGCGTGCCCTCTTTTCTGACCGGCTGGCACCCGTTCCTCACCTACCACCGCAGCGGGGATAACCTGGCCTACTGCAACGACGACGCCAAGTTCCTGGCGACCATGCACCTGACGGCCGGCATGATAGACAGGGTGAACACTCTGCCCCGCCAGCAGGCATGCAAGCACAGGATCACCGACGGCCATGTCACGACTAATGCGGCTGTCGATTCGCGCTGAACCGGGCTGGTATGCCTTGTAGGTGCAAGTGCTGTACAGCCCGGTAGCACGGTTCGGCGGCAAAACAGAAAAGAAGAAAATGGATTAAGAGAGGAAACAAGAGAACGAGAGTGAGAGAGGAGATGAGTTAAGTGGCGAAGATATATTTCAGTGAGGACGGGGACCTTTCGGTCCTTGAAGGGAAAACGGTCAGCGTGCTGGGCTACGGCAACCAGGGCACTGCTCAGTCGCAGAACCTGCGGGACAGTGGCGTGCACGTGGTTATAGGGAATAGACGCGACGCATCTTTCGAGCAAGCCGTGGCCGACGGCTTCGAGACGTACGAGGTGGCCGAAGCGGTGCAGCACGCCGATTACCACCTGCTGCTGGTGCCCGACGAGATCATGCCTCACGTGTTCGCCGCCGACATAGCGCCCCACCTGAAGCCATCCCAGGCTATCGTGGTGTCGAGCGGCTATAACCTGACTTACGGCTTCCTCCACTACCCGACCGATATCGACGTGCTGATGATAGCCCCGCGCATGATCGGCACCGGTGTTCGCAACAGCTATGTCGCCGGCAACGGCTTTCCCAGCCTGGTGTCGGTCGAGCAGGACGCCAGCGGCAACGCTCAGGCCGTGATGCTCGCGCTCGCCAAAGGCATAGGCACGCTCATGGGGGGAGCCGTCAGCTCCAACGCGGACGAAGAGACGCTATGCGACCTGTTCAACGAGCACTTTGGCTACGTCTATTCCCTGCGTCGTGCGTACGAGGAACTGGTCACGGCCGGGGCCAGCCCCGAGGCTGCCCTGCTGGAGTTCTGGGCGTCAGGCGAGGAGATGGAGCTTGCGCGCGTGCACATGACGCACGGTCTCTTCCACCAGTTGAAGCTGCACTCGCAGACCAGCCAGTATGGTCAGGAGGTCACCTCGCGTCTGTCGGCTGAGGACGAGGAAGTGGAGCGCAGGCGCTACCGCGGGCTGATAGAGCGGATCAAGGACGGCACGTTCGCAAGGGACTGGGCACTGGAGCAGCAAGCGGGCCACCCGGTCTGGAACAGCGTCCATAAAGCCAACATGGCGCACCCCATGATCGCCGAAGAGGAGAGGCTGCTTCGCGCTCTCAAAGTGCTTGAGAGAGATAGCGAATAGCTGGCGAATAGACGCATCGAATAGGACGCATCATCGTATGCTAGCTGTTCGTCTCCTCAATGTCTCTATAGCGAAGTAGCAGGAAAGCAGGAAAGCAGGAAAGCAGGAAAGCAGGATTGATATGGACACTCGCACCATCAGCATAAGGTACGGCGATCAAGAGCGCGAAGCAAGAGTTCCCGAGAAGAACATGCTGGACGAGGTCGGCATGAGACACACCGAGCCTGCAGCCGATCCTGTCAACTTGATTGAGAGAGCGCTCGATTCTCCCGTGGGCGCACCGCGCATCGAGGAAGCGGCCCGCGGTATGCAGCGCGTGGTGATCCTGGTGGACGACCTCACCCGCCCCACTCCCGTGCACCTGATCTTGCCCTCCGTGCTGGAGCGATTCCGGCTGGCGGGCGTTCCCGAAGCAGCGATCACCGTAATGGTGGCCACGGGCACTCACCGAGGCATGAGCGGGCCTGAACTGGAGCAGAAGCTGGGGCCGGACGTAGTAACGCGCTACCGGGTGGTCAATCACGACTACACCAAGGAAGAGGAGCAAACCGACCTGGGCAGCACTCCCAGCGGCATCCCCATCACTGTTGATCGCCTGGTCGCGGAGGCTGACTACGTGCTCGCCGTGGGCAACATCGTGCCGCATCGTTATTGCGGTTGGTCGGGAGGCGCCAAGATGATCCAGCCCGGCGTGGGTGGAGAGGCCACCACAGCTGGCACCCACCTCATGATAACCAAAGACCCAGGGGCTCGGCTGGGAGTCGTCGAGAACCAGGTGCGGCACGAAATGGAGACCGTCGCCGAGCGCGCAAACCTCAAGTTCATAGTGAACACGGTGCTTGACAGGTATGCCAACCTGGTCTATATCGCGGCGGGCGACTTCCGCGAGGCTTTCAGGCAGGGCGTAAAGCAAGCTCGCGAGGTGTACAGCGCGCCTCTTCGCGGGCAGGCGGACATAGTGCTGGCAAGCGCTTACCCGAGCGACATCAACTTCTGGCAGGCCGGTAAAGCACTCTACTCCGCCGATCTGGCGGTGAGGGACGGGGGCATCATCATCCTAGCCTCGCCCTGTTACGAGGGGGTCGGGGAGCACGGGGCGTTCGCCGACCTGCTCAGCTACGACTACCCTACCATAGATGGCATGGTGCAGCGGAACGAAGTGCCCGATCGCATAGGCGCTGCCGGTGCGCTCGCGGTGGCCCTAGTGAGGGCTCGCGCCGACATATGGCTCGTGACGGACAACGTCACGCCCGAAGAAGCCGCCCGGATGAGCGTGCGCCGCTTCACGGACCTGCAGGAAGCCGTCGACCTGGCCCTCGCCCAAAGAGGGCACGAGGCAAAGTTGACCGTTCTGCACGAAGCGACCGAGATATTGCCCATTCTGTCCGAGTAGGCCGTATCGAAGGGGCGAGGGGTTAGGGGCGAGGGGGAGAGGAATAAAGGGAAGGGATGAGGAGGGCTGGCGTTGCGTAAATCTATAACGTTGCGGGCGTTTCCCGCCGGCATGAAAACGCTGGAGCGCGTGGAAATGGCGCGTAGGGCCGGGTACCAGGGGGTGGAGGTCAATCTCGAGCCCGCGGAAGAGTATACTCTCGACTCCAGCGAGAGGGAGCTTGCAGCATTACGCAAAGAGATAGAGGCTCGTGGAATGGTGGTGAGCGCGGTCTACTGCCGCGAGCAGTGGCGTTACCCTATCAGCAGCCAGGATGCGAGCAGGTGCGAGCAGGGGCGGCAGATCATCGAGCAACTCGTGAGGGCCGCACCCATTCTCGGCACCGATACCGTGCTAGTGGTGCCGGGCGTCGTGGACAACAGCGTGTTCGTGGACCCACCGGAGGTTATACGCTACGATCTTGCCTACAGCATGGCCCTATCGGTCATAGGTGAGCTTGCGCGCACTGTATGCGAGCAATACCAGGTGTGTTTGGCGCTGGAGAACGTATGGGGCAAGTTCCTGCTCAGCCCGTTGGAGTTCGCTCGCTTCATAGACGCTGCGGGAAGCCGGTGGGTGGGGGCATACTTCGACGTGGGCAACGTATTGCGCACGGGCTACCCTGAGCACTGGATTCCTAGCCTTGGGCAGCGCATCAAGCGGGTGCATTTCAAAGACTTCAGGCAAAGCGTTGGCAACCTGCAGGGCTTCGTGAACCTGCTCGAAGGGGACGTGAACTGGCCAGCGGTGCGCAGTGCGCTCGAAGAGATAGGGTACGACTCGTGGGTCACTGCCGAAGTGCTGCCTGCCTACCGGTTCCACGGTGAGCGGCTGGTAAGAGAAACTAGCGCGAGCATCGACGCCATCCTGGGCATAGAGCGCTGAGGGGCGGACCGATAAGCCGCGTTGTCCCGCGGGAGTAAGGCCAGCGCAGGCTCGATCGCCGGACCTGAGGGGTCGCACTCCATTCCTGTCTTCCGGGCGAAACCGGAATCGGTAAGCAGCGAAGTCGACAGGCAGGACCGGCAGACCCTCGAGCACGCGCCTGACGCTCAGGAGGTGGATGTGAGGGAGGGGTTGGGGCCGGGATCGGGATCGGGGGCTGGCAGCGCGTAGGAGGCTGCTTCTTCGTTGGTCATGATAAGACCTCGTGCTCTGTGCCTCTCCCATGCCTCGCCGCCCAGCGCTGTGGACGCTCGTTCCACAGCATCGGCAAAGGCGCTCTTATTGAGCGGGCGTATTCTCGGGTCGAGCCTGGACGATATGTTCTCCCTTGCACCATACAGCACGGCTGCGCGCTGCCAATCTTCGCGCAGGTCGGCAAAAACAATGTAGAGTTCCAGAAACCCCGTCAGCATCGCGTCATCACTGCTTTGTATGCTGATACCGACCCCCTCTTGCAGGTATTCGACGCTGGCCTCTACGTTGCCCTGCTTGATGCTGGCGAAGCCGAGGCTACTCAACACCCACATGACGAGCGTCTTTTCTCCCGAACGTCTGGAGTAGTCTAACGCCTTCTTCAGCAGGTCGTCGGCGCCCCCTGGGTCCCTTCCCTCCAGGCTTATGCGCCCCGGCCCCTCGTAAGCGCACGCCAGTCTCCAGTCATCGTTCATCGCCCGATAAAGCTCCAGTGCCCTGGTGAAATAGGGCCTGGCAGCATCAGCGGCACTGTTCTCCTGCAACTCGTAGCTGCCCAAATGGACGTTAGACATGGCCTGCCCGTAGGGGTCCTGCGTCCGCTTGAATAGCTCCAGGCTTGTGAGTTGGAATGAGTGGGCCTCTTTATCGTACTGGTTCAATGCCACGAGCCCGCGGATAAGCTGAGCGAACGATTGTTACGACAACGCCCTGATGGAGAGTTTCTTCTCAACACTCAAGAGCGAGTGCATCACCGGCGTCTAGCCAACCAGGGCGCAGGCTTGGCAGAGCATATTCGAGTACATCGAGGTGTGGTACAATCGCCAAAGGCGGCACTCATCACTGGGATACACCAGCCTAGAAGCATTCGAGAAGAGATATTTCGAATCGAGTCCCGTGTCAACTAAATCGTTGTAAGCCCACGTCTCCCCTGCAAAGGTAAAGTGATTTCTAGAGCCTGCTATGAACTCATGAAGGGAAGACTGATAGAATTTGGATATGGCACAAGCAGACAAAGACGCTCAACGATACGCCAGCAAATTGAGCGATGAAGAGCAGGCTTTCGTTGCTTCCCACCTTACCCTTATGACCAAACTTGCCCCACGACCTATGCACCCAGTTAGGGAAGTGCTCATTGGACTGCGATATATTGTTGGAGCTGGTTCTTAGTGGAGAATGATGCCCAAGGATCGTCTTCCCTGGCACGTGCTTTACCAGCAGGCCGAATGATGGGTGAAAGCAGGGAGGTTTGAAGCCATTGTGAACGACTTGCGAGTCATACTGAGAATGGCCCAAGGGCGCAATGCAACCCTACCGTTGTTATCTTGGATAGCTGCACGCTCCAGTCCTAGCCTGAGAGTGGAGCAGGTATCGGATATGATGGAGTCAAGGGCAAGAAAGGGAGCAGGGTCCACCTAGTGTTAGACAGTCTGAAAACATGTTGGCTGTGCATGTGACTGTGGCTCCTGCTAACGAAGGGATAAAGCACAGGTGCAGCCGTTGGCGGAGGCAGTTCAGG
This sequence comes from Chloroflexia bacterium, assembly GCA_035474135.1. Taxonomy (GTDB): domain Bacteria; phylum Chloroflexota; class Chloroflexia; order QHBQ01; family JADMIH01; genus JADMIH01. The sequence continues at coordinate 900 of DATINP010000022.1, read as the reverse complement.
AAGTGACCGGACACAATGTACAATTGGCTTAAGTTGAGATGGGCTACATAGGCAAGGACGAAGCGTGAGAAGCGCACTAGGCATGAGGCTGGAAGTGGTCAAGTTGCCTGCTGCAAAGAGGGGCTCCATGTTGCCCCCCCGACGGGTGGCCGAGTGCACTTTCGCCTAGGCAACTGCTTTCAAGAGGTTCGCAAGCAAGTACGAACGGCTGCCCGAAACGTTGGAAGGGCCGCACTTCACTGCCTTTGCAATGCTGATGGCTGCTCGTTTCGTTCAACTGGTTAAGTTCCTGAACCCCATGCTTGTGGTCTAGTAATTGATTATTCGGAGGTTGGTCTCACCCTCCACGCGACCCTGGCGCGTTCTGGTGGCGCCGCTGTCCGTAAAAGTAATATCGAAGTCAATGCGTATGTTTACGAAGACATTGATCGCGGTAGTCGGAATAGTTGAAAAAGTTGGCGTGCTAATTAGGACTTCGACTGTCATGTTGTTTGCGTTTTGCTCGAAATCTACGACGCTTGGAGACCATCCAGTCGGAGGGTTACCAGTGTGAGATAGAACTATCCCGTCTGGCGCGGGCGCCACTATTGGATTGGAACTACGCTGCGGGAGTACCTGGCTAAAATCGAAAAGGTATGGAAGGGTCTCCCCAGGCTGTTGAACGAAGATTTGAGCCGGGATTGTTCCAACAAGCACATTGCGAGGTCCACGACTCGGATCTAGATAGGCGGGGCTCGCCACTGCACCTTGGTCAAGTAAGTCCTGCTCGGGCACTCCTACTTCCAAACTACGTCCGTCCATTGGATTTCCTCCTATATTTCAGTAATCTTTCTGCTTTTTCTCGGTGCGAGTGTCATGGTGCGCGCGTTACAGTGACTGGGGTCAAAATCCTTTTGTAAT
>DATINP010000021.1:0-2799 GCA_035474135.1 Chloroflexia bacterium | reverse complement strand
CACTTCAAGGCAGGCCTTCCCCATGCCGCCACAGTCAAAAGCCTTGCAACCTCGTTTGATATCGATACCCCAACCGATCTTGCAGTGCTTCACCTTGTTAGCAGCGGTGCGCCTTTTGCACAAACCGTCGGTCCCAGCTTGCGCGCGTTCCTTGGTGGCGTCCCTGGTGCGCTTCCCGCACTGGCCAAGAACGTCGAACGCGCATATGCGGTCATGGCGACGCGGCGAGCCCAGGTGTTCGTTGCGGGCCGGGTGAGTAGTTGGACCTGGCGTCGTATGGAGATAAATCTGCCTTCGCAGACCCGCATTGTTTCCGAGGAGAGGGGAATGCGCGCCAGTGGCCGTGAAACGCGGGGCGAAGTGCATTCTCTGCTTGGCATGTTCGCCAATGTAGCAGGCGTGAAAGGGTTGATACAGGCGCTCGAAACAAGCTCAGATGTAGCTTTCCTCGATACCCGCGTGCTGTTCGCCCACATGGGTCTATCTCCTGGCCGCGCCGAGCGCTTCGCTTCTGACGCCTTAGTCGCGCAAGAAATAGCCGACCCTTGGATTCGCGATCTGACACAAGCTGCCGGTAATGCCAGTATGCCCATCGTGATGGGTGGGCACTCGCTTATAGCGGGCGGTGTGTGGGCGCTCTCAGAGGCGGTGCGGGAGCGAGTCGTAGATCTTAGATCGTAAGTCATGCGTCATGCCTCTTATATAGGGTTATACTATCTTAATGACGTATGTGCGGGCATTTGGGACAGGTTTTGTGTAGTCCAAACGGGCGAATCTTGCGGGAAGCATTGGTGCTTCTGTACTAACCAGCGAAACCCTTCCTAGATCTTCGTGCTCTCTTAACCTTCGTGTTCTTCGTGATCCGTATTTCTTTGCAAGGTGAAACGATAAGCTCGGTGAGACGTACAAGAGTTGGATAGGATAAGATTAAAGGGTCGAGATAGAGAAGGTGGTGCGAATGGGGAAGCAATGGGTGGCAGCGGCGATATTACTGCTGGCGTGGGTGGTGGTGTCGGCATACTTCGTCATGTCCGGCGCACCCATCGACCTGCCGCCCGAGGCGACCAACCTGCTGCCATACTTCGTAGTAGTGCTCCTGGCGGGCTTCGTGTTCTTCCGCTTCCGCAAGACTACGGGCGACAATGAGCTTGACCGGGCCAATCTCTGGGCCGTCCTCTCAGGCGCGGGCCTCCTTATCCTGCTTGGCTTCGCCGTCGCCACGTTGGGCGGCGACAGCCACATGTCCAGCAACTGGTTCTTAGGCTCGATCGCATGGGCACCAATCGCCATCGTGCTCGTCTTAAAATACGTCACGCTGCTAAGAGCGAAACGATAGCTTGGTGTCATACTGCTGAGGTTTGGGTACGGATCACGAAGGTATTAGGGATTGAGGATTCACGCACGACGCATTATTTTGCCCCGCATGGATCCGAATAGTGCAGGACGACGGGTAGATTGTCGCCCGAACGGTCAGCGATAGTGCTACCTACGGCCCACATCTCGCCTTGCGAACCCGGCACCTGAGTTATCGCATTCAGGGTGTCTGAGTAGTCGCCCAGGCTGGGGGCGGGGGTTTGTGTCCACGCGTTGCCGTCCCACCTGAGGGCGAGCGACCTATCTACGCCGCCTTCGCTGTACGACCCGACCGCCCACACTTCGTGCGCAGAGACGACTGTGACCGCGTTTAGAGAATTGTTGCCTTTGCCGTCGCCGGGGTTGGGTGTGGGCACGCGTTTCCAGGCCGTACCGTCCCAGTGGAACGCGGCGGTCAGCGCACCAAAACTGCCGACAGCCCAGATATCGTCGGAGGAGCGGGCCGACATTCCCCATATTGTGCCGCCACTCAGGTCTGTCGCACTCACCTGCCGCCACGATTTGCCGTCCCAGTGTAGGAACAATGGCTGAAGGACAGTGCCGGACTTGTCGGCGAACGAGCCTGCGGCCCAGATATCGTCGGGCGCGATAGCGGCTATCGAACCTAGAGTGCCGTTCTGCGTCGTGATACCGGTATCGACCACATTCCACGCCCGGCCATCCCACCGAACCACCAAAACCTGTGAGCCGCCGGTGCGGGCACTAGTGGTCACATCGCCGACAGCCCACACTTCGTTAGTGGAGAGTGCCGCCGCCGCGTTCAGCGAGTTGATACTGCCCGTGTCGGGCGTGGGCGTGATGCTCCACTTTACGCCGTCCCAGTGGATCGCCAGCGTCTTCCAGAGTCCGGTGCCCTGGTGGCTTGCGCCCACGATCCACGCATCCGAGCCGGACAACGCCGCAATGCCGTAAAGGTGGTTGCTGAAGTCGGGGATGCTGGGGCTTTCGACCTCGCCCCACCGGGTGCCGTCCCACCGCTCGATCAGGGTGAGCGCGTATTGCTCGCCTCCATAGATGCCTGCGGCCCATGCAAGGGTAGGCGAGACGGCCGTAACAGCGTGCAATTCGTTGTACGCCGCGCCGCCCGCCGCCGCTTGCACAGGTCTCCAGGCAGGCCCGCAGGCAGGTAGATCGGAAGGGCGCACCACGCCGACGCTTGCCGTGCCGAATAGTTGGGCGACAGGCCCAACGCCCGCCCACACCGAAATGCCTGCCAGCCCGACGGCCAACAGGCAAACCACCGCTACTATCACGCGCCATTGCTTGTACATCGCGACCTTCGGCCTCCGTGTATCAAGTATACAAAGAATGAAGCTTACCGGCACCTAATCGAGCCCCTCCTACGGAGTCAGTTTTGGAGGTATGGGCACTTGATTTTAGCACGTTTGTGCTATATAATAAGGTAGATGGAACTTGAGGTACGCA
>DATINP010000020.1:0-2882 GCA_035474135.1 Chloroflexia bacterium | reverse complement strand
CAACCCGGACGACGCGCTACCCGTCTTTGAAAAGCACCCCGACATGGTGCTCAAACTGTCGCACTTTGCCACCCATCGTATCAATTGGGATCAAAAAGCGGACAATATCCGTTCGATCGCCCTGGAGTTGAACATCGGCCTGGACAGCATTGTTTTTCTCGATGATAACCCGGTGGAGCGAGCACGGGTTCGTGCGGAACTCCCCCAGGTTTTGGTGCCCGAATTGCCCACCGATCCTGCGTTATACCGCTCCACACTCCTGGAACTCGGCGTTTTCGATACGCTCACTCTCACAGAGGAAGATAGGAATCGGAACCAGGTATACGCCGAACAGAAGGCGAGGCACGATTACGAGGTAGGCTTCAGAGGCACGCACCTCGAAGATTATCTTGCAGGGCTGGAAATGGTGGTCGAAATAGCGCCTGCAAACAGCCTCACCCTGCCGCGTATTGCCCAACTTACCGGCAAGACCAACCAGTTCAACCTGACTACCCGCCGCTACACCGAAGCCCAGGTCGAAGAGATGCAAGCCGGAGGTATGCTGGTATACTCCATGAATGTTACCGATCGATTCGGCGATAACGGACTCGTTGGCGTCGCGATCCTATCACCCATCGCTCCCGATACCTGGGAGATAGACAGCTTTCTCATGAGTTGCCGTGTCATGGGAAGAAGCGTAGAAACGGCTCTGCTCGCTACAGTGGCCAACGCTGTGCGCGCCAGAGGTGGCTCGCGCCTGGAGGGATGGTTCCTCCCAACGGCCAAGAACGAGCCTGTGAAGGACTTCTACCCGCGCCACAACTTCACCGTAGTCGAAGAACAACCCGGCGGCGGGGTGCGCTATGCCTTCAATTTGCATGAGGGCAACATCGATATTCCAGGCTGGCTCACAGTGCGTGTACCCGCTCTCATATGAACTCCGGCGGCAATACACGATTATCTGCGCTCCGCTTGACAATGCCGAACATTCGTACTATTGTTAGTGCATGGGAGTAAACATACACGCTCAGGGGCAAGCACGTGCAAACCTGAAAGTGAGCGCTCTGGCGAGCGGCAGTTCGGGCAACTCGTACCTGGTCGAAGCTGCGGGGATCAAGCTGCTTTTCGACGCCGGACTCAACGCTTACACGATCGAGTCGTACCTGCGGGGACTAGGCGCGTCCTGCTCCGAGCTATCGGCCATCTTCGTCACCCATGAACACATAGACCACTTGCGCGGAGCCGGTATGCTGGCTCGCCGCCACAGGCTACCTATAGTAGCCACCCAGGGCACATTTAACGCGGGGGCGCACCAGTTTGGCTTATTGCGGGAGAAGGTCGTTCAGCCACCTGGCACCGAGATAGATGTGGGCGGGGTCACGGTACGCAGCTTCGCTATCTCGCACGACGCGGTCGAGCCTTGCGGTTTCTGGATCGAGGCGGGCGGGTGGAACATTGTCCTTTGCACAGATCTCGGATGCGCCACCGACTCAATACTTGAGCCTCTCAGCGCAGCCGACCTGCTGGTGCTGGAAGCCAACCATGACCTCGACCGCCTGTGGCGAGGCCGCTACCCCTACGCCCTCAAGAGACGGGTGGCAGGCCCGCATGGTCATCTGTCAAATGCCGATGCCGCTCGGCTCGTGTTCGACCTGGCTACGGGAAGCACTTCCCACACGCGCCCGCGTACGGTCTGGCTCGCCCACCTCTCAGCCGCCAACAACACTCCCGGTATGGCGCTTGATGCAGTCGGCGATCCTCTGAGGCGCGAGGGCTGCGCCAACTTCCACGTGGCAGTGCTGGCCAGGGATCGGCCCAGCCACGTCTGGAGCCGAGAGTACGCACCCATCGCGGCTTCGGCAATCGGGATGGGTGCCGGCGAGTAGCGGGTGAACATAGTTCTCGACCGCATACGATTCCTTAACAAATACACTCTCAACCGCATCATGCTCAGGGTCGCGGGCAGAAATCGCCTCCCCTTCGCCGTAATCTATCACACGGGTCGCCGCAGCAACAACCACTATCGCACCCCCATACTGATCGAACCGTTAGGGCGTTCCTTCGTGGTCGCGCTAACCTACGGCCCGGAAACCGACTGGTATCGCAACGCCCTCGCCGCAGGGCATTGCACGATCCTCTGGCACAGGAAGAAGTATCGGGTGACGCACTTGGAACTCGTCAGCCCACAAGCAGCCCTCCCCGCTTTCCCCCCACCGGCAAGGCTGACGTTGCGGGCGCTGCACATCCGCCACTATGTAAGAATGTGGTAGCATAAACCCCACACAGGAGCACACTATGCCACCAAAGGCCGTAGCCCTTCAACGACTATACCAGCAGCGCCTCTCGCATGGCCTTGTCGCGACGCCCGAAGAGGTCGTCGGGTGGCTGGGCGCCGTCCAATCACAGGATTACCCGGGCGCGAAATGGTCGCTCGGTCTGCGCATGGGTGGTGCCGACGAAGCAAAGGACGACGCCATCGAGCGCGCTTTCACGCAGGGTACCATTTTGCGCACCCATGTTATGCGCCCAACATGGCACTTCGTTCCCGCCGCTGACATTCGCTGGATGCTCGAACTCACCGCTCCTCGCCTCAAGCGCCAGCTTACTCACAGGTCACGCGAACTCGAATTGGACGACCACCAGTATGCGCGTAGCAACGAGGCCATCGCCAAAGCCTTGCGGGGCGGCCACTTCCTCACCCGTCCCGAACTGGGCGCGGCGCTGGCCGAAGCTGGTATCCCCGCCGCCGATGGGTCGAGATTGGCCCACATCGTGATGCACGCCGAATTAGACATGGTCATATGCAGCGGCCCACGGCGCGGCAAGCAGTTCACCTACGCCTTGCTCGACGAGCGCGCCCCACATGCCAGGAGCCTGCCGCGAGAAGAGGCCCTGGCTAGGCT
>DATINP010000019.1:0-5093 GCA_035474135.1 Chloroflexia bacterium | reverse complement strand
CAGTGACGTTTCCGATTTGCCTCCGTCCGCGCCCAGTCCACCACCTGTCAAGCCTGCGCACGCGGTGATACCGGTTGCAACACAGGCAGGCGAAGACCCGAGTGCCAACGGCCAGAGAGAATCGCTGCCCGTGGCCGACCTCGCCGCATCTTTTCAGGCGGCTCTGGTTGATGCCCTGGTCGAGAAGACCGTGGCCGCAGCCGCCGAATTCGGCGCACGTGAGGTGCTGGTGGCCGGAGGCGTGGCCGCCAATACCCTGTTGCGCCAAAGCCTGGGCGAGCGCCTTCGCATTCCATATCGCTATCCGCCACTAAGCCTTTGCACTGATAATGCGGCCATGATCGCAGCAGCCGCCTACTATCGCTATGCCGAGTCAGTTCAGCACGACTTCACCTTTGACATCGAGCCAAACGCACGATTTGTCTAGGGACTGGAGTGCGGGCAGGTTGTCAACCCGTGCACCAATCTTGCAACCCCTCATCCGATTAGGCACATGACCGAGTTCGCCCTTGCGCTGGTTCTCCTGTCGGCAATAATTCACGCCACATGGAATCTTTTTGCGAAGCGCGCCGGAGGCGGAGTCGTGTTTGCCATGCTCCTGAACGTGGTGTCGGTGGTGGTATTCGCGCCTGTGCTGGTCGTGCTCCTGGTGGTGGACGAGCCACACATTGGCCTCGCTGAACTGGGCATGATGGCGGGTAGCGCGGTGCTTCAAACGGCCTATTTTATCTTGCTCTTTCGCGGTTATCGCGCGGGCGACCTGTCGTTGGTGTATCCACTGGCACGTGGAACTGGGCCGCTGGTCGCGACCATAGGCGCAATCCTGCTGCTGAGCGAGCGTCCCACAGCGCTAGCTATCGCGGGCGCAATTCTGATACCCGTGGGCGCGCTGTTTCTTACCGGAGGTACTCGCATACTGCAAAGCAAACAGGCGGGCACTGCGGCCCTCTACGGTGTGGCTACGGGCGTGCTTATCGGCGCCTATACACTCTGGGACAAAGAAGCAGTTTCAGCGGTAATGATCGCACCCTTGCTGCAATACTACGGAACGACCGTTGCCTGCTGCCTGTTGCTTCTGCCCATCATGCGGGGCCGAGCCGACGAAATAAGGCGCGAGTGGAGGGAACATAAGTCCTCACTGGCAATCGTGGGCATACTCAGTCCGGTGTCCTACGTGCTCGTCTTGACAGCCCTCACCCTCAGCCCGGTATCTTACGTTGCCCCGACTCGCGAGATCAGCATCCTGCTGGGGGCACTACTGGGTACTCGCCTGCTGGCCGAAGGCGACGCCCGGCGCAAATTGCTGGCGAGCGGCGCGATGGTGTTGGGAGTAATAGCGCTGGCCCTTGGCTAGCGAGACGCAATCAGTGTGTGACAGTTCATGTCCGGCGCGGCAGCGATCTGCATTATGTCAAGCACCGTGAGGCTGATATCACATAACCTGCCGTCCTGGCGCAGTTTGGCGTTGCGCAACGGAGAGTCTTCCGGAGCAACCAGGATAAATGGCACGGGGTTGAGGGTGTGGTAGGTGTGAGGCTCACCCGTGGCGGGGTCCACCATCAGGTCGGCATTGCCGTGGTCTGCGGTAACAAGCAGCGCGCCGCCAGCCTGGTCTACGGCCTTGTATACCTCGCCCACACACTTGTCGACCACTTCGCAGGCCTTGATCGTGGCTTCGAGGTTGCCGCTGTGTGCCACCATATCCCCATTGGCAAAGTTGGCTACTATGAAGTCGTACTGGCCGGAGCCAATGCGCGTAGTCAGTTCGTCGGCGATGGTAAACGCGCTCATCTCAGGCTCCAGGTCATATGTCGCCACTTTGGGCGAAGGTACAATCATGCGGTCTTCGCCTGGGAAAGGCTGCTCGGTGCGCCCGTTGAAGAAGAACGTCACGTGCGCGTACTTCTCAGTTTCGGCGATATGGAACTGGCGCAAGTGATGGTCGCTCAGCACTCTCGCCAGGGGCACGCGCACTTCCATGGCTTGAAAAGCCACGTGCACATTGAGGTCTTCGGCATAGCGCGTGAGCGTCACGAAGAACAGATCCTGCGGTGCGTCTCCTCTGTCAAACTGGGTAAACGGCTCGTCAGTAAGGGCGCGGGTGAGTTCGCGAGCACGATCGCTCCTGAAGTTGAAATAGATTACCGAGTCACCATTTTTGATAGAGGCAGGCTCCCATCCAGGGGGCACGATCACCGATGGCGTGATAAACTCGTCCGTGATACCCGTTGCATAGGATGAGGTAAACACTTTCAACGGGTCGGTAAAGCGCGAAGCTCTTCCATGCACAATGGCATCATAGGCCCACTGCACGCGCTCCCAGCGGTTGTCTCTGTCCATTGCATAGTAGCGCCCGCTGATGCTCCCTACGCGCCCCACGCCGATTTCGTCCATGCGCGCCAGCACGGTTTCCATGAAGCCTTTGCCGCTCGTTGGTGGTGTATCCCTGCCGTCGGTGAAAGCGTGATACACCACCTTATCCGCCGAAATGCCCTTGCGCTTCGCCAGTTCCAGCAGGGCGAAAAGGTGCGCCCAGTGACTGTGCACGCCGCCCGGCCCCAGCAGACCTAACAAGTGGAGCGTAGAATTATTAGCTATCGCGTGGTCACATGCGCCCACCAGTTCGGGATTCTCATAGAAGGTGCCGTCTTCGATGGCGGTGTCGAGGCGCGTTAGCTCCTGGTAGACCACAAAGCCCGCGCCCATGTTCTGGTGGCCCACCTCCGAGTTACCCATTTGCCCGTAGGGAAGCCCTACCGCATGCTCAGAGGCGTTCAACGCCGTGTGCGGGTAATCGGCCCACAGCCTGTCCATATTCGGTGTATCGGCCAGGGCAATCGCGTTGTTCTCGTGGTCGGGGTTAAGCCCCCACCCGTCAAGGATCACCAGCACTACAGGTCGTATTGCCATAGGGTTTCGTCATGCGTCATGCGTCATACGTGATACGTCGTTCGTTCATTGACGCATTACGTATGACGCATGACGATTCAGTCTCTCCAACTTTTCTCGGACTTGTACTCGGGCAGATAAAACTTGCACGCGTCGCAAAGCGTCACCTCTGCCTGGCGGCGGTACACGCCCTTGCGTGTGCGGTAACGGAAGTTGTATTTGTATCTGCTGACGTGCGTGGGGCAATATGAAAGCCCGCACCGTTCGCACCGGGCATACATCTCGTTGACACAATCATACCAGCCGCACAGGTTCTCCTCGATGTTACGGCGCTGCGCTTCTTCCCTGCGCTCTACCTCGGCGGTCTGGGCAGCATCAGCGAGCAATTTCTGTTGGTACTCGGTACGGCAAAGACGGCATACCGATGCCTCAACGTCTCCATGCGCCTGGCAAAAGTGACGGCCACAGATAATGCACTGGGCCACGGGCGTTCTGAAGCATACAGTTATAGGACACTCACATCGTAATGCCATGATCCACCTAAAGAACTAGTGTGAAACGTAGTGGGGTAATAACGCCGCGTAAAGCGCAGGACTATAGTGCATTGGACGCGGCGTAATACGTTTCCAAGAGAATATTATCGCATAACGAGCGCGCCCAATGCAAATATGCCGAGCGACTACAAACGACGAACGAGCGCAATTGGTCGTCCGTCGTCTTGCCAAACTCTACCCTCTGCTACCCGCTCCGACTCCCTCTGCCCCATTCCGGCGCACGACGCGATTGGGGCCAACGTGCGGCAGGTCATAGTCACGGTAGAGCTTCGGCAGCATATCCTGGGGCGACCAATCTTTCCACGAGCCATACTTGCCCTGGTACTCGCGAAGGGTCTCGCCCACTTCTTCGAACAGGATCTGCGCCACTCTGAGGCCAACGGGAAGGATCGCCATCGCGTGGCTGTGGTTAGAGATTTCCATTGTCCATTTGGAAATATAGCCCACATCGCCCACCCCGGCGCACTTGCACACCGAGAGACATGAGCGCCCGATGCTTGAGCGAGAGCGCATTGAGGTAGTGAAGCCGTTGCAGCCGCCGACAACCTCTTCGGTGTGAGCCAATATCGTATCGCCCGGCCTGATCTTTATCAAGCCGTCATCGGCGTAGTAGGGCCCGAGCCAGAACGATTTCGCATCATCTTCGTCGGTGAAGTTCACGGTCACCATGTTATGGTTGGGAGTGTAGTAGTACGCACCAAGGCGCACGTCGTAAGAGTTCGTGCCTAGCTGGCGCGGCTCGAATGGCTCAATGATGATATTGCCATGTTCCATTTCCTGCAATATGCGTTTGTCCGATAGCAGCATTACGGTCTCCTGTTCAGGATTGCGGCTCGATCCGGCGTGTTCCCCATGGTCCCAAGCACGCGGCCACGATAGCGCAATCAATCTGTCCGATAGGCCCAATCGCCCGCCATTGCGTCCTGGACTATTTTCCTGTAGACGTCAATTGTCATGCCGGCGATACGATGCCAATTATATTGCTCTCGGGCCACGCGATCTGCGTTTTGCACTCTCGACGCCGACCACTGGGGATTCTGGAGAGTGTAGAGTATGCCCCACGCCAGTGATGCGGGGTCATTTGGGTAGACCTTGATCCCCGTTTCATGCATGTCCACTACCTCGGACAAACCGCCAACGTCGCTGACAACGACCGGGCAATCAGCCGCCATCGCCTCCAGCGCCACGATACCGAACGGTTCGTACAGGCTGGGGAAGACCGCACAGTCGGCTACCATGAACAGGCCGTCGCGTACTTCGTCCGATATTCTGCCGGGGAAGTTGACGCTGCCCCCCACACCCAGTCGCTCCGCTTGGCCTCTCAGGTCGTTGGCGTAGCCGCCGCCTCCTGCCAGCACGAACTTTACGCCGCCCCATTCGCGCAACACAAGAGGCACCGCGTCTATGAGCACCGACAAACCCTTCTCAGGCACCATGCGTCCAACATAGTACACGATCGGCTGGTCGGGCTGAGCGAAGGCTAGCCTGAACGCCGACAGGTCGCGCCCTTTCAGTGCGTCGAACCTGCGTGGATCTACACCGTTCGGGATGACGTCGATCTTGGCGGTGGGTGCGCCAAAATAGCTTTCGACCTCCCACGCCATGTAGCGACTGCAAGCAATCACGCGCCACGCTTCAAATGTGAGCCAC
>DATINP010000018.1:0-11956 GCA_035474135.1 Chloroflexia bacterium | reverse complement strand
ACAAAGGCAGCGAGGCCGTACTTGAGGTATTGGCGACTGCGGTGACCGGCCTGCGCGAGGCCCATTCCAACCGCCCCGTGCTCGGCATGGGCCTGGGTATGGCAGGCGGCATAGATCGCAGATCGGGCGTGTGCCGCTTCTCGCCCTTCCTCGGCTGGCGCGACGTCCCCCTCAGGCAGATGCTGGAGAAGCGCCTGGGCCTCCCTGTGGTTATTGAGAACGACGTGAACACCTTCACCATGGCCGAAAAGTGGTTCGGAGCAGGCGTGGGTGTCTCCGATTTTCTGGTGGTCACACTGGGCCGGGGTATCGGCATGGGCATGGTGCTCAACGGCCAACTGTACCGGGGCGGGTGCGGTGGCGGCGGCGAGTTTGGCCATACTACCGTGGCGCCCGACGGCCCTCAGTGCGATTGCGGCAAAAAGGGCTGCCTCGAGACCTTCGCCTCAGACCCCGCTATACTCCAACGTATGCGCTCAAGCCTGGGCCGCGATATCACGATGGAGCAGGCGGTCGCGCTGGCCCGCCAGGGTGACGCCGTCGCCCATAGTATCTTCGCCGCTGCGGGCCGAACGCTGGGCACCGCGATAGCCGACCTTATCAACATATTCAACCCGCCGCTCCTCGTAGTAGGCGGCGAAGGCGCTCGCGCCCTCGACCTGATGCTCGATCCGCTGCAGGACGCGCTGCGCGCCAACTGCTTCGACGGGTTCTTCGATGACATGCGCCTGGTGGTGGAGCCCTGGGGCGATGACGCCTGGGCGCGGGGCGCGGCCAGCCTTATGCTGGAGGAGCTTTTCCGCCCTACCCTCTATCACGGCGACGAGGCCCGCGCCTCCCTTATCCTGCCTTTCGACTGATCTTTACCTGATCCTTCCCCGGTGGCCTTCGCGGTCTGCTCACCCTTACCCGAACGCCGCCAAAACTAACTTTGGTCACAAAATTAAGTTCAGGAGGTACATAGCCAGCCATACGCGGCCCGGCCCGCCAACGACAGACTCCACCGGATATTCGTCCGCCCTGTCCGGTCACTTCGAGACGGTTATCCCAAAGCTGAAAGTACACGAAAGGATACAAAGATGTTTCAACCGAAATCCGGTACGCGCCTGGCTCTGTTGGCTGCCCTCACTCTCATATTGAGCGCCTGCGGAGAAGCAGCCACACCTACTACCGCCCCCGCGCCCACAGCCACAACAGCCGCGGCCCCGGCAGCGGCCACCGCTACGACCGCTACCTCTTCAACAGCACCCACGGCCACAACAGCAGCCGCGGCGGACGACCTATCAGGCACAGTCACCTTCTGGACCACCTATAACACTGTGTCGCCTGAGATGGATACATTCAACAACACCATCCTGCCCGCCTTCCAGAAGCTTCACCCTAACGTCACTGTTAATGTCCAAGCCTTCCCCGACACCGATCTGCGCCAGAAGATGCTCACTGCCATCGCCGGTGGCGAGACCCCCGACCTGGCCCGCGCCGACATTGTACAGGTGCCCGAGTTCGCCGAGATGGGCGCCTTCGCCCAGCTTGACACCGAAATGAGCGACTTCAATACTCTCAAGGGCAAAGTGTACGAAGGTCCACTCTCCAGCAATTACTACAAGGGCCACTACTACGGCCTACCCCTCGACACGAACACTCGCGTACTCATATATAATAAGGACGTGTTCGCGAGCGCTGGTATCACCGACCCGCCCAAGACCTTCGACGATATGAAAGCCGACTGCGACAAAGTGAAGGCGCTGGGCCAGGCCGACACCTACTGCTATGCCGAAGGCGGCACAGGCTCCTGGAGCATCCTCCCCTGGATCTGGAGCAACGGGGGCGACGTCACCGACCCCACCTATACCAAGGCCACCGGCTATCTGAACGGCGCGGCGACAGTGGGCGCGATCACAATGCTGAAGACCATGCTTGATGACAAAACCCTCTCACCCGGCATCCTGGGCAACGGTATCGCCACCAGCGACGCCCTGGGCAAGGGTCTCACAGCCACCATACTCGACGGCCCATGGATGACACCGATCTTCCAATCGCAGTTCCCCGACCTCAAGTTCGATATGGCTCCTATGCCCGCAGGTCCTGGCGGCAGCGTGTCGGTGGTGGGCGGCGAGGACATAGTAATGTTCGAGGCGAGCAAGAACAAGCCGGCCGCTGAAGAGTTTATGCGCTTCATGCTCACCGAAGACCCGCAGATCGCGCTTGGCAAGGTCGGCCAGATGCCCGTCCTCAAGAGCCTGACCGGCAACAAGGATCTACCTGCTTACTATTCGGTCTTCCAGACCCAGCTTGCCACCGCCAAGGCCCGCACCCCAAGCCCCGTCTGGCCCAAGATCGATGATGCCGTCACGGGCGCAGTCCTCCAGGCCCTCAACGGCGAGAAGACCCCGCAAGCTGCCCTCGACGAGGCCGCAGCCACGATAGACGGCTTGCTGGCAGGTAAGAAGTAGGAAGGATGACGACGGACGACCAACGACAGACGGCGTAGCACTTCCTGCGACGGCCAGGCAGTGTCGTCGGTCGTCCATCGCCATTCCGAAGGAGCATCATCTTGGCCACAGTACAGTACGGCGTTGTGCCGGAGACTGCCTCGCCACGCAACAGGGCAAAAGCCGGTGACGGTCTTCCCCTGCGCACGCGGTTGCGCAAGTCCTGGCCTGCTTACCTCTTTATCCTGCCGGGTATGTTCCTGTTTGTGACCTGGACCGTTTATCCTCTACTCGACTCCTTCGTGATGAGTTTCACCCAGTGGAACCTGGTCAAGCCGAGCGTCTTCATAGGCACGGACAACTACACCCGCGCACTATCCGACCCGCTCTTCTGGAGTTCGCTCGGCAACACAATCTTCTATACAGTGGTGACGGTGCCAGGCCAGATGATACTGGGCCTTGCCGTCGCCCTGCTGCTCGATGCACCCCTCCGCGCTAAGGGTTTCTTCCGCACCATCTACTACATACCGGTCATCACATCCTGGGTGGTGGTCTCCCTGGTCTTCTCTTACCTATTTAATAGCCAGGCGGGCCTGATCAACTGGGTGTTGCGCGATGGCCTGCACGTGATCGACGAGAATGTCAACTGGCTCAGCAACCCCCTCACCGCCAACATCGCCATAGCCGTGCTGGGAATCTACAAGGGAATAGGTTGGACCACTGTGATCTATCTGGCCGGTCTCCAGTCGGTACCGTCCGAGTTATACGAGGCAGCGTCTATAGATGGGGCAAATTCATGGCAGCGCCTGCGCTTCATCACCCTACCCCTCATACGGCAGACCGTCCTCTTCCTGCTGGTTATCCTTACCATCGGTGGCTTCCAGGTCTTCATCTCGGTATTCATCATGACCGGGGGCGCACCCGTACACCGCACCGACGTACTGCTCACCTATATGTACTCTAACGCCTTTAGCTCTGTCGACCTGGGCTACGGCGCGGCCCTCTCGTACCTGTTCGCCATCATGGTCTTCGCCCTCAGTATGCTCCAGTTCCGCCTCTTCCGACGCAAGGTGGAAGACTGACGGCGGACGACAGACGACGGACGACGCGTCGTCCCTCCAATGTCGCCAGACGTCTGCCTTCTGCCGTCTAGCGTAAGGATCTTGTTATGCAACGTCAGCTCTCGCCGCTCACAAGTGCCACTTACTATCTGCTGCTAACCGCGGGAGCAGTAGTAATGTTGCTGCCCTTTGTGTATATGCTGAGCACGTCGTTCAAGCCGCACGCCTTCGTGCTGGAGCTACCGCCGCGCTTCATACCAAGCGAGCCTACGTTCGACAACTACGTGCGTGCCGTCACCACCAACCAGTTCGGGCGCTACTTCCTGAATAGCCTCTTCGTGGCCACAAGCTCCACGATTATCACTGTCATACTGTCAGCCCTGCTGGCCTACGGCTTCGCGCGCTGGGACTTCCCGGGCCGCCAGTTCCTTTTCTTTACAATGCTGGGCACCATGGTGATCCCCAGCCTCGTGCTCATAATACCCCAGTTCGTGCTCGCCAAGAACCTGCATTTGCTCAACAGCCTGTGGGGTTTGATAGTGGTCTACTCTGCGGGCACCGCACTCAACATGTTTCTCCTGCGCGGGGCCTTCGAAGATCTTCCTCAAGACCTGCTCGACTCGGCACTAATAGACGGCGCTGGGCCGTTCACGGTCTTCTGGCGCGTCGCCCTGCCGTTGGTGCGCCCCGCACTGGCGGCTGTCACCATCTTCTCCTTCCTCGGCGCGTGGGACGAATTCACCTGGGCGCTCACCGCCATCAACGACACCGACCTGCGCACCCTTCCGATCGCCCTGCGCCTTTTCCAGCAGCAGCACGGCACTGAATGGGGGCTGGTGTTCGCCGCCTCCATTATCGCCATCCTGCCCGTGATAATCATCTTCGTTATCTTCCAACGCCAGTTCATCAAGGGCGTGATGTCGGGCGCAATTAAGGGCTAGCTACCCAACCAATACTTCCAAACAAGGATGCTGACCCACTCCTATGACCAACAATCTCTTTACTCACAGCATTGAACTAATTAAAGCCAACCAGACCTCAGAGGGCGCATACCTAGCAAGCCCCAACTTTGAACAGTATCGCTACTGTTGGTTCCGCGACGGAGCCTATATAGCCTACGCTATGGACCTCGTTGGTGAGCACGACAGCGCGACCCGCTTCTACGACTGGGCCGTCGCCATGATCGCAAGCCGTGCCTCTCAAGTCGAGAGAGCAATAGCCGCTTCCGCACAGGGGAAGACGCCCGCACCCGAAGACGTACTGCATACCCGCTACAGCGTAGACGGCCAGCCCGCAGGCAATGACTGGCCCAATTTCCAGCTTGACGGCTTTGGCACTCTCCTCTGGGGCATGTCGCAGCACCTTGCTCATACCAATCGCATGCCTGACGCCGCCCCCGTGGCCTGGCGCGAGGCGATTGTCCTGCTCGTGCGCTACCTGGACGCGCTCTGGGCTACACCGTGCTACGACTGCTGGGAGGAATTCGGCGACCGTGTGCACACATCCACCCTGGCGGCTCTTTATGGCGGGTTGCAAGCGGCAGCCACCATGCTCACCGGCGAAGAAGGCATAGCGGCCTGGCGCACGGCCACTCTCATCAAGGCATTCGTGCTCGAAAACGGCGTGCGCGGGGGCACCCTCGACAAGTTCGTGAGCAATCCGGCCGTGGACGGCAGCCTACTCAGTGCCGCCACCCCTTACGGGTTGTTCTCCCTTGACAGCCCACTCATGCGCTCGACCGTGGAGCGCATCGAGGCGGAACTGCGCCGGGACGGCGGTGGGGTACACAGGTACGCGGAGGACAGTTATTATGGTGGTGGCGAGTGGGTACTGCTCACCGCATACCTCGGCTGGTATTACGCAGAGGCAGGCGAAACTGATAAAGCCGAGGCACTTCTAGAACGGGTGGCCGAGTGCGCGAACTCCGAAGGCGAGCTACCTGAGCAGGTGCCCCAACATCTGAACTACCCCTCAATGCTGCCTGTCTGGGAGGAGCGCTGGGGCAAGATTGCCACTCCCCTCCTCTGGTCGCACGCCGCCTACCTCACTCTAGCCACCCATCTCAACAAGCGATAGCTCCCAACCCCACCCAGCAGAACCCAAAACTCAGAACTCAGAACTCAAGAAAGGATCGCCCCGAATGCCCGTGCCAGCAATCTGCGACGTTGCTCCCGACAAAGCCACCTACCGGCCTGGCGAGGCCGCCCGCATCACAGTCACCTTACAGAATGGGGACGCTCCATTGCGGGGACGCCTAACTCTCGCCTTGCTCCACATTGACACGCTAGTCGAGACGCAGGAGCAATCCGTAGACCTTGCCGCCCACGCCGCAGCAGATTTTGTATTCACCATCATCCCCCCTCCCACGCCCCTGCGCGGCTACGGCCTGGACGCCACCCTTTACGACGAAAGCGGGCAAGTGGTGGCCCGATCAAGCGGCGCTCTCGACGTACTGGAGCGCTGGTCACAGGCCCCGCGCTACGGCTTTCTATCCGACTTCGGCCCCGGCGAGCAATCGGATGTGGAGGCCCGCGCCGACTCACTATTACGCTACCACCTGAACGTTGTGCAGTTCTACGACTGGATGTGGAGGCACTACAAGCTCCTGCCCCCCACAGACGAGTTCACCGATGCTCTCGGCCGCCGCCTTTCGCTCGGCACCGTTCGCTCGGCTATTAGCGCTGTTCAGGCGAGAGGCGGCGCGGCACTGGCCTACGGCGCGGTGTATGGGGCCGAGCCTGAATACGCCGACCTCCACCCCGAACAGCGCCTGTACGACGAGCAGGGTAAGCCTATCAGTCTGGCCGAGCTTTTCTACATCATGAACATTAGCGAAGGATCGCCCTGGGTCGAACTTATCGTCGCAGAGTTCGCAGAGACGGTGCGCACGCTTGCCTTTGACGGCATCCACCTCGACCAGTACGGCTTTCCCAAGACCGCCTTCTCTTCCGCTGGCGAACCTGTTGACCTGTCTCATGATTTCCCGCCGCTCATAGACAAAGCGCGGGCAGCGGTGGTATCCGAGCGCGCGGACGCGGGCGTCATCTTCAACGCCGTTGACAACTGGCCCATCGAAACGGTCGCTCCCACCAGCCAAGACGCCGTATACATCGAGGTGTGGCCTCCATACGATACCTACAACGACCTGAGGGCACTCATCCGTGAGGGCAAACGATTGGGAGGCGACAAGCAGGTGATCCTGGCCGCCTACCTCACCCCCTTCGGCGAAGCAACCCTCGAAACCGTAACTCAGGCCGAGGCCGCTGCGCTCCTATCCACATCAGTCATCGCCGCGAGCGGTGGGTTTCACCTGTTGTTGGGCGAGCAGGACGGCGTGCTGTGCGACCCCTACTATCCCAAATACGCCACCCTAAGCCCCGACTTCGCACTCACCACGCGCCAATACTACGACTTCCTGGTCCGCTACGAGGAACTACTGATCGCTCCCGACCTGACCGACCTCGATAACGATCAACTATCCGTAACCCTGACAGGCATCCCTACGAGCGCAACCGCCCAACCGGGCCACGTCTGGATTATCCAGCGCGGAGATTCTAAACACAGGATTGTGCACCTGATCAACCTTCTCGACCAGAGTGATGTGGCCTGGAACGCACCCCGCACCACACCACAGCCTTTGCGCACCATCGAATTGCAGATGAGCGACCTGCCGCCCCTGAAGCAGATCCTACTCCTCAACCCCGAAGGCCAACGCCCTCAACCCCTCGAATGGACCAAACAGGACGGCGTTGTGCACGTAACCATGCCCGGCCTCCAGGTGTGGGGGGTGCTGATCTGTGTGCTATGAACCGAGACTACGTCATGCGTAATGCAAAATGTGTCCGAATGGACTACACAGAGCCTGTCCCACTTTGGCCCGGTTACGTCATTAAGATAGTAGACGACGTATGACGCATCACTTCTGGTCACTGCTCACTAGCTACTAATACCGCCCGTCCAACCTGCTCGGCGCGAAGCTGCCTGCGCCACTCGAATGCCTGCGGCGGCACCGGTAGGAAAGAGGCCATCGCGCACGTTTCATCGTAGCCGGGCATGGCCTCTTCGTTGCGCTTGCGCTCATAGGTTGCCATCGCCTTCTCGAAAGTCCTCTTCCCTGACAGGGCTTCATCGACCGCGTTTGCCAGCAGTTCTGCGTCGCGGAACGCATCGGACACGCCTCTGGCGGTGAAGGGATCTTTGTGGTAACCCGCGTCGCCCACCAGCGCCCACCCTGGTCCATACGGCTTGCGCATGAAGTTCGGCAGGTCAGCAGTGCCCCGGTAGCGCTCCTCCCTGGTGCCAGCGTGCATGCGCTCGGCGATGTCGGGCGCCAGGTCGAATATTCTGTTGAAGTTGCCTTCTATATCTGTGCGGAACCAGGCGAACTGCGATAGCGGTAGCTCGGTCGCCAGGCAGGTAAGCCCGTCATTGGTGGGAAACGCCAGGAGGAATGCAGGGCGATCCCGTATATAAACCTCCAGCTTGTCGCACTGTACTCCGCTCCAGTAGCTGTAGTAGCCGCAGGTGAGCACGGGTCGCACATTGTAGACGGGGGCTTTCATGGTGCTCGCCACTATCGAGTGATGCCCGTCAGCGCCAATGATCACGTTAGCATACTCGGTAACTACACTTCCCTGCTGGGACTTACCGCGAATGCCTATGGCGCGGTCATTCTCAGTCAGCACCTCCAGCACCGAAAAACCCTCGCGCAGTTCGACGCCCGCCTCTACGGCTGCATCGACCAGTATCTTGTCAAGCACGATCCGGCGCGGGCCATACTCAGCGTCGGCTTCGCCACTCAGGGGCGTTTCGAGAAGGAGAGGGAAATCACCCAGGTCGAGGATCTGGGTACGCACCGGCGGGCAGTTGGAGGCCTTAACTTTCTCCAGCAGTCCCCAACGCGCAAGCTGCGCGATACCCTCCTGCCGCACGAAGTGGTTCTTGTAGATGTCGCTCGGGAAAGTGGCCCGATCCACCAGCAGTACCCTGTAGCCCCGGCGCGCGAGCAGCATGGCGGTAGGCGACCCTCCACAGCGTGCCCCAACTATGATTGCGTCGTACATATTGCTCTCCCTTTCAGTGGTGGGAGGTGAGACGTGAAGATTAAGCGTCCTCACGTCTCACCTTTCACGTTTTACTTTCCCGCAATATAGTAATTGTTCTGGAAGTCACCGGGCACTTGCTGCACGTCCACCCGCGTGAAGCCGCTTTCTGCCAGCAACTCGCGCGCCTTCTGCTCGCCCCACATGGTGCCCAGACCCTCGCCTCCCTGGGCAAGCGATACTGTCATGCAGTGGAACAGGGATACCGTATAGAGAGCGGGGGCTATGGGGTGCTCAAGGTTGTCTTCCAGGTTGCTGGACGCGGCTATGTCCACCATCAACAGCGTGCCCCCCGGCTTCAGTGCTCTGTGGATCGCGCTCAGTACCGGGCGCGGGTGGGCCAGATCGTGGATCACGTCGAAAGCCGTGACAAGGTCGTAAGAGGCGGACGTATCGAGACTCGCCACGTCCTTTAGCTCGAAGCGTACATTCGTGATGCCCAGCGCGCGTGCTTCCTCTTGCGCGGCGGCGATCCCATCCTCTTGAAAATCATAGCCGGTGAAGTGGCTGTTGGGGAATGCCTGCGCCATCAGGTTCAGCACATGGCCCTCGCCGCACCCGATATCCAGCGCTTCGATACCTGCTCTCAACTTATCTACCAGCCCGGGCACGAGTGGCAAGGTGGTGCTGATTAAGGTCGCGTCGTATACCGCACGGTTGAGGTCGTCCTGCAAGTGCTGAATATGAGGAGCGGCATTGTACGGCACGCCACCGCCGTTGCGGAAGCTCGAAATAACCCCCTGTTCGATAGCGCCGTACTGCGAAACAAACGGGGCGAGCACCGCGAGATTGTTCGGGCCTGCCGCTCGTGTAAGCATCGCAGCGTGTTCAGCGGGCAAGGCATAGGTCTTTAGCATGGGATCGTACTCGATGATGCCGCCCGTCACCATACCCGCTAACCACTCACGCACGTAGCGCTCGTGTAGCCCGGCGGCGGACGCGATCTCCTGCGAGGTGCTGGGATGCAGTCCCGCCAGCGTCTCGAACAGCCCGGTCTGGTGCCCCACGCTGATTAGCAGGCTGAGCATCCCACCATTGAGAATCTGCAACATACGCCCCGCGAATGCCTCTACCTTTGCGGGATCAATTGCCTGTGTTGTCTGTGCGACCATTGGTTTTCTCCTTTATGAACTCTAACCCTGTACTCCTGATCATGGTCAACGCCCCGAATGGCGTTGGTAACAGGAGTGTACCGGGCAAAGCCCCACTGTCGCATCTGGAGAACACCCCAACTTTGCACGCTGGGTTTGCGCGGCAATGATCAACACAGGATTAGGGAGAAATACCTAATGGCAACGGAATTAAGCATCAACCGACGACCTGAGACTCGTTCGCTTACTTCGCCAGGTTGTGGCGGACGGCGAAGGCCGAGGCTGCCGCCCTGTTGTTTGCGCCTATCTTGGCGAAGATACGTTCAAGGTGGTTGTTCACAGTCTTCTCGCTGAGCACAAGTTCCTCAGCGATCTCGCGGTTGGTTCTGCCCGCGGCCACGTGACGTAACACCTCGGCTTCCCGAACGCTGAGGCCCGACGGTAAGGCGGGTCTCTCTTTCGCGCTGCCGCGACGAGGCCCGTTCAACGTGCGCAGCGTGTCTCGTACTCGTTCAGAGATAGGAGTACTGCCGTATTTATCGAACAGGTCAAGGCCTTCCACAAGCAAGGCCCGCGCCGTCTCGGTGCTCTTTTCACCCTTCACCGCCAGGGCCAGATTGGCGCGAGCCACGAGCACAAAGGCTAATTCCCAGACAATATCCTCGCGGCGAGCGATCGCTTCGGCGGCTGCAAGCGATACCTGGGCACCGGCAAAGTCGCCCTGCAAGGTCTCGATCTCCCCTAATAGCCTATCAATGATGCTATTCCCTATACGTCCGCGAAAAGAGGCAAGCATAGGGTAGAAACGGAACAGGCGCTCGCGCTCGCGCTCGCCCAGCAACAACCCCGTCGTCGCCATCTGATCCAGCACCATAATAAAGGGCGCGCTACCTGGCGGCAGCACAGCCATAGTAGCCTCAAGTTCGTCCAGAAGGGCAAGAGCATCGTCTCGTTTCTCGGCCACCGCCTGCAATACGGCAAGATTGCCGAGATGCCATACAACACTGTTCGAGTTGAGACCACGCCAGGCCGTGAGGGCACCCTCGGCCAGTTGCAGGCCTTCGGCGAACTGTCCTCGCCCCTGCGCCGCGAGCAACGACTTGACTATATCCAGGTAGGCCTGCGCCTCGGTATTGCCCGAGCGCCCCAACACAAGTTGCTCCTCAGCCGCCATTTGCTCGGCCTGGTCTAGCCGGCCCTGATAGAAGTAGAACAATGCCAGATGCGTGTACACGTGGCGCAGCAAATAATGAGCGTGGCAGCGGCGGGCAAACTCAATCTGGCGCTGCGCATAATCGACGGCATGCTTAAAATTGCCGCTCCAGGTGGATGCCATGGTCAGGCAGGCGCAACACTCGGCTGCCTCTGCCGGGTCGTCGGCGATTGCTGCCAGATCGAGCGCCTCCACAAGTACTGCTTTACCTCCCTCCAGGTCACCTGCGCGTACCATCAGATTGCCCAAGGCTCGCCTGGCCGACGCGATCAGGCGTTCGTCCCCGATCTGAAGGGCCAGTTCAAGCGCCTGCTTGGCGTACTTCCGCCCTTCATCGTGCTGATTCAGGCTGAGGGTGAGCAGACTGCTCAGGTCTACCAGCGCCGTCACTGATTCGGGGATCGGGCGACCGGCAAAGAGGGCGACCGCCGTTTCAAAGGCGATCCTCGCCTGCGGGATAGCCTCTTGCTGCCACCAGGCATTGCCCAACCGGTGCGCTGCGCGGGCCGCCCCCTCGTTTTCTCCTGCTCGCTCATACCAGGACTGCGCCGCCTCGAACGCCGCCACGGCCTCTGCGTGAGAATTGGCGAGCAGCGCCGCGTTGCCCAACCCCAGCAACAGTTCACCGCGCTGTGCGTCGGACGTATCGGCGAAGCCCAGTGCCGCCCTGTAATGAGCAATCGCGTCTTCGGGCGCGTATGTGCTCAAAGCCTGTTCGGCGGCCTGCCGTGCGTACATCGCGCCCCTTGCACGGTCGCCGCTACGGGCAAAGTGGAATGCCAACTCGGCAAGATGCTGGGGTGCGGCAAGTTGTGTCTGCGCGCCCTCGGGTTCGTTCCGAGCCTCCAATGCTCGGCCAATAAAACCGTGCAGGCGACGCCGGCGCACACTGGTAACTTCGTCGTACAGGGCTTCACGTATCTTGTCGTGGCCAAAAGTGTAAGTGCCGGGGCCGCTGGCCCGGAGCAGGTGGGTGCGCACCGCTTCAAGCAGGCACTCCTCAACCAGGTCCGCGTCCTCCTGCCCTGATACCTCGGCCAGCAATTCTACGTCAAAC
>DATINP010000017.1:0-11898 GCA_035474135.1 Chloroflexia bacterium | reverse complement strand
AAAAGAAGTTTACACCCCAAAGGGCTTCTTCCTTCACGCGGCGTCGCTCCATCAGGCTTTCGCCCATTGTGGAATATTCCTCACTGCTGCCTCCCGTAGGAGTCTGGGCCGTGTCTCAGTCCCAGTGTGGCTGGTCGTCCTCTCAGACCAGCTACGGATCGTCGCCATGGTAGGCCTTTACCCCACCATCTAGCTAATCCGCCGCAGTCCCCTCCCCTCGCGCCCTAACGAATCAGGGCTTTCCTCTTCTGCCTGTACAGAAGAACTTATGCGGTATTAGCTCCTCTTTCGAGGAGTTATTCCCCACAAGGGGGCAGGTCAACTACGTGTTACTCACCCGTCCGCCACTATCTTTCCGAAGAAAGACCGTTCGACTTGCATGTGTTAAGCACGCCGCCAGCGTTTGTCCTGAGCCAGGATCAAACTCTCCAAACAAGAACTTTGCAGAAATCTGTCACACAGACTTCCACTATTTACGTTTGGAAGAACTGACTTATGTTTCTCGCTTTATCATCACTTTTCAATTGTTAATGTGCCTTTTCGGCAAAAGAAGACCGGTGGTTTCTGCCCACCGGCGTCACAACACACATAACTAGCCTCTCGGTTTCGTCTTTCGGTCAGTGTTGTATCGCTGGCCCCCTTTTGTTTTTTGCCCCACATTTCCGTGGTGCCCCTTATTATACATGACCCCCAGAGCGATGTCAAGCGAATCAGCAGCGAGTTTCGGAACCTTTTTCTGCCGGCTCTGGACCGAGCAGATCTTGCACCTTTCAGAACCTAGCGGGCCATTCGCCCGCAATCTATAAAGGCTGACTATCACCTTATGGTACTAGTAAATACTAGGAATAACCATATAGTAGCAGTCCAGACTCTGGGAGTGCAACGGGGAATTTGCCAGCCTTATTTAAGGCTTCCAGTACGACACTGACCTTTTGATGCACAATCTGAGGGGCGTCACCCGTGTCATCAATCTGGTATTGGGCCGGTATCTCAACCCACTCAATTTCACGGTACACAAACTCCGGTTGAAAGCGTCCGTCAGCTAAGTGGGTGTCTAGCAGATCTTCTTCTCGTGGTACGCCTGTACTAAAGACGCGCTCGTCTGCTACGAACTTCCAAAGACATCGGGTTAACGGCGGTTCGATAGAATATAGGATTCGAAACGCTTTGCGCCATTTCGCGTTACTCATGTGCGCGTGGCTATATCTCCAAATAGCTTGGTCAATCTTTTGCTGGTGTCTTTCCTGATCCTGCTTATATCGACTGTGTAGCTGGGAAGTCGAGGCGATCGCTTTTCGTGCTTTCATTCTGGTCTCAATATCTGAACCATTTTACTGATAGCTGGCCCCAGTAGGTTCTGAACGAATAGGCCAACAGGTTGTCGAGGCCACAATCCTACATCTCTTGTGGTTTTCGTCAGCTATTGAGCCGAATCGCCTGCGGTTACGCGTGTCGTTCAGAAGTTATCGGGGCTAACCCCACTAAGTTCAGAACATATAGGGGCTTGCTTTCAGCTAGTCCCAGCATCCTGCGGGGTCTCTGCCTATACGCTTGGCGGACTCCTCAAGATTTAGGATACGTGTTACTACACCACGCGCTACAACTCTTTGCCCCTCCCGTACAAGGAACTCGGTGCCAGGCTGGAGCCGACCAACGTGGCACTCCGGGCTGAGAAACGATAGGTACGCCCTGGCACTCTGTCCAGGTTGAACAAACTCAACATCGGGATATGAATGAACCGCGTCCCAATCGCGTCCACTGTAGTGAAACTGTGGCCTGTACCCTGAGAAGGCGGGCTTCTTACGCCCACCTTCTTCCCTTGTCAGGTAATACAGAGTAACTTCAATGTCCTGTTCTTCAGGCGGCAACTTCCATCTCTCTTCAAGCGGCAGCATAGGACTCTCTGAACTGGCTGGCTGTAGGGTTAGCCCCAATAACTAACGGACAACCCGCCCAATATATGCTGGATAAACGGCCCAATAACTAGCGAACTACGCCCGATAACCTCTGAACCCCACAGATTTACATCTCACGTCTTCCCTCAAGCGCCCGACTCAGCGTTACTTCGTCCGCGTACTCCAGGTCCCCGCCCATCGGCAGGCCCCTCGCGAGGCGTGTCGTCCTCACACCGAGTTTCGCAAGCTGACGGTTAATAAACATCGCGGTGGCATCGCCCTCGGTGGTCGCGTTGGTGGCGAGGATCACTTCATCCACCTCGTCAGCCTGTGCCCTCTTGATAAGTTCGTCGATTTTCAGTTGCTGGGGCGTAACGCCCTCCATGTAGTTTAGCGCACCATGTAGGACATGATACAGCCCCTTGTAGTCGTTCGTGCGATCGATTGCTATCACGTCGAGAGGCTCTTCGACTACGCAGATCTTCGAGCGGTCACGGCTGGCGTCCTGGCAGATCGAACAGGGATCCTCTTCGGTGATATTGAAGCACACCGAGCAGAAGACAATGCGCTCCTTCATGTCGAGGATCGCTTCAGCCAAAGCTTGGGTCTGCTCCTTAGGACTTTTCAGCAGGAAAAATGCAAGGCGGGCCGCGCTCTTTGGGCCGATGCCAGGCAACTTGTTTAACTCGTCGATCAGACGAGCAACCGGTTCGACTGTGGATTGGATGCTCATGCGCTATCTCCTCATAAAAATCAAGCTCAAATACTCACTTAAAGGAGCATCTTCAGGGGAGCAAAGCACACTTTGCCCTAACACTATTATACCATTTTTCGGGGGTGTGCCGCTTGAAAATGGACGATCCGAACCACACGCCTATGCTGGAAAGAAGCCACCAAGTGGCGAAAAAATATACAGAAGCACGGCGGCCGTCAGCCCCCACAATAGCACGCAAACCAGCAAGGGTCGGTCCTTCAACAAGACCTCTTCGGGACTGCTGCCTACGTCTTTCTGGAAGACCAGATAGAGATAGCGGAAGATGCCGTACAGCGCGAACGGAATGGTCAACATCATCAAATGGTTGTCCTTCAGCGCCTTGGGCAGGTTTTCGGCGGTAAACGTATAAAGGCTGTAGGCCATAACGGTCGAAGCCGTTACCACGGCGAGCATCTCGTCCACCAGAGCCGTGGAATATTCGTCGAGCACTTTGCGATGAGTGCCCGCCTCCTCACCCAGCAAGATAAGCTCGTGTTTGCGCTTGTTTAGGGCGAGGAATAAAGCTCCCAGGGTCGTTACCAGATAGAGCCACGACGAAATAGGCGCCCCAATCGCTATTGCCCCGGCAGCGGCGCGTATCGTGAACCCTGCTGCTATCAGGAACACATCAAGGATAACAACATTCTTCAGGCCGAATGAGTAAGCGAAGTCTTTCGCCATGTAGATGGCCCCGATCAGCGCGAACCAGGGGCTGAGCCAGTAGCTAAGGATGAACGTCACGGGCAATAGAATGGAGACAAATGCAATTGCCGCCTGTGGCTTTAGTGCACCCGAGGCTATCGGGCGGGACGCGGTACGCTTGCTCAACCGGTCCTTATCGCGGTCGCGAAGGTCGTTTATTATGTAAACACAGCTGGAAAAAAGGCAAAAGAGCGCAAACCCAACAAAGGCACGCCAAATGGCATTCCAGTGAGTAAACTCGAGGGCAAACAGCAAACCTGCAAATAAGAGTCCGTTCTTGGTCCACTGTTTCGGTCGCATAGCCCGAAGTAGTAGCAGCGGCAGTTGTGCGGGTGTAGCGGCAGGCGTGGGGGGAAGACCTGTAGGTATAGGCTCGGCCTCATTACCGTTGGTGGAATCCTGTGCGCGAACGGAGGTTTGCATACATAGCATAATATCCCAATTGAAGAGAACCCGTCAAATCTCTGATAGCCTGTAGATCTGCATAAGAGATTTGCACTATTGAATACTTTGTTGTAAATAGAGTGCTAAGATATACCAAAGTTACCGGAGGATGAAATGGCAAACTTAAAACCCCTTGGCGACCGAATTGTAGTCCTGCCCGCAGAGAACGAGAAAGTTACGGCAAGCGGCATCCTGATTCCTGATACGGCCAAAGAGAAACCGCAAGAAGGCAAAGTGGTAGCCGTCGGCCCGGGCAAGCTTCTCGAGTCGGGTGAGCGAGTGGCACCTGAGATCGAGGAAGGCGCGCGCATACTCTATTCAAAATACTCCGGCACCGAGTTTAAGCTGGACGGCACTGAATATCTGATCCTCTCTGAGCGTGATGTGCTTGCAGTAATAGACTAATCGCTTGCTATTGGGCTTGGGGCAAAAGAGGACGAAGGTCAGAGCAGTTAGACCTTCGTTCTTCGCGTAATGCGAGGAATTGTGGACCGAGCGCTAAACAAATTAGGGGGGCCTGACCGAGCAGCCTGGGTCGTATTCCTGCTGGGCGCAGCGATACGCATTTACAATTTCACAGGCATGGGCCTCTGGATCGATGAAGGCTCAAGCATCCTATTCATGCACCAGTCCTGGACGCAGGTGTTGGGGCTACACGGGGCGTACGATTCTCATCCACCGCTGTACTGGGCCACCGCCAAGCTATTCAGTCTCGTCCTACCCGACCTGGTCGCCGGGCGCATCGTATCGGTCATCACCGGCATTCTCACTATACCGGTGGTCTACTATCTTGCCCGCAGGGTCGCAGGCACACAGGTCGCGCTCGCCGCTGCCTTGGCGTTGGCAGTTTCGCCGTTACACCTCTGGTACTCGCAGGAGGCACGAATGTACGTGCCTTCCCTGCTTTTCGTGGCTCTTTCCTACCTCGCCCTGGTCGAATATTATTATGAGCCACGGCGCAAGTGGGCTATCTGGTACGGCGTCGCGGTGCTTCTCGCGATGTACTTCAGCTATAGCTCGCTCTATGGCCTGGTCCCGCAGGCATTACTCTTCGCCGTGCTGATCTGGAAACAGAAGCGCCGATCGTTACCGTTGTTTGTCGCCCTCGGCTTGGCCATCGTGGCTTATCTTCCCTGGGTTCCACAGTGGCTCATGAGTATCCAGGACGCCGACCCGTTCCGTGTGACTTATCTGGGCGTAGAGCCTCGCAAAGTCGCGTTCCAGATGATGGAGATTTCGGGGTTGGCCGAGCGCGGTTTCTTTCTTTCACAGCCCCAGTTACCCTGGGAAAGCGCTCGCTTTCTGTATCGCATTTTCGTGGCGGGCGCAGGGCTCGCCGGACTTGTAGGCACGGTCGTACTGTTCGTGCGCTCGAAGTTAGGTTTGAGCCTGGCACTGGTGGTGTGGCTAGGCACGGTCGTCACCGCTATTGTTCTGAGCATCGTCAGCCCTGGCTTCGCGTCCCGCACGACCCTATACGCGCTCGTCGGCTGGGTAATTCTCGCGGGCGCGGCCACGGTGCGAGGCAAATTGCCCCTGTGGGTAAATGCCATTGGTTGGATAGGCTATGCCACCATGATCTGTTTTTCCCTGGTCTCCATCCAACAGATTTATGGCGCGGCTTTCAAGCAGGACTGGCAAAGCATGGCTACAGATGTAGCCGCCGTCGCGCCCAGACATGACCAATTCCTGATCGTGCGCGATGTCGACGAGACAATTATCGACTACTATTTCCCCGGAACCCTGAACAGCGTAATGGTCACAGACACGTTCTTTTTGCCAAGTGACAATGACATTGTCTGGTTCCCATACCACGACTCACCCAAGTTTCAAGTGTATCACGACCAGCTAAATGCCCTGGGTTACGTGCGGATCATGCACAAGTATTACTACAACCCCCTCTACCTCGACCTTTATGTGAAGCCGGGAGCTCACGTCGGCGAGCTTTCCCCAGCTAATGGGCAATTGGCTTTCACCTCCGCAGATAGTAAGTGGTTGATAACCCCAGGGCCGTCGGCAGACCAGTCCAACACGATCAACGGCAATGGAGCGAGCCTGAGCGCCGGTGCGCAGGCCGTGACCGTGATCCCTGCTGTGCCCTATGACGTGTACAGCCTTGACGAGCCTCGGGCGGCGAGCGCAAACGGGGCCACGCGCGCAGTCGGACTTCAGTGCCTGAGCGCGACCAATGTTGCACTGTTGCAGACCGTTGCCCCTCCGGGGCCGCAGGCCGCTGAGCCAGGGCCACTTGAGGTGGCCGTGCTATGTCCACCGGGCACGGTAAACCTCGCGATCACTTTGGCAAACAAGGCGGACGGCACCGCTCAATTTGCCCCCGTCTCGCTTTACGAGACTGGAGCACTTCGGTAACGCAGAACTAGGAGAGCATTCTAATGCAGGATGTTATTGTACAGGGCGTTTCTTTACTGGGCTCGCTGCTTATACTGGCAGCATTTATCGCGGCGCAAATGGGCAAGATGCGCACGAGCGACTTGCGCTATGTCGTCCTCAACCTGGTAGGTTCGGGCATTCTTGCAATTGTCGCGATAATCGAGCAACAGTGGGGTTTCCTGCTTTTGGAAGGCACATGGGCGGTGGTAAGTGCCTGGTCCATCGCCCGGATGCAATACAGGGCCTGACCTTGCGACCAGTGCGAGGCTTTGGACGCTCGCCGCTGATGATTTTGACAATATATGTCGCACATACGACGCAACGTGGGAACAGTTAAGAGCGCACCGATCAATCAGGATCACGCGTAAACTGACTAAAGCATATTGCCAGTAAGGAGACTCAAGATGTCACAACCATCCCCAACAATAGTCGTGCAAAGTGGTGGCCCCGGGTGCCTGGTACGTGGATTGTACTTTATTTTCGTGGGCTGGTGGCTCACAGGCATATGGCTACTGGTGGCCTGGATATTGAATGTGACTGTCGTGGGGTTGCCATTCGGCCTGACTATGCTAAACCGCGTGCCCCAGGTAATGACATTGTCACCAGGCAGTCAAAAGATGCACGTACAGACAGTAGGCGACATCACGATGGTGACCACCGGAGCGCAGCAGCTGCCGATGTGGGTTCGCGTGATCTACTTTGTGCTGATCGGCTGGTGGGCCTCACTCGTCTGGACGTTCGCCGCATACTTTATCAGCCTGACCGTTGTTGGCCTACCGGTGTCGTTCGCAATGTTCAACCTGGTAGGGTTGGTAACCACGCTGCGCAAGAACTAATCTCAAGCATGGCACATTGAGTCCGGACCGAAAAGCTGATCCGGTGCAGAACAATCGCAAGAAGGCCCACCTAAAGTGACAGGTGGGCCTTGAATGCGTGATACGACTTGTTTCGCCGGACGGGAAGCGACTACAGCCCCGTGCCTCGTCACTGAACGAAACCCCGTACGGCCTTATCGCTTGTGGCACATTTCTTGCTCCGTCGCCTGCATATCGGGTCGATCTATCTTGACGGCCCTCTCTGGCTGGTATATGGTTTATCCATCAGGCACCTAGCCTGGCGCGCCGTTCCGAAACGCAGTGCCGGCGCGCACTTACTACGAGACATCATCATATGCGTGCCTGTTAACGTAGGCATTAGGAGGTAGACAATGTCTAGTCATAGGATCAGCGTGCAACGTGGTTCGATTGCCTCGAAAAGGGGCAGCCACGTGGCTGCAGTGCGAGAGGGGCATCGTGCGAAAGGAAGCCTCAGGGCGGCCAAGATGCGGACCGTTGCAGCTTTGCTCGCTTCATTCGTCTGCCTCGGTCTTCTATTCCCGGTACTGCTGGCCGGACCCGCCAGGTCGGTCTCCGCTGCAGATATAGCCGCACCCGCGCCCATGCCCGTTATCAGTCGCGGCGTACCAG
This sequence comes from Chloroflexia bacterium, assembly GCA_035474135.1. Classification (GTDB taxonomy): domain Bacteria; phylum Chloroflexota; class Chloroflexia; order QHBQ01; family JADMIH01; genus JADMIH01. The sequence goes on along the minus strand of DATINP010000017.1, from coordinate 4,246 downwards.
CCTACGCATCCTCTTCACTTGGTCGTGATGCCAATGCCGCTAACGATAACGATTACGGTTCCTACTGGCGCTCCAGCAGCGTGCCGGCCTGGCTCGCTTATGATCTCTCCGGCGTCCCGGTCGCACAGCGAGGTAACATCCTCCTGGCGTGGTATAACGATCCCATTACCCCCGATTACAACTATACTATCACTCAGAATCTCGCCTACAACCTGCCCAGTTCCTACACGGTGGAGGCCAACGCCGCTGCCGGAGGCGCCGTTCCGCAGGACGGCTGGGTCACACTGACTAGCGTCACCGGGAACACGTACCACTCGCGTCAGCACGCGCTTAACCTCACCGGCTACAACTGGGTCAGACTCAATGTAAGCGAGGTCCTCGGTGCAAACCAGAACCGCGATGTAGCTATAAATATGGATATCCACGATGCATCACAAGGGGTGCAGGACAGTTGGATCTTCTATGGAGACTACATTTCTGCGGGCGGTCTTGATCACGACCCGCGTGGCATCGGCACGTTCGCACAACTCATAAACAGCTCCCACCCTGCGTACTACCCTGCCGAGGAGAGTGGCGGCACCAGCTTCGTGCAAAGTGGCGATGGAGCGCGTTTCATCAACGATTGGCTGTCTGTTTTCCCCGGTCGGTTCGTCGTGCTCAGCTTCGGCACTACTGACGCCGACTTCTTCGACGCGGGCAAGCCGGAACTACCAGCCGACTTCTACAAAAACTACGATATCATGATCCAGGCCGTATTGGCAGCCGGCAAGATCCCGGTCGTGCCCAAGATACCCTTCGGTCTAACTGACAAAATCCAGGCGAACGGCCCGCGCCTGAACGCGGAGATCGACAAGCTATACGCCGCCTACCCACAGATCATACCGGGGCCAGATTTCTGGGCCTACTTCGGAGCGCATCAGGATCAGATATCCCCGGATAAGCTCAACCTGACATCTGCCGGCCTCTCCGAGTATCGACGAGTCTGGGCCGCCGACATGAGCGAAAAGGTTTACGGGGGCACTGCACCACCGCCTATCCCTCAGGCCACCCAGTCACCTGGTGGGCCTTGCACGGGTCGTCTCTTCCCGGAAACCGGCAAATGCGTAAATGAGCCGTTCCTATCGTACTGGAATGCTCACGGCCAACTTGCGATTAACGGCTACCCGATAAGCGACGAGTTCAACGAGACGCTCGAAGATGGTAAGTCCTACAAAGTACAGTACTTCGAGCGAGTGCGTATGGAGTCCCACCCCGAGAATACTGACCCGCAATACCAGGTGCTACTCGGCCAGTTCGGGCGTAAGATTCACCCAGCCGATCCGCCCGTGACAGCGAAGCCGGGAGCCCGTTTCTTCCCCGAAACCGGCCACAATGTCGAGGGTAGCTTCCTGGACTATTGGACAGCGAACGGTGGGCTGCCTCAATTCGGCTACCCAATAAGCGAAGAATTCGACGAGACGCTCGAAGATGGTCAGTCCTACACCGTGCAATACTTTGAGCGGGCACGCTTCGAGCATCATCCGGAGAACCCGGCTCCTTATGACGTCCTCCTCGGCATGTTCGGACGGCAAATACTTGGCGGCCGCTAAGTGTGTTTCGCCCGGACAAAACGAATTCTGTGCAGCGGGTGAGTAACGCCAAAGAGGGGGAGCGAGCATGACCCGTATCGCGCAAACGAAAGACACTGAACAAGTGCCCGGATCCGGGCCGGGCGCGCAATATGATTACGAAGCGGTCGAACACATTATGGGTGCTCACGAGGAGATCGGGGCAGGCGGCAGGCGCGATTATGCGGTCATGAAAGTAGAGCGTGCCATGGCGGCCCTGACTGAGTTAGCACCCGGCAGCCACGTCCTGGAAGTAGGGTGTGGCGGTGGCGCTACTACCCGTGCCATGGTTAAGGCCCGTCCCGATCTGGTGATCCACGCTTGCGATCTTAGCCGCACCGCCATTCGCACTGCGCAAGCGTCGGGTGGCGACGTCCCATTCGTTGTGGCCTCGATAAATGACCTGCCTTATCACGACGCAAGCTTCGATGCGGTCGTTTTCTATGACGTTCTTGAGCACATTCCCGATGCCGACCGTAGCCTCGACGAGGTCTATCGTGTGCTTCGACCGGGCGGACTGCTCGCCGCGAATGTGCCGGCTGAAGGGCAACCAGGCACGTTTGAGTGGCTCCGCTGGAAGCTTGGCTGGCGAGACGATCTGAAGGCCTACGCGAAAGGGCACGTCCAACGCTTCACCTATCGAGGCCTGCGTGCCATGCTTCGCCGCCATGGGTTGCGGCCCGTTCGCTGGCAGTACAGCTTTCACATCCTGGGGCAGGTTTGGGATTTCTGGTACTACTATGCGCAGGAACGTTGGGGTGGCGACCCGGGTATGCCCACTTCTTCACCCCCGACATTCCCTCGCCGCCTAAGGTGGCGACTGGTGGGGCGCAGTTTTGGGTTACTACAACGTCTAGGATACTGGGAAAGTCGTCTTCTCGCCCGCGTCCCGCTGGCCTTGTCCGTCGATTTAGCGTGTCAGAAAGTGCCAGCCCGCAAACGTTCTAGCTAACGAAACTGCTGAGCGGGAGTTGTCCTCAGATTGTACTGCCCAACTAGCCGTCCGGCGCCAAAACACGACGTTAAGGAGCCGGCGGTATATCAACCGTCGTTTTGTGGGCCTCCGCCCATGAGCTGAGCACCTCGGGGTCCGGCCCTCCCCATGTCGCGTCAGCGCGAAAGCTCCATGCCCATGCGCCCGCATAGCCCATCGTGTACCAGTCGTTGAGATAATCCCGCAGCCCCGCAACCGTACTATGGTCGGCCGGGAATTCCCCCACCACCACGGGACGGTCGAGCCGCAGTGATTCGGCGCGCATGGTGAACAGATTGTCCGTACTGTAGGGGCTCATCCAGTCGTAAAAATGAATCTGATAGTAGTCCAGGCCTAACCCCATCCAGTTCTGCGCCCACTTCATATCTGCGCCGCCAATGGTGGCATAGCTTCCCGCAATCGAATGTATCGATTCAATAGTGAGCTTCGCAAATGCGCGGAAGTCTGCGAGTGTGAGAGGCTGGCTAACTTCTTTGTGAACAGTTCCGGCATCTCGAAGCGTCCACTCCGGCTCGTTCATCACTTCCCAGGACAGGATCGCCGGATTGTTGGCGTACTTCCGGAAGATCGGCTCGAACACATTATGGACGAGAGCCTCCTGGCCCGCCGGGGTGGCAAGGACAGCAGCATGCCCCCCGAGTTGCACGCCGTTTTCCGTCTGGGCGTCGTACATGAAGCGGAAATCAAGCAATACAAAATTGATGCCAATATTGTGTCGTTGGGCGATCTCCAACGCGGCATCGAAGTCCTTTGTCACAAACTCATCGATACCGGATGGCATCCCCGCCGCGTCATAAGTGATCCCGGCTCGACCGTCCGCGAACACGAACCAGCGCACAGTCCGTATCCCCATGGCAGACATCTGTTCAAAGTCGGCATCGACCTCTGCATTCGTGCTGGGGTCGTGGACGCCGTAACTTCCCCAGACATTACCTCCGAAGTCGTTACCGTAGTGGTAATAAGGGTAGTTGACGCCTAGCAGGTACCATTCGCCGCCGCGCCACTGGATACTAGGTGACCACGCCGAGGCCGGAGTGGCGGTCGAGAGCGCAGAGGTTGTGGTCGGCGACGCCCGCTCAACCGTGGCTGTTGGCGGAATCTGGGTAGGTGTGGCAATAAGGTTTGGCGCCACGGATGTTGGTGTCGACACAATCGCGGGCGTGCTGTCGCAACCTATAATGAGTATGAGCAGCACCAGGCCTAACGCAATACCGACGACTGCTTTACCACTGTGAATGTGTGGCCCGGAGGCGCGCATACTCTGTCCTCTCCCTGCTTGAAGCCGAGGCAAGCTTTCTTGCCAATTGTCGAAACATGTCTTGCAATTATATCATAGCGACCTGGGCGTGTTATACTGGCGCTGCTACGCTGCACAATGGAGGAGGAGCACAAACTATTGGATCGTGGGACGGGTATCACCGGGTCAATCGCTGTACTGGTTATACTTATCGCGCTGTCCGGCTTGGCAGGTTGCTCCTCGGACCCAACCCCCAGCCCAGTCGTCCCGGTGCTGAGCCCAGGCGTTACGCTTTCCCCAACTATTCGTATAGAGCCATTGCGCTCCAACACACTGGTCGGAACGCGCGCATCAGATATTGCAACCCCTATACGCCCGGTCGTAGACGGCATCTACTGTACCCCAGCC
>DATINP010000016.1:0-16146 GCA_035474135.1 Chloroflexia bacterium | reverse complement strand
GCGGACTGGCGGCTTCGGTGCTGGGCTTTACCGACTACGATAACCAGGGGCATTATGGGGTCGAGGAGTACTATAACACCCAGTTGGCGGGCGAAGCGGGCTGGATTGATGCCGAGCGCGACGCATACGGCAACCCGCTGGCTTTGGAGCAGCCCGAAACCCAACCTGCAGTGGATGGTTCCGATCTTGTGCTGACTATTGATAGTGGCGTGCAGTACCTGGTTGAGCGCGGCTTGCTGGATGCTATCAAAGAGTACCAGGCCGACAGCGGCTACGCCATAGTACAGGACCCCAACACGGGCGCGATACTGGCGATGGCGAACTTTCCCACTTTCAACCCGAACAAGTTCAACACCGAGACTAACTACGAAAACTTCAAGAACCCGGCTGTCACCGATGCGCGCGAGCCTGGTTCGACAATGAAGATCCTCACCTATTCCTCAGCTATCGACGCGGGCGCCATCCTGTCAACCACCACGATGTACGGCACGGCCTGCGTCTATCCATATGGGGTGGAACTATGCAATGCTGAGCATACCGAGTGGGGCACGCAGACCATGGAGCAGGGCCTTGCGCGGTCAGATAACGTGGCGGCCATATTTGCCGCCGAGCAACTTGGCCCGGACAAGTTTTTCGAGTACCTTAAGAGCTTTGGGATCGGCACGCGCACGGGAATAGACATGGCGGGCGAAACAGCGGGCATCGTTAGTTGGCCCGATAGCCCGGGTTACAGTCCTCTCGATTTCGATACGACGGCCTTCGGGCAAACCGCTGCTATTACGCCTATCCAGTTGGTGTCGGCGGTGTCGGCGGTGGCGAACGGCGGTACGCTCCTCAAGCCTTACGTGATGCAGGAAGTACGCAAAGGCGATCAGGTGGTAGAGCATGGCGAGAGGCAGGAGGTGCGCAGTGTGGTTGGCCCGCAGGCCGCCCACGATGTCGCCGAGATGCTCGCTTATGGCGTAGAGAACGGCGGGGTTGCGCGGCTAGCTCATATTGATGGCTATCACGTATCGGTGAAGACGGGTACAGCTAACGTGATCGCCGATGGCGGCGGCTATTTGGACGGCATAACGTTCGCTTCGGCGATGGGCTTCGCACCAACCGAGAACCCCCAGTTTACTCTGTATATTGGCCTGATGCACCCACGTACCAGTCAGTGGGGCGAGAATACCGCCTCGGCAGAGTGGGGCAAACTGGGCAAAGACCTGCTGATGTACATGAAGATACAGCCTGACATGCCGGTCGCCACGCCCACACCGTGATGAGGCTTAGATCGTAAGTCCTACGTCATGCTCTACACGTTGCGAGGAAAAGCGTCCTACTAACTTAATGACATATCTATGTCAAAATAGGACAGATTTCAAGTAGTCCATTCAGGTACATTTTCGCAGTACGCATGACGTATCACGTACCCCTTTGCCTGTTTCGGTGCAATCAGGTATGCTTTAATGCGGTGCTTGCACCGAGATTATGCGTGTTTATGGCTGCGGTTCTATGACTACGTTCACGCTACACGACATACTACAGGGAACGGGCGGCGAGCTTGATGCGCGCGGTCGGGCGTCTGCGTTGGCGGAGGTTGAGTTTAGAGGGGTCACTATTGACTCGCGGGGGGCGCAGGACGGCGCGTTGTTCGTAGCGCTGCAAGGCGAACGGGTGGACGGACACGCATACGTGGCGGGCGCGGTAGCGAACGGCGCACACGGTGCGCTTGTGAGGCGCGATTGGCCCACTCCTGACGAGTTGCCGGAGGGTGTAGCGCTCGTGCGCGTGGATGATCCCCTGGCGGCTCTGCAAGCATTGGCACGGTGGTGGCGCGAACGGTGCGGCGCGCAGGCGATCGCAATCACCGGCAGTATCGGCAAGACCTCCACGAAGGAGGCGTTGGCCGCCGTGCTATCCGAGAAGTACAGCACACTCAAATCGGCGGGCAACCTCAACAACGAGATCGGCTTGCCCCTCACCTTATTGCGCCTTACACCGGAACATGAAAAGGCCGTGCTGGAAATGGGCGCGGGCTATGCGCTGGGCGAATTGACTTTCCTGTGCGGGTTGGCCGCGCCCGAGATTGCGGTTGTCACCAACGTCGGCCCCGTCCACCTGGAGCGCATGGGCACCATAGAGAGGATCGCCCTGAACAAGAGCGAACTGGTGGCGGCACTCCCCGCAAGCGGCACCGCAGTGTTGAATGGCGACGATGCCCGGGTGCGCGCTATGCACTCTGTAACTCAGGCGCGAGTGCTCTTTTACGGGTTGGGTGACGACAACGACCTCCGCGCCACTGATGTTGTGAGCAAGGGCTTGCAGGGGGTGGACTTCACGCTGGAGGTACGAGAGATGACGGACGACCAAGCCAACGTCGTCCGTCGTCGGTCCATCCACCTGCCGTTGCTGGGGAAGCACAGCGTGTACACCGCGCTGGCTGCTGCCGGAGCCGCCCACGCCGCGGGCATGTCGTGGGACGAGGTAGTTCAGGCGCTAGAAGGGTTGCACGCCCAGGTGCGCCTGCTGCCCGTGGCGGGATTGAATGGCTCGACGCTTATCGACGACAGCTATAACGCCGCGCCCGATAGCGTAGTGGCCGCGCTCGACCTGCTGTCCGAAATGCCGGGAGCCAAAATAGCGGTGCTTGGCGACATGCTCGAATTGGGGTCGCATACAGAGGAAGGTCATCTTCGGGTGGGGCGTCGCGCCGCCGAGGTTGCGGACATGCTGGTAGCGGTGGGCAATCTGGGTCGCATGATTGGCGAGGAGGCCCAACGTGCGGGCATGCCGCCTGGTCGTGTTTTCTTCAGTATGGAGAATTCCCGGGTGATAGACTATCTCAGGGGGCTATTGAAGCAGGGCGATCACGTGCTGGTGAAGGGATCACGGGGTCTTTATATGGACAAGATAGTTGAGGGATTGAAGGTAGAGTGACTATGCGAAATATGTACTGTGGGATGATAATTTGATCCATATTGTAAATGATTTTATTAGCTCGGCGGCTTCTTTTTATGGAGGGGGCGGCTACGGGCATGCCCTGGCAGGCGTGCACAGCACGGGATTGCTTGACCTGTTGGGTAGCGTGTTGGCCCAGCAAGCCAAGCCCAGCCCCGTGCCTCTTGGTGAAGGCTCACCTGCCAGCGAACTACTGCCTCTACCCAAGATCGTGATGATACGCGGGCTAACCCTGGGGGCAGTGGGCTTTTTGCTGGGGGCACTGGTGGGTAGGCCCGTGATCAACTGGCTACGCGACCGGGGCATCGGCAAGAGCATCCGCGTCGAAGGCCCCGCCACTCACCAGGTGAAAACAGGCACGCCTACCATGGGTGGCCTGATCTTCCTGATACCGTTAGTATTCCTGATAGCGATTTTCATGGACCTGCTGTTGTACAAATCGCTGTTATTACCGTTGGGCATCGTGATCTCCTGTGGCATTCTGGGCGGCGTTGACGACTACATGAGCACGATAGGGCATGACCGTGGGGGCATGACTGCGCGCTTCAAAATGGCGTGGCTGCTGGTGATAGGTACGGTCGCCGCGTGTATCCTCTACTTCCCGCTCGACTTGCACAATATGAACGTGCCGTTCGTCGGGCCAATTTACATAGGCATTTTCTACATACCTGTAGCGATCTTCCTCATAGCGGGCACGGCCAACGCTGTCAATTTTACGGACGGGCTTGACTCGCTGGCGGGTGGAACGACGGCTATTGCGTTCGTGTCCTACGGCATCATCGCCTATTTGCAGCATCAGCCCCAGATCGTCTATCTCTGCTTTGCGGTCGTGGGGGTGTTGCTTGCCTTCTTGTGGTTCAATGCTTACCCCGCCCAGGCGATCATGGGCGATGCGGGCGCTCTAACATTGGGCGCACTGTTGGCTGTGTGCGCTCTTCAGACGGGCCAGTGGCTGTTACTTCCGCTAGTGGGCATCGTATTCGTGGCTGAAACTGTGGCGGTAATGTTGCAGGTGCTTTACTTCAAGCTGACGGGCGGAAAACGGCTGTTCAAGATGGCGCCCCTGCACCACCACTTCGAGATGATCGGCTGGTCGGAAACGCAGGTGACAATGCGCTTTTGGATGGTCAGCATGGTGGCGGGCATGCTCGGCGTGGCGTTGGCGCTGCTTTAACGTGAATATAGCATCATTCGAGGCAAAACGGACGAGATGGTTGACGACGTGAAGGCGGAGCAATAGTGACAAGGATGGTAGCTTGTAACTGTGGGATAGCCACGTGATGCATGTCTGGAATGATCTTATAACTCTTGCCGCCTCTCATTATGAAGGGGGCGCGTACGGTCATGCTGTTGCGGGCGCGCACAGTACAGGCTTGCTTGATTTGCTGGTTTCTATATTAACACAACAGGCGACACCAACTGTCACAGCTTCGGCTACTGTGGAAGCAGCGCAAGGAGCACCTGTAGGGCCTGAGGCTATGACACCCATAGTCATGATTCGCGGGTTGGCGCTGGGGGTAGTGGGCTTTGTGCTGGGCGTGCTGGTAGGTAAGCCGGTGATCAACTGGCTGCGCGACCGGGGAATAGGCAAGAGCATCCGCGTCGAAGGTTCACCAGGTCACCAGGTGAAAACTGGCACACCCACTATGGGCGGGTTGATTTTCCTGGTACCGTTGGTGCTGATAATCGTGGTTTTCATGGATTTGCTTACGTTCAAGTCGCTGCTATTGCCGCTGGGCATAGTTATTTCGTGCGGGATATTGGGGGGTGTCGATGACCTGATGAGCACTGTGGGGCGAAATCGTGGGGGCATGACGGCGCGCTTCAAGATGGCGTGGCTACTTGCAATATCAACGATTGCCGCCTTCATACTCTACTTCCCGCTCGGCCTGCACACGGTTTCCGTCCCCTTTGTCACCGAGCCTATATCGATAGGGTTGTTGTATATACCTATAGCGATATTCGTGATCGCGGGGTGCGCCAATGCGGTAAACTTCACGGACGGGCTCGACTCCTTGGCAGGAGGCACATCAGCTATTGCGTTTATGTCTTACGGCATTATTGCCTTTTTGCAGCGCCAGCCGCAGATCGTCTACCTGTGCTTCGCCGTGGCCGGCGTGCTGCTGGCGTTCCTGTGGTTCAATGCCTATCCTGCGATGGCGTTTATGGGTGATGCTGGCTCGCTGACGCTGGGTGCCCTGCTGGCTGTATGTGCTCTTATGACAGGGCAGTGGCTGTTGCTGCCTTTGGTCGGCATCGTGTTTGTGGCCGAGACGGTATCGGATATATTGCAGATACTGTATTTTAAGCTGACGGGAGGCAAGCGTCTGTTCAAGAGGGCTCCTGTGCACATCCATTTTGAGATGATCGGCTGGTCGGAAACGCAGGTGACAATGCGATTCTGGATGGTCAGTATGGTGGGTGGTATGCTGGGCGTGGCGCTGGCGCTGCTGTAGGGACGAGGCAAGCGATAAGTGATTACGGGCGGGCCCGTTGGTGGTTGTCCGTCGTCGTATAAGGTGTTATGAATAGATCATTCCACAACAAAAATGTGCTCGTGATGGGCCTGGGTGTGCATGGCGGCGGCCTTGGTGTTGTGCGCTGGATGTCGCAACAGGGGGCCAACGTGCGCGTCACCGACCTGCGGACCGCCGACAAGATGCAGGACTCGATTGCAGCCATCGAAGCTGAGGGCTTGCCTGTTGTGTACACGTTAGGTGAGCACCGCCAAGCCGATTTCGAATGGGCCGATGTAGTCGTGAGGAACCAGGCCGTGCCGCCCTCGTCACCCTGGCTCGCGCTGGCTCGGCGGCTGGGCAAACGCATCGAGATGGAGATGACCATCTTTTTGCAGCTATGCCCTGGGCCTGTGGTGGCCGTGACCGGCACGAAGGGCAAATCTACCACCGCTACGTGGACCTGGGAAATGCTGAAGCACTGGCGGCCCGATGCTCTGCTCGCGGGCAATCTGCGCGTTTCGGCTCTTGAAGCGTTGTCGCGAATCACGCCTCAGACGCCTGTCGTGCTGGAGCTATCGAGCTTCCAGCTTGAGGCGTTTGAGGATCCCGCCGTATCAGTCCACATTGCGGGCGTTACCAATTTGTCGCCCGACCACCTCGACCGCTACAAAAGCATGGCCGAGTACGGTGCGGCCAAGCAGATGATTTACAGGAACCAGAGCGCCGCACGTGGCGATTGGGCCGTGTTCAATGCCGACCACCCTATCGTGTCGAAGTGGGCTGAACATGCGCCTGCAGGAGTGGCCTGGTTTGGCGTCGAGACCACGCCGAAGCCACCGGGCGTGTTCCTTGTGGCTGGCAAACTGGTGTGGTATCCGCCCGACGGCGAAAGTGTGGTGCTGGGCGGGCCGGAGATCGTGCGCGTGCCGGGCCTGCACAATCTGGCGAACGCGGCCTGTGCTGCCACCATGTCGCTCCTCGCGGGCGCACCCGTCGAAGCAGTGCGCGCTGGTCTGGCGTCGTTCGGTGGGGTCGCCGACAGGATGGAAAGCGTGACAGAGGTGGACGGTGTGCGCTACGTGAACGACACTACATCTACCACACCTGCCTCAACGGAAGCTGCCTTGCGATCTATTGACGGAGAGGTCGTGCTGATCGCGGGCGGGGCCGACAAAGGTTTGGATTTCGCAGCCCTCGCACCCGTGGTGGCCGAAAGAACGGCTGCTGTGGTATTGCTCGACGGTACGGCCACCGACCTGATGGAGAGACAGTTTCGAGAGGCGGGGGTGCACATAGTCGGGCGTTACGACGATTTCGCCAGGGCGGTAGATGCTGCCCGCAATGCACTGGCCGGCAAAGGCACGGTTCTACTGTCGCCCGCCACTGCCTCGTTCGGCATGTTCCGAAACGAGTTCAACCGGGGCGAGCAGTTCAGGCAGATCGTCCGCAAGCTCGCGCAGAAATAATGGGATTGCCGCACCCACCTCGTTAGGCCTGAGCAGGGCCGCGAGCAAACAAAAAACCCGAACAATCCGTGAGGACCATCCGAGCTTTTTGTTCCTGCGCCTCCTCAAGCGAACTTGTCTCGGCTCAGTTCAATCAGTATAAGGGTGAGTTGCCGTCAGGTCAATAAGCACCTACCAAAGTTTTCCACATCCACCGCATTTCTGGAAGGGCACTGAGTTCGATGCCATATGCTACCCTGTGCTCCAGGGGCAGGCCCAGCACAACGATGGCAGGGTCGGGTGTGGAAAACTCCAGGGGATGGGTGGCCAATAGCATAAACTTGGAAGTCCAGAGAGCAAGCACACCGTAACCCGCAATACCTGAATGGACTTTTCGATTGCTATGAGTACACGCGCACGCAGATTTGAACGCCCCGACTACTGGATACTGGCAATGGTTGGTATCCTGTGTATTATTGGCGTCCTGATGGTCTTTTCGTCGAGCGGCATTGACCAGGACAACCAGAACCTGATCGGCAAACACCTGATGTGGCTTGGGGTCGGCATGGTGGCGCTCGTGGTTATGTCGAACGTGCCCCACCAGCAACTTCGCAAACTTTCTGTGCCCCTGCTGGCGGTGTCCGCCTTGCTGCTCGTCGCGGTAAAGCTGTTCGGCACGCCCATTAACGGTGCGGTGAGGTGGATAGATTTCGGGCCGATGTCGTTCCAACCGTCAGAGCTACTGAAGTTCGCCCTTGTGCTGTACCTGGCCGATTGGTGCTACAGCAAAGGCGAGCAAGTACAGGACCTATCGAACGGTTTTCTGCCTTTCGGCATCATCCTGGGCTTCCTGAGCGGGTTGGTGTTCATCGAGCCTGACATGGGCACCACGCTGGTAGTTTTCTCGATCGGTGTAACAATGTTCTTTGCTGCGGGGGCAGCCTTGCGTCACCTGGCGACGGGATTTGCTCTGTCTGCGGTGGGCTTTGTGCTGGCCGCGCTCTTGGAGCCATATCGCTTCGCGCGTGTGCTGTCTTTCCTCGACCCGTATAACCCTGACGAGCAACTTGGAACCAACTACCACATCTTCCAGTCGCTCATTACACTTGGGTCGGGCGGGCTAACGGGCGAGGGGCTTGGAGCATCGCGAGGAAAATACGGATGGCTGCCTGAGCAGTCTACCGACGCCATATTCTCGGTGTGGGGCCAGGAAGTGGGGTTCCTGGGGGCGGTGTTGATGATCAGCCTGTTCCTCGTGTTTGCGTGGCGAGGCTTCCGGGTGGCACGGCACGCGCCCGATGGGTTTAGCTCCCTTCTAGCGACCGGGTTGACCACCTGGGTTATAGCGCAGGCCATGATCAATATTGGGGCCGTCAGCGGCGCGATACCTTTCACGGGAGTGCCGCTGCCCTTTATCAGCTACGGAGGCTCCTCTCTGTTGATCACGCTCATGGGAGTGGGGTTGCTATTGAACCTGAGCCGCTTCACAGCCGCCGAACGCCCCGAGCCGGTCGGTGCAGGCTCAGGTATACGTGTGTTGAGATTGAGTAAGAGGGAGACGTAAGGCAAGGCCCAGGGGGTCGCAGACTTCGATGACTATTACTCTTGAATGGTGGCAGTGGATGCTTCCGGCTGTAGTTCTCGCCGTGGTGGCCGGGCTTTACGTGGGCTGGAAAGTGATGGGGCTGTGGACTATCGGAGTATTCTTCAGCGGACTCGCGGCGGCCAAAGTAGGGCCAAAGCTGGACCTGATTTTCAGCAAGCTCCTGAGCGTGATCGGGCAGTTCGCGGCCATAGCCACCGACAAGCCCGAAGACAGCGTGCACACGCCGACGGTGCAGATCGCGCCTGCCTGGGAGCCGGTGGCAACGGGCGGGCTTTATCTCGTGCTCATAATCTTTTCATGGTGGCTGGCGCGTCGAATGGCCGGGCGCAGTGCGGGTCTGCTGGAGAGTCTCTTGGGCGGCATCTTTGGTGGGTTAGCCTCGGTGCTCGCGCTTTCGCAAGCCTTTGACTATTGGAGCGACTTCGTCAGTCGCAGCGGCAGCAACCCCACAGCGGTTACGCCCCAAATCTCCATAGGCATGGAAGCCCTGCCTTCGACCAACCCCCTGTTAGGCATGGCGACCGTGGCTTTCGGACTTTTCCTGCTGATTGTTATTGTGTACACTATTTGGAGGGCGGTGAAGGCAGCGCTTTGATGGGTAAGAGGACCGACGACGGACGACAGACGACCGACGACGCTCTCATGCCGTCGGTCGTCTGTCGTCCGCCGTCAATCTTATGACACATTGGCATTTCATCGGCATAGGCGGCGCGGGTATGAGTGCGCTGGCCCAGGCATTGCTTGACCTGGGCGACGAGGTTTCCGGTTCGGACGCCGTGGAGACGGACGCTACGCGCGATTTGCAGGCGCGCGGCGCACGCATTGAGACCGGCCCTCAAATCGTAGGCAATCTTGGCACGCCACCGCCCGACCGCGTGGTGCTGACGGCGGCGCTTAGTCCCGATAACCCCGAATGGGCCGAGGCGCTGCGTCTAGGGTTGCCAATCGTGAAGCGGGCCGATCTGCTTGGGCAGCTAATGGACAGGCGCCGTGGGTTGGCGGCTGCGGGTACCCATGGCAAAACGACTACCTCGGCGATGCTCGCCTGGGTGCTGTCGAAGGCCGGGCGCGATCCTTCATACATGGTTGGCGGTATGATCAAAGGGCTGGGCGCGGGAGGTCACTGGGGCGGCGGGCGAGAACTGGTTGCCGAGGCGGACGAGTATGATCGCTCGTTTCTTTACTTGCACCCTGAAGTCGCCATTATTAACAATATCGAAACCGACCACCTTGAATATTATGGCTCAGCAGAGGCCATCTTCGCGGCCTTCGCCGAATTCGCTCTGAATATAAAGCGTGGAGGTTTGCTCCTCTTGTGCGCTGACGATGAGGGGGCAATCCGGCTTGGTGACGAACTGGCGGCTGGGGACGTGCCGTTTCGCTTGCAGTATTTCGGGCTGGGCAAGGATGCACTCTGGCGTGCCGGTTCGATTAAGGCCAACACGAGCGGGGGTAGTGATTTCGCCGTCCTGAGGGACGGCAAGGAGCTTGCGCGAGTTGAGTTACGGGTGCCCGGCCTGCACAACGTCCTGAACGCGCTGGGGTCGTTTGCGGCCCTCTCAGAGGCGGGACTAGCCTCGCAAGAGATCGCTCATCTGCTGGGTGAGTTCGAGGGGACGGGCAGGCGGTTCGACGTAAAGGGCGAGGTCGCGGGCGTGACCGTGGTGGACGACTACGCGCACCACCCAACCGAGATCCGGGCCACTCTTGCGGCCGCCCGACAGCGCTATCCGAACAGGCGCATCTATGTGCTGTTCCAGCCGCATACTTATACGCGTACCCGCGACTTCCTGGGCGATTTCAGCCTGGCTCTCAGCGAGGCCGACCGGGTGATCGTGACCGAAATCTACGCGTCACGCGAGCACGATACGCTCGGTGTAAGCGGGCGGCAGATCGTGGACAGGATGACAGGCTCCAATGTGGAATTCGCACCCACGTTGGAAGCAGCGCGCGAACTGCTGTTGGACGATTTGCAGGCTGGGGATGTGCTTATCACTATGGGCGCGGGCGACGTCTGGCACGTCGGCGACTGGGTACTATCGGAGTTGACCGAAAACGCTGACGCAGGGCGACATATCCCTCAAGCTAAGAACACACATGGACAGGCGGTCAAGAGCGCATGGCGCTTTACGCCCGATATCGCTGCAGAGCTAACAGAAGCCATCGGGCTGGATGTCGTGCGAGATGAGCCGATGAGCAAGCACGACTCGCTACGTGTGGGCGGCCCTGCCCGCCTGTTCGTCGTGGCTGATTCTACCGAGAGGTTGATCGCCGCGGTAATGTTCGCTAGAGAGCGAGGCCTGCCCTACCTTGTGATAGGCAACGGCACTAATATAATGGCGGGCGACTACGGTGTGGATGGGCTGGTGATCCACAATAAGACGCACGACATATCCCATCAGCTTGAAAACGACGGCGAAATGAGCATGTGGCACGTGGCGTCGGGCGTGCTGTTCAGCAGATTGGCGCGCATCACGTGCGAGGCCGGTTGGTCCGGGTTGGAGTGGTCGAACAGCGTGCCGGGCAGCGTGGGCGGGGGAGTAGTTAGTAATGCAGGCGCACACGGCAAAGAGCTCAAGGACGATCTGCTCAGCATAAAGGTATTGACGGACGAGGGCAAGGTGGAAACGTGGCCCGTTGAAGCATTACAGTTGGGCTACAGGACAAGCAGGTTCAAGGCCCACGGGCGCCGCGCGATGTCGCCCCCCGAGGTGATATTGAGTGCAGATATCAGGCTGTACAGGGACGTTGAGAAACAATGCGCCACGCGGTTGCGCGAGTTCCTGTCCGAACGGCAGGCCAGCCAACCACAGGGCAAAAGCGCCGGATCTACCTTCAAGAACCCTCCCGGCTATTCAGCAGGGTGGTTGATAGAGCAGGTGGGCCTGAAGGGTCATCAACATGGGCAAGCGCAATTCTCGCCCAAGCACGCCAACTTCATGATGAACTTGGGCGGGGCCACGGCATCGGACGTGCTGGCCCTCATGCAACAGGCGCAGGAGGCAGTCCGCGCTCGCTTCGGCGTGGACCTGGAACCGGAAATAGAAATGGTGGGAGTCGTAGATCTTAGATCATAGATCTTAGATCGTAAGTCATGCGTTATGCGTCATGCGTCGTCGGTCGCCGGTCGTCGGTCGTCAGTCGTCAGTCGTCCCGACTTACGATCTAAGATCTAAAGGAGAGAAAAGTACATGGACAAACCAACCCAAATCCCCAAAATTGTGGAAAAACCCTGGGGTCGAGAGATATGGTATGCTCATACGGCAGATTATGCGGGAAAGGTGCTTCTCGTGTCGGCGGGCAAGCGTTTGAGCTTGCAAAAGCACGAGATCAAGGAGGAAACACTCTACCTCCTTTCGGGCAGAGTGATCCTCACCTTCGGCGACAACACCTATGACTGGGAGCCGGGCGAGGCGGTACACATCCCGACGGGCACCGTCCACAGGTTCGAAGCCGTTGAGGACTCGGTACTTCTCGAAGTGTCCACCCCGCACCTGGACGACGTGGTGCGCATCCAGGACGACTTCGGTAGATAAGATCATCCTCCATAGCAGAGCTGTTCTGCCGGTATAGATTGGGAGAGAAATTTGGCGCGCAAGATACGAGTAGGGGTGCTTTTTGGCGGGCAGTCCAGCGAACACGAAGTGTCGCTGGCCTCGGCTCGCAGCGTACTACGCGCCATTGACCCGAATAAATACGAAGCCGTGCCCATTGGCATCACCAAGAAGGGGGCATGGCTCACCTCGGGCGACCCGATGGCCCAACTGCGCGCAGGCGGGCCGGGAGTAGTGCCTGCTCCGGAGTCGGGTTCCTCGGTATTCGCGACTGACCCATCGGGCGGTGGACGCGCCGAGATCGTGGAGATAATACCCGGCAAAGCTGGCTCCAGAGAATTGACCGCCCGCCTGGGTCAACCTCTCGACGTGATCTTCCCTGTCCTGCATGGGCCTTATGGTGAGGACGGCACCGTACAGGGGATGCTAGCACTGATGGGGATCCCCTATGTGGGGTCAGAGGTACTCGGCTCGGCTGCCGGCATGGACAAGATCACAATGAAAAGCGTGTTCCGAGATCATGCATTGCCCGTCGCTCCCTACCTTGGGATCACGCGAGGCGAGTGGGAGCGCGACCCTGCCGACGTGCAGGCGCGGGCCGAGCGGCTGATGCAGTATCCGATGTTTGCCAAGCCCTCGAACATGGGGTCGAGCGTGGGCGTGGGCAAGATACATGTTCCCGCCGAATTTGCCTCTGCTGTCGACCTCGCGGCTCGCTACGACCGCCGTATATTGATCGAGCAGGGGCTGGACGCTCGCGAGTGTGAGTGTGGCGTGCTGGGCAATGATGCACCTGTGGCGTCGGTAGTGGGCGAGATCATTCCAGGCAACGAATTCTATGACTACCGAGCCAAATATGTGGACGGCAATTCGGACCTCGTTATCCCGGCTCAGATACCGGATAAACTGGCCGAGGAAATCAGGCTCATATCCGTCGAAGCATTCAAGGCGCTCGACTGTGCGGGCATGGCGCGGGTGGACTTTTTCTTGGAGCGCGACCTGTCGCAGGTATGGCTCAACGAGCTAAACACCATTCCTGGCTTCACCCGTATCTCGATGTATCCCAAGTTGTGGGAGGCGACGGGCGTGCCTTACCCCGACCTGATTGACCGTCTGATAACGCTGGCCTTCGAGCGGCACGAGGACCGTGTACGAAACAAGCAGGCACTGGACGACATAGGGAGCGCCCTCGACGTATGAATATCAAGCTGAACAACCGCAAAAGCAACGCCAATAGCAACTTGCAAGCAGTGCCGAGGGTGCAGGCGCAGGTGCTCGGCGCCGACGCTCGCCCGCTGGTGTTGCCCGATGGTACAAAGAGGCGGGAGGGCGCGGAAAAGCAGGGCTGGAAACTGTTCAGCGAGGACGTGAAGCGCGGCAGGTTCTTCGCACTCGTGGGGTTGGTGTTCCTGCTGGCTGCGGGTATCTCATTCGCCACCTCGCCCGAGTATATCGTGCAGTCGGTGACGATAGAGGGCAGTAAAGTATTGAGCCTCGATCAGGCCAACGCTATCGCGGGTGTGCAGGGCGCGAACATCTTCACGGTGGATACCAATGCAGTGCAGGCGCGCCTCGCAGAGAAAGCCGCTCTGCTGAAAGGCGTGAAGGTCGAAACGCGCCTGCCCAACACGGTAATAATCCACGTGCAAGAGCGCAAGCCTGCCACGGTGTGGGTGATTGGCGACGGCACCCCCCTCCTTGCCAGCGACGACCATGTGGTAGTGGGCGAGGCCACGACCCTGCAGGGCTTCGTGACCATATTTGACCGGGGGCCGATGACTGACTCGTTGCAGATCGGTAAGCCTCTCCCTGTGCACAAGGCCGACGCCGCGGATACCGCCCAGCAGATCTATCTGACCCTGCCCGAAGCGACAGGCTTGCAACTGCGCCAGATGGAATGGTCGCCCGACGACGGAGTGACGGCCGTCACGGCCACAGGCAAGCGTATCGAGTTCGGTACAGGTGATCAGCTAGATCAGAAGATCAAGATCGTGCAGGCTGTAGTCGAACAATCTCAGGCCACAGGCAAGGACTGGACGGACCTCGACGTGCGCTCAGTCGACCGTCCCACCATCCAACGATAATCGCACATGGGTTGATAGGGCATGGCCCTCCCGCAATGATGCGGAGTATTGCCAATGCTCCATCTTCCACTCATAAAAAAAGCCCCTCTCCATACGAAGTCGGAGAGGGGCTTTGTTGTGGGGTCTTTCTTTCAAGCGCAGGCGGTTTCGGCTGCCAATTGTCCCTGTTCGGCCTCGGTATACACGCCGGTTATCTGCATGGCGATATTCTCCCACGAGAACTGCTGGGCATGGATCGCGGCTTGAGCGCCCATTTGCTCGCGCAACTCCGGGTTCTTTAACAGGGTGTGCACACGCTCGGCCAACTGAAAGTGGTTTTCTTGCTCGACCAGGTAACCGGTCTCGCCATCCACCACTGTGTACGACAGTCCACCCACGTTCGAGGCGATCACCGGTGTGCCCGATGCCATCGATTCTACCGCCACCAGTCCGAACGACTCGTAGTGCGAAGGCATGATCGTGATGTCAGCCCCTGAATAGTAGAGCGGGAGCATCTCCTGCGGCTTCGAGCCGACAAACTCCACCTGTTCTTCCAGGTTCAGGTCGTGGTAAAGCTCCACCACGCGCTTTAACTCGGCGTTCTCGGCTTCGGTTTGTCCGCCTCCTCCCACGATGAGCACTTTCAGCCCGCGCCCCGAGCAATATCTGCTCACAACAGCCACCGACTCCAGCAGTGTATCGATCCCTTTCAGGCGCTCAATGCGTCCCACAAAGAGCAGGATGGGTATATCGAGACCCGGCAGGCCGAGGAACTTGCGTACCAGCGCTCGGTCGCGTGGGTAGAACATATCAACGTCCACGCCCGCAGGCACCACGCTGATCTTGGCCGGGTCGGCCCCATACAGGCACACCATCTGTTCTTCTTCAAGTGGTGTCGCGGCCACAAGTCTGCTGGCCCAACGCATCACCTGTTGTTCACCCGCGATACGCGCAGACACCTCGAGATCTATCTCATTCTTGGCGACGCTGTTCTTCATTTCGCCGAGCGTATGGAACATCTGCACAAACGGTACGTCCCACAACTCCTGTAGTTTGTGAGCTACCAGCCCGGAAAGCCAGTAGTGGCTGTGGATCATGTCGTACTTGATGCCCTGGCTGCGAGCATAATCAGCGATGCCGTCGGCAAATTCGTCCACGTGAAGCACCAGCTTGTTTTTGTCATAGGCGGCTTTCGGCCCCGCTTGCAAGTGTATCACCTGAGCATTTTCGCCGATGGATTCTATCTGCGGGGTGTTCTCGTCCTGGAAGCGGGTGAACACATCAACGTGGTATCCGAGCCGCTCCAGCACCTTTGCCAGTTCGCGCACGTAGACATTCATCCCTCCCGTTTCGCGCCCACCAAGCAGAGCCTGGGGGCATGCCAACGGGCAGGTATGCATACTTATCATTGCTATATTTTTTATCATCTATCTCATATCCTCTTGACTTTTTATCCAGTATTTGCCTGACGAGAGAGCCAGTTCCCGGCTACCGCATTCCGCACCTGGGCACAGGCCGATTCTCCGCCGCTCATTTATAGAAGCATGTATCATGCCTCGCTCTTTGTGGGTGCATAGAGCGCCCTGTATATATATGTGTCCTTGGCCCCCAGGTCGTACTTATATTCCTCGTCTCCGCGCAGAAAATCGAACTGCTTGAGGCCCTGTAGAATGGCTTTATGTATCCTGTAGGCCAATAGAGCCACGCCTGCGCTATAGGCGGCGAACCTTTGCGAATAGCCCGAATTGTACAGGTATAGCCGCCCACCGTAGTTATATGATAGATAGGCCGAAGCTGGTTCGCCGCCTATGGTCAGGATCGCCAGGTCGAGCCAACCCGTGCCTGCCATATCGCGCGCCATGTCGAGGAAATATTCGGCCATCCTGTCGTCCATGAAGTGCGCCTTGTCTACCCCACTGCTTCGATGCAGGTCAAGGAAGGTGTGCATCTCGCGCTGCATGAGATCCGGATCGTTGGACGCTACGAGATACCAGCGCACGTCATCACGTCCTTCGAGCTTGCGCACCTTGCGGCGCAATTCGTGGCGGTCTTTCTTGCGCAGGCTCATAAGGTAAG
>DATINP010000015.1:0-15207 GCA_035474135.1 Chloroflexia bacterium | reverse complement strand
GCCGCGATCAAACCCTTGTAGCTCAGAATCTCATAGTGCTCTACCTTGTCCGCGGCCCCGCCGATCGCGTAATCGCAGATCTCCGGGCTGCCCGCGGTTTCGCTCAGCAGCTTGGCAGCCTCGGACACCAGTCCCTTTGCGCCCGCGCACGGCACCCGCTTCGGAGTTTCTCCGAGTAATTGGAATACCTGTTCGAGGTTCCTGATATGCTGCTCGGTCTGCGCTATGTGCTCCGTGATCATCTTCTGAAGCTTGGGCAGCGTCGCTGCTGCCAGCATCTTTTGCTGCCCCTCGAGAAACTGGTGCTCGGCATCATATATGTCGCCGATCTCATTGAGAAGCATCGCCTGCATTGTAGAAATAGCCATTGTTGGACCTCCTGGTACTGCGTAAATTGGGTTGATAGGTCTCTCTTGCTTATCGCCGCACTAGCCGTCTGGCGGCGAACAGGGCCACGACACCGAGCAGGATACGGGGCACTAGCTCCACAAGCTCGGTGCGTCGACCACGTTGTCCGCCCGTGGTTGCGTCGGTCTCAGGACCAAGTGGCGCATCCAGGTTGTCGGCGTCGCGTGAAGTTTTGGGCGCGTCCTTCTTGAGCAGTGCGGTTCGCCCTGTCGCCGCAAGCAATTTGTCGAGTACGCCCGGCATTATCTCATTGCTGATAGCCATGAGCGCTCCGGCTCTGCCGGCGTACATCTCTCGCCGGGGCCGAACGGCGCACTCAGCGATGGCGTTGGCCACCTCCGAAGGGGGATACAGAGGTGGAGCGCCCTTAGGAGTCAGACCCTCTTTGGTGCGGGCATGATCGTATAGAGGCGTGTCGATGGTGGCCGGCATTATTGTGCAGATGTGGATGTCGGGCGTCTTGATCTCAGTCAGCACGCCTTCGTGCAAGCGGTTGAGGGCCGCCTTGGAAGCCGAGTAGATCGACATCAGAGGGAACGCTCGCTTCGCGGTGACGGAGGTAACGTTGATGATTGTGCCGTACCCCTGTGCCCGCATTACCGGCAAGGCGGCCTTCATTCCGTAAAGCTCACCCCAGAAGTTGGTATCGAACAGAGCGCGCGCCTCCTTGATACTCGTCTTCTCGAACTCGCCCACTATCAGCACTCCCGCGTTGTTCACCCAGGTATCTATGCGACCGTACCGCTCACGGGCGAACGTGGCGAGCGCGCTCACCTCGCTCCACTTAGAAACATCCGTAGGGAACGCCGTGGCTTCCCCGCCATTGTCCGTAATTTCGGCTATCAGTGTGTCGAGTGCCTCTTCTCCCCTCGCCGCCGCCACCACTTGAGCTCCCTTGGCCGCCAGCAACAGCGCTGTCTCACGCCCGATACCGGACGATGCCCCCGTGATCACTACCACCTGCTCGTGCAGCGGCTTTATCATGCTCGACCTTCCCGGCGTCTGCTCCCGCCCGGACAAATAGGTTGCAACCTTGCCTGACACCACGCCTACTAGTGCGCGTGCGCTAACCACGGTCGCGTCAACTGGGCTCTTTCTAGACATTGTTCACCTCTCCTCCGTTCGAGTGCAAGATCTGCCCGGCCAGGTGGGAGGAGTCGTTGGGAGCCGGGAAGGTGGATGGGATGAGCGATGTCATATCGCCCTCGGAGCCGTGTCCTTGCTGGTGCTGAGACGGTAGCGAACCTCGGCTCCCTATTTCTTTGACCTGCTTTTTGTCGCTCATTCTTCTTCCTGTCTGAGGATTCTTTTCCAATAACTGTTTGGAAGGCTTCAGGGAACGCGTACCACGCTACCACTCCATCTTCTCGCTACGCGATAGTTGTAAGCAGCATCCAGCAACAGCCATCCTAGAAGCACTATGTGTGCCACCTGCCCCTAGGACTGTGCAATTGCTTTTACCTTAAGGAGATTGGCAGCCGCAAGCGAGATCAGAGCGACGCACCATGCATACACCCGAATACCTCTTAGCCAGTGGGTTGAGGATTCAAGTCGGGTTTGCAGTAGGAGATACCTCCGCAGGAGGTGGGTTGTGGCAGTGGGATTTCTTCCAGGAGGTTACCGACGAAAATCGTGCTCCCAACGCCGACAAAGGCTGTCTTGGGCATTCTTCACCACGCTATGAGGATAACAACGCTTTCACCTGGCGCGTTCTGCCAGATGCACAATATGAGCTACCCCATCTGCAGCGTGTTGCAACATTTGCCGATCCTCTTTGCTATAGTCCATGCCGTCGCGCCGAGCACCCAGTTTGAGCAAGCCTACTTGCTCGCCTTCACTTTCCAGGAGCACCGTGAGCGCTCCGTCCCCTTCCCACCCTTTAGAAGCTTGGACCATCTGCAACGCCCCGTCCTGTATCAGGTACACAGCGCCCGACTTGGCATTGAACGCAGTGGTACTTTCGTGCAGCAGCCTTCTGGCTACCTGCCTCGTATCAAGCACGTCTCCAACCGACCTTACCTGCTGGTCAAACGACTTCAGTTTCTTGGTAGCGTCCCGAGATTCTTTGAAACGCTTGTCTACT
The DNA here is from genome assembly GCA_035474135.1 of Chloroflexia bacterium. Lineage (GTDB taxonomy): Bacteria > Chloroflexota > Chloroflexia > QHBQ01 > JADMIH01 > JADMIH01. Next base: position 12,716 of record DATINP010000015.1, on the reverse strand, counting down.
GCCGATTGCAGGAGATTCTTTATGGGAGTGAAGGTCGTAGTGAGTAGGAGGGTAGTGATTACGATAGCCGCGTCCGATTTCTCGCCCGTCGCAGCAACAAACAGCTTTTGGAGCAACGCAATAGAGGCCGAGTAGAGACCCGCGAGTATTGCCGTGAGCGGCACATATACGAGGGTGCGGTTAATGATGATATCAATGTCATACAGCCGGTACCGCAGCACAGAGAAAGCGACTGTTAGTGGTAAGCAAAGAATCAGCAAGTTAGTGATGGGCGCGAGTATGAGGTCATAGAGCATTCTGGTGGAGTCGGGCAGCCGGGACTCCTGGAGAACAACATAGGGTACAAATTGTGCGAATATCCCGGCTACTAACGTTGCCATGCCAAACACTACCCATTTGGTTTGGTGCCTCCGCACGGGGCCTGACACCCGACGATAGCGGTACACCTGGGCATATACCCCGATACCCAGCACACCGATCGTACCTGCAACTATGATCTCAATCGGCCAATTATTCGGATTGATGGGTGAATCGTCGGGGTAAATGAAGTAAGCGGAAGAATAGGCTATCCAGAGGATAGCCCAAATACGCATCCAGCTCGGCACAAACTTGCCGTCCGGGAACAAACCCAAGAATGTCAGCCCAAAAGTTGTCCAGCCGATACTCAGAGAATTAACGGCAATTCTCCATTCGGGCTGGGCTGCCACAAGCGTATTTGTTGTAAATGAGAGAGCCGGGCCAAATGTAATGAGTGTGAATGAGACGGCGATTGCCATTAAGTCATTGGACTTACGCAAGAAGATAATGGCGCCGACAACGAGGAAACCAAGCACCATGATGAGTTCGAGCGCAACGTTGTAGGCAGCATAGAAGCCGGGGGAGATGCCTAGCTGTTGCAAGCCGTTCTGCACGGCATTCGGGTCAAGGTCGCCTGCTCTTGTAGTTGATGTGTCGATTATGAAAATGGATAGGAAGTTGAGCAGTTTACTGAAGCGAACCGGAACAGCAGCAATAAGGATAACTATCACAAGCGCCATCGCCGCCAGCCAAACCCCTCTGGCGAGCAAGAGCCAAACGCCGTGCAAGCGAGTATCTACTTCAGATACACTTTGCTGTTCGTCGGCACTTTTGCTGGCTTCCACCACGGCTTGCTGACTTTCCGGTGCTGCTGTTGGGGGATGCTGAATGTCCATAGGTGCTTACTCCAACCAAGAACTTTCCGCGACAGAGCCAACAAGGCCAACCTCACCCTGGCGGTCTATAGCCTGTGCAATACTTCGGAACGCGAAGTTACCAGTTATCATTAGCGGCAGATTCTCGACCAGGCGAGCGGCCCAGCGTTGGAACAGGCTGGCATTCGCGAGAATCCATGTCACCTCCGGTAAAGTAAGGCTTGGACGTTTCTTACTGCATGCTGTAATCATACCAGACGAGCCGTAATGTAGTCATCGACGGCAGCGCGACATTGCAGAAGGTAGATGCGTTATGGTGTATGCCAGACTTGCGGTTCGCTTTTTCGAGTGCTATGTGATCTTGCTCCTTGTTTACATCAACAGGTTCTTCATCGGTGGCTTCTTTCGACGCTCGTTTTCCGATGCAACGATGTGCGGATGCCTTGCCCAACCGCGGCCTTGCCCACGCCAGGGTGATACATAAGAGCACCGCTTTGCCGTTGATCAGCACCGTGCACGCCCCGCACTCCCCTTCGCCGCAGCTGGGCTTACAGGAGGCAAGGTCTGGGTAACGTTATAAGGCAATGCCTGCGCCGGCGAGGCACCATGGCCCCGCTCTACGTAAAGGGCGCGAATGAGTTGTCGATATTGGGTCTTGACGGCCTTCAATATTTGTGCTAGTATCTTGTAAGCGTTTACACGGAAACGCAATACTCTTGCGCTCCGGGTGGAATCGACCCGTCGGTCGAAGAGGTGGGTTAGCGTGAACGATACCCCTGGGAATGTCGCAACAATTTTCGATGTTGCACGAGAGGCCGGTGTCTCTTATGGGACCGTGTCTCGCGTGCTCAATAACCGCGACCATGTTAAGCCCGAGACGCGCGCTGCCGTGATGCAGGCTGTGGACCGTCTTGGCTTTGTCGCCAACCAACAGGCGCGGAGCCTGGCCGGGGGCCGATCTCAGGTGATTGGGCTGTTATTGCATGGGCTAAATACCGGCTACTCCGATGAGATCCTGCGCGGCATCGACACCGAGCTTGAGGCGGCCAACTACGATCTCATGCTCTACACTACTCACCGGCGCAAGCTCAAGGAGTCGGCCTACGTTGGCACGATCACTCGCGGTATGGCCGACGGCCTGCTGCTCGTGCTCCCCCGAAACTCGCCGGCCTATCTTGACTCATTGCGAACGCGCGAGTTCCCCTATATCCTCATCGACCACCAGGGCAGAGGAGGCACCGAGCGCTCAGTGGGAGCCGCTAACCGGCAGGGCGGCTACGATGCTACCCAATACCTGATCGGCCTGGGGCATCGACGGATAGGTTTCGTCACAGGAACGTTGGATCTTGCCTGCGCGACCGATCGCCTTGGGGGCTACCGCCGTGCTCTCGATGACAACGGGATATCTTTCGACCCCCAGTTGGTCTTTCCAGGCGACTTCTTGCAACCGTCCGGCTTTATCGCAGGGCGCGCCCTGCTCTCGCTGCCTCAACCACCTACTGCTGTTTTTTCCTCTAATGATGTAATGGCGTTCGGCATCATGGAAGCCGCACGCGACCGCGGGTTAAGTATACCTGGCGACCTCTCGATTATTGGCTTCGATGATATAGCGCAAGCGTCGCTGGTCTACCCGCAACTCACCACTATTCGACAACCGCTGGAAGAGATGGGGCGAGTTGCTACCCGCATGTTGCTTGAACTCATCGCGGACCCGCAAGCCGACGTGCGCTCCGTGACTCTACCCACCTCACTGGTGGTGCGCGGCTCATGCCTGCCGCTCCGCACGTGAACCACCGGTACACCACTTTCTAAGCTAACCCTCTAGCAAGATACCAGCTCACAAGATTACCGTTTAACCCATGATGTAAGCGCTTACACAAAGAGAATACACCACGACTTCAGTTGTAAGCGCTTACATCAATATGCCGGATCCCGCGAGCCCCACAGGGGATCTGGAAAGGAGGACCACAGCAAGATAATTCAACTTAGAGGCTACTGGATTACCTGTCGGTCATGAAACTCACTCAGGAGGAAAGAAACGATGAAATTTCTAGTACTGTTGACCCGTTCGTCGGCCAAAGTCGCTATTCTGCTGGTGCTCCTGCCCTTGCTTGCCGCCTGTGGTGGCGAAGTGGCGACTTCAACTGTGGTACCGCCCACGGTGAGCACGCAGCCCACCGCCACGAGCGGTACATCGTCAGATGCGGTCGCCACAAATACCACCGCTCCTGTCGCTGCCACGAATACCACCGCTCCTGTCGCTGCCGCCACAGACACCCCGGGTCCCGTCACGCTCGGCACGGGCGCGACAAAGATAGTTTGGTGGCATATCAGCACGGCTCCCGACCAGAAAGCAAACTGGCAGGATCTGGCCAATAAATACGTACAGGACCACCCCAACGTCTCGATAGAGATCACCGTCCTGGAGAATGAAGCCTTCAAGTCAAAACTAGCGACGTCCATGCAGTCGGGTAATCCTCCCGATCTGTTCCAGAGCTGGGGCGGCGGGGTACTCGCACAGTACGCACAGGCAGGTCTGGTACAAGACCTGACCTCGGCGCTGTCCCAAAACGGCTGGGGCGACTCCTTCCAGTCCGCGCCGCTCGGCCTCTATAAGGTCGGTGACAAGAACTACGGCGTGCCGTGGGAGGCAGGTATGGTGGGCTTCTGGTACAACAAGGGCCTCTTCGAGCAAGCCGGTATCGATGCGCCGCCCACTAGCTGGACCGCCTTGCTCGACGACGTGAAGAAGCTGAAGGACGCCAAGATCACCCCTATCGCGATAGGCGGCAAGGACGAATGGCCCGGCGCTTTCTGGTGGGAGTACCTGGCGACTCGCCTTGGCGGCGAGACTGCGTTCCAAAAGGCATATGATCGTAGCGGCTCCTTCGCTGACAAGCCTTTCGTTGACGCGGGGACGATGCTCAAGCAACTGGTAGACCTACAACCCTTCCAGACAGGCTTCCTGGGTGCTGCCTATCCCGATCAGCAGGTGCTAATGGCGAACGGCCAGGCCGCTATGGAGCTTATGGGCCAGTGGGCACCGGGTGCAGATCGCGCCGTAGCTAAAGATGTAAACGCCTACACCTCGAGCCTCGGGTTCTTCCCCTTCCCATCCGTAGACGGTGGCGCGGGCGACCCCGGTGACGTGTTGGGCGGCGCCGATGGCTTCGCTATCGGTAAGAACGCCCCGCCTGAGACCATTGATTTCGTGCGGTATCTCACGAATCTGGAGAACCAGTCCGCTATGGCCGCGGCCGGCACGGCTGTCCTACCTGTGATCAAGGGCGCCGAGAAATCGCTGAAGGATCCACTCATGCAGGAGGTTGCCCAGCGAGTCGCCGCGGCCAAGTACTACCAGCTATACTACGACCAGTTCATGAGCCCGGCGGTGGGGCAGGCTGTGAACGACCAGACCGCCACTCTGTTCGCCGCAACAGGCACCGCTGATGCTGTAGCCAAGGCAATCGACGACGCTGTGGCAAGCGACAAGTGACGGACGGCCGGTAGCCTGAGTCGACCGTATACGGCACGAGGCAGGCAGCAGCCAATTTCCTCCTTGTTCCTCACAGAATCCACCTGGCTGGGTTCTGTGAGGAACACGTTTGACCTGCTTTAGCCCCTGACGGTTGGCACAGGTTACCGGCCAGGCATCAAGATTACATCCGAAAGGGCAGCCGCATGAAACTACTTTCCAGGCCACAGTCTGCCGCGGTCGCGAGTGTTGGCGCGCAGAGCGTAGGCAAGCGGCGTGATCTGCAAAAGCTTACTGTCATACTTACTTTCCTGGTGCCGCCCGGCATGATCTATTTCGGGCTTGTGCTGTGGCCCGTTATTCAGGCGGTCCGTTTCAGTTTGTTCGACTGGAACGGCCTGGGCCCAATGCAGGATTTCATTGGGATTGGGAACTACCTCGAGGTGCTGCACGACAACGTTTTTATGCGCGCCCTGGGCAACAACCTGCTCCTTGCAGCCTTATCTGTGCTGGTGCAACTACCGCTTGCGTTCGCGCTTGCCCTGCTGATCCGCCGGAACCTGGCCGGTCGCACGGTGTTCAGGGTGATCTTCTTCCTGCCATACGTCCTCTCCGAAGTGATCACCGGCGTTCTGTGGCTGTTCATCTACAACCCCCAGGTGGGCCTGCTCAACAAAGTCCTCTCGGTTATACCGGGCTTTGAAGCGCAGGGCTGGTTGGGCGACACCAATATGGTGTTCTATGCGCTCTTCGTGGTTATCACGTGGAAGTATTTCGGGCTGCACCTGATACTTTACACGGCGGGCTTGCAGAATGTCCCGGCAGAACTGGAGGAGGCCGCGGTGATCGACGGGGCCAGCGCCACGCAGGTGATCCGCTACGTCACCATACCTATGCTTGGGCCCACACTACGGCTGTCACTTTTTCTTTCGGTGCTCGGCTCACTGCAGATTTTCGACCTGATCTGGGTGATGACCACCGGCGGCCCGGTAAACGCCAGCCAGACGATGGCGACCTACATTTACAAATTCGGGTTCAAGAACTTCGCTATCGGATACGGCAGCGCCGTGGCCGTGGTGCTGTTCACCATCTGCTTTGTCTTCTCGTTCCTGTACCAGCGCTACGTTATGAAGCGGGACTATCAAATCCAGTAGGAGCGCAGTAACCATGTCCAGTGAAAGCATATCCAGCCCACTCAAAAACCCCGCCCGCTCTGCACTCAGCGCGGTCAAGTTCGGCATCTGCTTGTTCATTGCACTTCTGGTGCTGGTACCGCTAGCCACCGCTGTTCTTGGCGGCTTCAAAAATAGTGCTGACCTACAGACGAGCCCATTCGGTTGGCCCGACCCGTTTCAGGTGACCAACTACCAGGAGATAATAACCGGGCAGTCGTTCTGGCAAGAGCTTGGAAACAGCACAATGGTCATGCTGGCTACGGCATTCGGGGTGGTGGTGCTGGCGAGCATGCCGGCGTTCGTCTTCTCGCGCTTACGCTTCCGCGGCCGTGATGCGCTGTTCAACTTCTTCACTCTGGGGTTGCTCTTTCCTATTACTGTAGCGATCCTGCCGCTCTACATCACGTTGCGTCAGGCAAACCTGGTCGACAGCCTGTGGGGCATCATTCTGCCGCAGATTGCCTTCGGTTTGCCGGGCAACATCCTGATTCTGCGCGGCTTCTTCGCGGCCGTACCCTTCGAATTAGAGGAGGCGGCAATACTAGACGGCTGTAGCTACTTCGGGTTTTTCTGGCGCGTGCTGCTGCCGCTGGTACGCCCTGCCCTCGCCGCCGTAATCGTGCTAACGATGGTGGCCAGTTGGAACAACTTCTTCCTACCGCTGCTGGTGCTCAACAGCGAAAAAATGTATACCCTGCCACTCGGCATAATGCAATACCAGGGTCAGTACGGCGCCGACTGGGCGAGGGTGCTCGCCTTCATTTCGCTCGCCCTGATTCCAACAATAGCTTTCTATCTGGTGGCCGAGCGCCACATAGTCTCCGGCCTGACGGCGGGCGCTGTCAAAGGATAAGAAAAGGCCTATATGATTTACTTGCTACTAACACGCATGAGAGGTTGATATGTCAACGTCACAACTAAGGTACACGGACCCCAGTTTGCCGCTCGATGAACGCGTCGGGGATCTGCTGAGGCAGATGACGCTCGATGAAAAGTTAGCGCAGCTTGGGTGCCTGTGGAGCACTTCGCTCGTGAGCGGGGGAAGCTTTGATCCGGAGTTCGCGGCCTCCAGGATGCCCCACGGTATCGGGCAGGTAACGCGAATCGGCGCATCTACAGGGCTGCATCCACGCGAGAGCGCGGAACTTATGAACTCGATCCAGAAAGTGGCGATCGAACGCACGCGACTTGGCATCCCTATCTTCGTCCACGAGGAATCAGTCGGGGGCTTCATGCACCGCGACGCAACGGTCTTCCCGCAAGGGATAGGACTTGCAGCTACGTGGGACCCTGCGCTTATAGAACACGTGGCCGGCGTAATCCGCGAGCAGATGCTGGCGGTTGGTGCCCGCCTCGCACTCGCCCCCGTTCTGGACGTGGCCCGTGACCCACGCTGGGGCCGTGTGGAGGAGACATATGGTGAAGACCCCGTGCTGAGCGGCACGTTAGGGGTAGCGTATGTGCGGGGCTTGCAAACTGACGACCTGCGCAACGGTGTAGCTGCCACGGGCAAGCACTTCCTGGCCTACGCCGTGTCAGAGGGCGGACGCAACTGGAACCCGGTCCATCTTGGGCCGCGCGAGTTGCGCGAGGTATATGCCGAGCCGTTCGCCGCTGTTATTCGTGACGCCGGTATCCTGGCGATGATGAACTCCTATACGTCAGTGGATGGCCTGCCGTGCGCGGGCAGTCACGCCATCCTCACCCAACTTCTGCGCGATGAGCTAGGCTTTGAGGGTGTAGTCGTGGCCGACTACTTCTCGGTCGCACAACTGTACTCGTTCCACCGGGTCGCCGCGACGCGAGGAGAGGCAGCAGTGCAGGCGCTTTCAGCGGGACTTGATATGGAACTGCCCGCTACCGACTTCTACGGCGCGCCGCTAAAGGCCGAAGTGGAGGAAGGGCGGTTACCGGTAGAGGTGCTCGATACCTCGGTGAGGCGTGTACTGGAATTGAAGTTCAAACTCGGCCTGTTTGAAAACCCCTATGTTGATGTGGAAGGCGCAAGCGCCCGGTTCCAGACACACGAACAGCGCGCCATCGCCGCCGAGGCGGTTGCAAAGTCAACAATCCTGCTCAGCAATGATGGCGTGCTCCCGTTGGCGCTCACAACCAAATGCGTAGCCGTCATCGGGCCGGGAGCCGACGACCGGCGACTATTGCAGGGTGACTACCATTACCCTGCCCACCAGGAAATAATCTACGCTGCAGCCGAAAACTCATCACCACTCAGCAACATCGGCGCGGGCGACCTGCTGCCACGTGCCGGGGGTGCGTATACGCCCGGACCCTACTACACCCCCCATGTGACGCCTCTTGCCGGCCTGCGCTCGGCACTGAGAGCAAGCGTCGAGGTGCGCTATGCGAAGGGCTGCGAGGTGCTTGGTGAGGACCGGTCCGGATTCGCGGAGGCAATAGAGGCGGCACGGGACGCCGATGTGGCAGTGGTGGTCGTGGCCGGCAAGAGCGGGCTACTGAGGCCAAGCACCGTGGGCGAGGGCAACGATGCGGTCAATCTCGACCTGACCGGCGTGCAGCAGGAGTTGGTCGAAGCGATAGCAAGCACTGGAAAGCCGCTCGTGGTTGTCGTGCTCAGCGGCCGCATTCACACCCTGACAGCGGTAGCGGCGAGGGCAAACGCCCTGATCCAGCTATTTCCCCCTGGCGAAGAAGGGGGCAACGGGCTTGCCTCAGTGCTCACCGGTGCGGTAAACCCATCCGGACGCTTGCCGGTAACCTTACCGCGCACGGTTGGACAGGTACCTCTTTACTACGGCTACCGAGCGGGCGGGGATCGCCCCATGTTCTTTGACGACTATACCGACTGCTCCCCCACGCCGCTCTTCCCTTTCGGCCACGGGCTGAGTTACACTAATTTCGAGTATTCCGACCTCAAGGTTAATTCCTCCACCACGGCAGCGCAAGTCGAGGTATCGATACAGGTGCGCAACTCAGGGCAGCGCGCAGGCGAGGAGGTAGTGCAACTGTACTACAGGGATAACGTGGCCTCGGTAGCGCGGCCTGACCGGACGCTGGTGGGCTTTGCCCGGGTGCCGCTGCAAGCCGGTGAGAAGAAGCGTGTGACTTTCATTGTAGATCCATCGCGGCTGGCCTTTTACGACCCCGGGATGCGTTTCGTGATCGAACCCGGAGAGTTCACATTCGCAGTCGGCGCATCCTCTGCTGATATAAGAGCCGAGCAGGTGGTGACACTGGGCGGCGAGGTGGTAGAGTATCGGCAACGTGACATCATGGCAACCAGGGTGGAAGTAGCTTGATACGGGAGAAGCAATCATCGGGACCGGCTTCGGAACACCGATAAGGAGATTCACATGGATTTCATACCCAGGCGAGAAGACAAATTCACCTTTGGCCTTTGGACGGTCGGTAATACAGGCCGCGACCCGTTTGGCGAGCCTGTAAGGAAGCCTATCCCGCCCGTCGACGTCGTTCACTTGCTCGCCGAGGTGGGCGCATACGGCGTCAACTTCCACGACAATGACCTGGTGCCGTTCGGCGCAAGCATGGCCGATAGGGACCGCATCGTGCGCGAGTTCAGGCAGGCCCTGGAGGAAACGGGCCTGGTAGTGCCCATGGCCACCACCAACCTGTTCAATCACCCGATCTTCCGCGACGGCGCCTTCACTTCTTCTGATGCGGCGGTGCGCGCCTTCGCCCTACAGAAGACCATGAGAGCTATCGACCTGGGCGCCGAGCTGGGGGCCGGGATTTATGTCTTCTGGGGAGGACGGGAGGGCACCGAAACAGACGTTTACCGTGACCCGCGAGATGCCTTCAAGTATTTCCGCGAGGCTATCAACTTCCTCTGCGATTATGCCAATGACCAGGGCTACGGCATGCGCTTTGCGCTTGAGCCCAAGCCCAACGAGCCACGGGGCGACATCTACTTGCCTACTGTGGGGCACGCACTGCACTTTATCTCTACCCTCGACCACCCCGAGATGGTGGGCGTCAACCCGGAGTTCGCGCACGAAACGATGGCGGGGCTAAACTTCGTACACGGGGTGGCGCAGGCGATAGAGGCAGGCAAGCTGTTTCATATCGACCTCAATGACCAGGTAATGGGCCGCTACGACCAGGACTTCCGCTTCGGCTCAGAGAACCCCAAGCGTGCATTCTTGCTGGTCAAGTTGCTGGAGGATAGCGGTTACGATGGTCCCCTCCACTTCGACGCGCACGCCTATCGCACCGAGGATATGGAAGGTGTAAAGGCGTTTGCCAGGGGGTGTATGCGCTCCTACCTCATTCTGAAAGACAAAGCTGAACGCTTCAAGAGGGATGAGCAAATACAGGGTGTAATCAGTGAGTTGCGCCGGCACGACAACGAGTACCACGGGGCGAGCGCCGAGAGCGGGTACAACAAAGATACTGCGGCGGTCCTGAAAGAAAGCACTTTCGATATAGATGCACTGGCCGGGTACGGGCGGCGCTACGAGGAACTGGATCAACTCGTGATGGAGTTGCTGCTTGGCGTACACTAAGTCGAGGTTCGGGAAGAACTGAGAATATGAAGCAAAGACTGTTTCTGGGCATAGATGTTTCCACAACAAGCGCCAAGGCGTTACTGATCGACCCGGCTGGTGTAGTGGTAGCGTCCGCCTCCACGCCTCTCAGCATCTCAGCGCCGCATCCGTTGTGGTCAGAGCAGGACCCGCACGAGTGGTGGGAGGGCGTTGCGGCTAGCATTCGTCGGGCGCTGACGCAAGCCGGAGTCCATGGTGCCGAGGTCGCGGCGATTGGGCTGACGGGACAGATGCACGGCCTGGTCTTGCTTGACGAACAAGGGCATGTGCTACGCCCGGCGATATTATGGAACGATCAGCGCACTGCCCAACAATGTGACGAAATCCGCAGGCGCCTTGGTCGGGAGCAACTCATCAGGATCACGGGTAATGAAGCGCTGACCGGGTTTACCGCGCCGAAAATCCTGTGGGTAGCCGAGCACGAGCCGGCGCTCTACGCACAGGCGCGACACATTCTGTTGCCCAAAGACTACATAAGGTACAGGCTTACAGGCGAGTACGCCATGGACAAAGCCGACGGCTCAGGCACGCTGCTGTTTGACCTGCGAGTCCGCGACTGGTCTGCGGCGGTAACGCGGACCCTGGACATACCTGCCGAATGGCTGCCACCTACTTTCGAGGGGCCGCAGGTCACGGGAGGGGTAAGCGCCGAGGCTGCACTGGCTACAGGCTTGCAGGAAGGTACTCCTGTAGTAGCAGGTGGTGGAGATCAGGCAGCGGGCGCGGTAGGCATGGGCGCGATTGATCCGGGCACTGTATCGGTGACTCTTGGCACATCGGGCGTGGTGTTCGCGCCTACCGCTGAGCCTTTGATCGAGCCGGAGGGACGACTGCACGCCTTCTGCCACGCCTTGCCGGGCAGGTGGCATCTGATGGGCGTAATGCTCAGCGCGGCGGGGAGCTTGCAGTGGTACAGGGACACGCTTGCTCCCCAGGAGAGCTTTGAATCGCTTGTGGGTGAAGCAGCAACTGCCCCGGCGGGTAGCGCGGGTTTGATCTTTCTCCCGTACCTTACTGGCGAGCGCACGCCATATCCTGATCCACTTGCGCGTGGGGCATGGGTCGGCCTTACCTCCCGGCACCGGCGAGCGCATCTCACGCGTGCCCTGCTTGAGGGTGTAGCCTTTGGGCTTAAGGATAGCTTCGGGTTGCTAGCTGCCGCAGGGGTCGAGACTGTACAACAGGTGAGGGTTGCGGGTGGCGGCGCGAAAAGCACGCTGTGGCGGCAGATCCTTGCCGATGTCCTCGGGGTCGAGTTAGCAACAGTGACCACTACCGAAGGCGCGGCGTACGGAGCGGCGCTCCTTGCGGGGGCGGGGGTAGGTGCGTGGCCCGATGTTGCCTCGGCCTGCGGCGCAACTGTACAACCGGGCACCTATGCCACGCCGGATCAGCGCACAGGTGCTGTATATGAAGATCTTTACGCCAGATACAGGGAGCTATACCCCGCCCTCCGAGCAACGAACGATGCGCTCGCCACACTAGAAAGCAGTTCCTCAGAGTAGTTGGTGCGCCGTAAGGTGCTTGACAAATGAGCTATTGCGAGTTATAATAGCGACGAAAGGACGACATTTCTACGACATGCATGGTATTGTAGTATACAAAGATCGGGGGTACAAGGTGGCTATTAGACAGTACAGTACGAGGGCGGCAAAAGCAAAGGTTGCGACTCCCAACGTGGCTGCTCCCGATATGCAGCAGATTGATCGACGAGAGGAAGCTTTCGCAAGAACCATAAGCGAGGTACACAGCCAGGCCATGCGCGTATCTCCCACCCATATGGCACAATCGCTCAGGGACGCACTCTCGACGCAACTCCTCGCGTATATGACAGGTCAGACCGAGCGCACTGTTCAGCGGTGGGCAAGGGGCGATGTCGCCGATATCAGACAGGACAGCAAACGCCGTCTGGTGACCGCTTACGAGATCCTGCAGATCATAAATCGCTTCGAGGCTCCCGGTGTTGCTCAGACATGGTTTATAGGCAACGAACCACAGCTCGATTTCGTGATACCGGCCAAAGCGGTACGTGAAGACCAATTGGAAGAAACCCTGGCTGCTGCCCGTGCCTTCGTTGCAGTCGGGTAGCCCACGAATACCGCTCAACAATCCTGTAAAGCCAGGGAGTATTTGTGAGAACAGTCCACGCCCCTGCGAGCCTGGTATTCCGGGTTACCACGATCCGGGGAGGCGGCCCGTACGAGGTGTATGACCCGCCTCCCTGGAACACTTCCTTCCGAAGTCGCTTTGACGATCCACGCATAAATGACCCTGACCGAACTTTTCCCAAAGAGCAATGCTTCCGGGTTCTATATTTTGCGACGGAACAAGCCGGAGCATTTGGAGAGAC
>DATINP010000014.1:0-13440 GCA_035474135.1 Chloroflexia bacterium | reverse complement strand
ATAAAAGCTACCCCGGGGATAACAGGCTGATCTTGCCCAAGAGTTCACATCGACGGCAAGGTTTGGCACCTCGATGTCGGCTCGTCGCATCCTGGGGCTGGAGTAGGTCCCAAGGGTTGGGCTGTTCGCCCATTAAAGCGGCACGCGAGCTGGGTTCAGAACGTCGTGAGACAGTTCGGTCTCTATCCGCTGTGGGCGTTGGAAGGTTGCGAGGTGCTGCCCCTAGTACGAGAGGACCGGGGTGGACCAACCTCTGGTGTGCCGGTTGTTGAATAAGCATTGCCGGGTAGCTACGTTGGGAAGGGAGAACTGCTGAAAGCATCTAAGCGGGAAACCCCCCTCCAGATTAGCCTTCCTACTTCCTCGAGAAGATAAGACCCCTGGAAGATTACCAGGTTGTGAGCACATGAGTGATTCCCCAGTAATGGGAGAGCTAAATTGTGCCTCATGGTCGAACGCTTGTCTCCCCCTATCTTGAATTGGGCTCCCCCCTTCTCCTCATTGCTCGTACCTCCGGGTACTAACAATGTCAAGAAGTGGGTGCACTCTTCAAATAGTGAACAAGCATGTTTTGAAGCGACTTGTGGTCATAAAACGCCACACGTCGGTGATGATTAGTTTTCGTGTGATATCCCAGGTCTTGTTCTTCAAAACCAACGGTGCTCGCCTTACCCTTACCGGTAATTCGATACCCGTGGTTGCTATTCATCTTTGCTAAAGCAGAGAAGATTTGCTCCGTGATTTGAGCGTATTGGTCCCACCCAGTCCCATCCCGAACCTGGCAGTGAAACAGTACAGCGCCGATGATACTTCCGTTTTGTGGCGGTGGGAAAGTAGGCCATTGCGGGGCATTTCTTCTCTCTCTTTTTAACTCGATAACGGACGACCCCTATAGTGGTTGGTCCGTTTTTGTTTGCCCTGCGCTATATATTGCTCGTGCCTGGCTGTGCTATAATATCCCGCTATGACTGACCACCCCGACGACAGCGCGCTCTCTCCACAGGAAAAGATAGACCCCATCTATAATGCCCTCGCCGCAACTTATGGTGAGCTTACCTGGACCGCCTCGACCGACCCGCTCTCCGAGCTTATTCTCACCATTCTCTCTCAGCACACTTCCGATACCAACCGCGATCGCGCCTTTGACAGTATGCGCGCGCAATTCCCCACCTGGGAGGAGGTGCGCGACGCTCCTGTAGACTTGCTCATCGAAGCCATCAGGTGCGGCGGCCTCGCGAATGTCAAAGCTCCACGTATCCAGCAGGTATTGCGCCAAATATCGGACGAACGCGCAGGAGAACTCGACCTCGACTTTATAACCGGAATGAGCGTGGACGAAGCCAAGGCCTACCTGGCACGCTTCAGGGGTGTCGGGCCCAAAACTACGGCCTGCGTGCTGATGTTCGCTTGCGGCATGCCCGTTATGCCGGTGGACACCCATGTGCACCGCGTGGCGGGACGCCTCGGCCTTATCAGCGAGCGTACAAGCGCAGACCAGGCGCACGACGACCTGGAGGCTATAGTCGAGCCGGACAGGCGATACAACTTTCATATCTTCCTGATCAAGCACGGCAGACAGGTCTGTAAGGCTCAGCGACCCCTATGCGAGATATGCGTAATCAGCCGCTGGTGCAATTACTACGAGCGTAATTCTTAGTTAGGAGCCGCGACGCAGAGGTCAAGGCAGCCCCGGCACTACCAGCTTTGCCATGTCGAAATACTGCTGGAACTCAGGGGGCAGGAAGGCCAGTACCACGGGCACGAACCCGCTCAATTGCTGGGCGACCTGGGATGTGCCTACTGCTTCCGACAGGCCCGGCACTGGAAACACGGTCACTACAACCACGACTGCTACCACCAGCAAGATCGACATCACAAAGCCCAACAGCCCGCCCAATATTCTATCGAGGCAGCCCATAAAGAGCAGATTGGCAAGCGTACGCAGCACCGATCCCACTACCCCCAGCACCAGGCTCACTGCTATGACTATGCCCACAAAAGCTATTATGCGTGCCCAGTTCTCGTCGGCCACCACGCCCCCACCCTCTGCCGGGTGCAAGAACCCCGCCACTGCCTCGTAATAGCGGCCCGCTACGAATATTCCACCACCCAGCCCCACGACGGCTATCACCTGCCGTATGAAACCCCAGTAGAAGCCCATGGCGGTGCTCACGGCCACTATGCTTAGGATAGTTATGTCAACTGCATTCATCTTGCTTTTGGCTCGCGCCGACCGGAACAACTAATGACCTCGCCCACGAGATTGTATCACGTCGCGCCCTCGCCCCTGCGTGGAATACCCAACATCATTTGGGGCCTGACCATACAGGATTGACGATCCCACCCTCTCATGCTATGATCACGCTGGCAAGGTCAATAATCCCACACATTGGGTCGTATTTCGCACACTATCATTACGCCTGGCACTATCGTCGTGCGCACTATCACGTTAACTTAATCTGCTAACCAGGGGGAACAGACGTGAACAATGAGACAACACAGGGCCAGCAGGCCGCCGGTCAAAACCCAGGTCAAACCCAACCAGTCCCGACAAAGAAACGCAAACGCAGTCAGTGGTTCAAGATCACAGTGTCCACGCTCCTGGCGCTTGTAACCGTGCTGGGGGCGTGGGTGGCGTGGCGTGCGAACACCGCCAGCAATGAGGCGGGCGATCTCGACTCGCTGGGCTTACTTGCCCTGCAAAACGCCCAGGAAACCGTAGCCACGAGCTATATCCAGGGCGACGGCCACGAAATCGGCTACGTTGACTACCTGCGTAACCGCACGCTGGCAAAGGGTTTGCTCACAGATGGCACGCTCACTGATGCTCTGCCCGAGGACGCTGACCGCATAGCGCGTACCATCACCGAAACCCTCGACCTGGCAAACACCAGCAGGTTCTATTTCTTCCCGGGCCGCTACCTGGACCAGAACGACGATTACGATTTCAATAGAGAGGTCAACGAGGCCTTCGCCCAGGCTGCACAATCCAAGGACCTGGATTATCAGGCCCACTTTGACAAATCGGATGTCCTGAGCAACAAAGTGACTGGGCTGGTGTCTATGCTCGTGGTGCTGGCGATCGCGCTGTGGTTGCTGGCTCTGTCCGAGGTCCTCTCCAGTGTAGCGAAATACGCTACGGCTATCGGTGGCCTCGTCTTCATGATCCTGGGCGGCGTCGCGGCTTACATGATCGACTCCGACCAGATGCTCGCCGCCGATGTGGGAGCTTTTGTGATGCCTGCATCCCTGGTATTGATCGGGGTTACATTAGCCGCAACCCTGCTTCTTGCGATCCTGTCTTTTGTACGTGGCCGTAAGCCCGTGCAACCTGCAATGGCCGTGGCCGTATCGTCCCCGACCATGCCTCCACCCACCTCACAATACCCGCCACAATATCCTCAAAGCGGGCAACCACCTGTCCCCAATACACCCCCTGCCCACTCCTACGACCCGCAAACGGGCGCATACATCGGCCCCACTCCGCCACAGCCTGTATCCGCACCCGTCGCACCGGAATATACGCCACAATTAAGTACAGCGGAACAGGTACAGATTGCACGAGAGGAAGCAGTAGAGGAGCAGGAAGAAAAAGAAGAACCGTTCAAGCGGATCATAACTATACTGATCGCTACCGTCGCACTGATCGCGTCCATCGTGGCCTACCTCCAAAGCGATGCCGCGAACCAGTCGGGTAGCGCGAACCGCAACGTTCAGCAATACTCTCTCCAGGCGCTGGGCGAATCCACCTACGGCGCTTCCGAGATGAGCTATAATTTCAACACTGTCGCACAAGCCTGGAAGCAACTGGACATACTGGCTCAATCCGCAGACAGGCACGGCGACACGGCCGCCGCCAAACGGTATCGCGATGCTCAAGACGCAGTCAAGACCCAGAGCAGTATATTCGACCCCAAGTATTTCAACCCGGATACCCAGAGCGTGCCCGACCAATATGCATACGCCGCCGACCTGTACCAGGAGCGGTCCGTCAACCTTCGTGAGCGTTCCGTCGTGCAATTGGAACTACACAGCATATGGGACGGTAAGGCCAACGCCTACATCGCCCACCTGACGCTGCTCGCAATAGCCCTCGCCCTGTTCGGCCTCGCGCTGGCCGCCGCGAGTTTCGTGCGCTACATTTTTGCCGGGGCAGGCGTGCTTATGGTACTTGCAACCATTGTTTGGACCACCACGGTTTACACCAGCCCCGTACACAGCATCAGCGAAAGCGCTATAGACTCTTACTCGCAGGGGGTGGGCCAGGAACAAGCCGGAAACTACACTGACGCCCTTGCCTCGTTCACCGATGCCTTACAACAGGAACCTGGTTATGTCAACTCGATGTACGAGCGTGCCAACACCTACTTCAGTCAGGCCACATCGGCCTATTCCGCAGGCAACAGCAGCGAGCTGGCGGGCGACACCGACAGCGCCAATAGCAGCTATCAGAAGTACGCAGACAAGCTACAACTGGCCCTCACCGACTACCTGGCCGCGCAAAAGGCAGGCAAGGACGATAGCTACACGGGATGGAACCTGGGCTGGACGTACTACCTGCTGGGCGACCTTGACAATGCCATAGCGGCCGACCGCCATGTGTTGGATAAAGACCCCAACATCGTGCCTGTACGCCTGAACCTTGGTTTGGCACTCTTGTCGCAGGGTAAGTATGAGGACGCGGAGACCGAGTATAACACAGCCATAGCCCGCACCTTCGACCAGATACAGGACGCCCTCGACCGAGGCACAACCGTTTCCTCCGACTTCTGGTACTACCTGGATGCGAGCGTGGCCGACCTCGACAACCTGATCGACCGGATCGACGCGACGGACTACTACTTCACCATGGCCCCACCGCAGGATAAGATCGCCGACCCCGATAACACAGCCGCTGAAGCGGTAGATGTGATCTACAAATTGCGCAATAAGATATCCGAGTTCGAGTACCTGGCTAAGAACGGGCAAATGCCCGTAGCAACCGACGCCACAGCTACCGTAGATAGTTTTACATTCGGCGCAACCGTCACCGGCTATACCGATGAGCAAACGGGCACCGACTTCCCCAGCGGCACCAAGAGCGTGAAAGCATACTACACCTACACCGGAATCGAGCCCGGCCAAACCGTCTCCTTCAAGATCTACAATAACTACCAACGCTACCCTGAGTACGACTACACAATAGCCGACTGGCCCAACGAGGAGTCGGGCGACAGGTGGATTACGGTAACCGACCCTTACGATGCCTACAGCGAAGCCTACGACCTGGGGTCGGGCCTGTGGACTATCGAGATGTACGTGGATGACAACCTTGTCCAGCGGGGCTTCTTCTATATCGAAACCTACGCCGAAACCCAGGAAAGCACTTCTCAGACACCTTGAGATGGGTGGTGACCGGTAGTGATAAGTGAAGTTTGATGCACTGATAAAGAGCGATAACCTGCGGGAGGCCAGTCGGGCCGTTCAGGAGGCCGAGCGGCTGGGCTTCAAGGGGGTGTGGACCAACGAAACGGCCCACGACCCTTTCCTGCCATTGGCGCCGGCGTCCCTACTCACCTCGCGTGTCCAAATGGGCACAGCGGTCGCCATCGCTTTTCCGCGCAGCCCGACCGTCACAGCTTACACCGCGTGGGATCTCGCTCAGGCGTCCGAGGGGCGCTTCATCCTTGGTTTAGGTACACAGGTCAAGGCGCACATAGAGCGTCGCTTCTCTGCCACCTGGGACGCTCCTGTCGAGCGTCTGCGCGACTACATAGGCGCGGTTCGCGCGGTCTGGGATTGCTGGCAAACGGGGGAGCGCCTGCGCTACGAAAGCCCCCATTACAACCTGAAACTGATGACCCCTTTCTTCAGCCCCCCGCCCCTTGCCGACCCGGCCCACAGACCGCCGATTTATATAGCCGGGGTCAACAAAGGACTGTGCAGACTTGCGGGCGAGGTGTGCGACGGCTTCCATGTCCACCCCTTCCACTCGATCCGGTACCTGCGTGAAGCCGTGTTGCCCTGGATAGGGGAGGGACTGGCCAGGTCGGGACGCCGCCGCACCGATATGCAGGTCTGTATGAGCGTGTTTGCAATCACAGTAGGTAAGCAGGCGCGAGCCGAAACGCGCAAGCAATTGGCGTTCTACGCCTCTACCCCCAGCTATCGCACTCTGCTGGAGATGCACGGCTGGGGCGACACAGGCATCGAATTGGGACAACTCGCGACGCGAGGCAAGTGGGATGACATGGGCGCACTGATCACAGATGATATGCTGGAGCAGTTTGCTGTAGAGGCCGATACCCTGGCCGGTGCTGTGGCCTTGATAAAAGAGAGATACGCGGGGCTGGCCGATCGGGTAATGCTTTACACCCCGTTCGTCGCAGGCGAGCGCGATGCAGAATGGCAGGCCGCAGTTGAGGCTTTTGGCGTATAATACGCTGATATGACCCACCCACTGACTGTACTTGGACCCCACGCCAACAGCAAACTGCACACGACCGGAGCGCCCCTGAAAGAAGCTGCGGCAGCCGTGCTGATGGTACACGGGCGAGGAGCCGGCGCCGAGGACATCCTCACCCTTGCCGAGCCGCTTGCCCTGGACAACATCGCGTATCTGGCCCCTCAGGCGAAGGACGGCACATGGTACCCCTACCCGTTCATGATGCCGTTCGAGATGAACGAGCCGTGGCTGTCGTCGGCGCTGGCGGTGGTGGGCGCGGCGCTCGCCTACATTGAGGGCGAGGGCGTCCCACTTGAGCGGGTGATCCTGCTGGGGTTCTCGCAAGGGGCCTGTCTCGCCAACGAATATGTCGCCCGCAACGCCAGGCGCTACGGTGGTCTGGTGGGCTTGAGCGGCGGATTGATCGGTCCGGAAGGCACGCCCCGCAACTACAAGGGCGCTTTGGAGCAGACCCCCGTATTTCTGGGGTGCAGTGACCGCGACCCGCACATCCCGAAGGCGCGGGTGCTGGAAACCGCACAGGTGCTGGAAGCTTTGGGCGGCGTGGTAGATGCGCGCATCTATCCTAACATGGGGCACACTATCAACATGGACGAAATCGCTGCCGTGCGCGAGATAATAGGGAACGTTATGTAGCCTTATTGCGGCCTAATGCCCCCCCGCCAGGATCGGCCATCCGCGCTTTCGGGCTTCCTCTGCCAGGCCTGCATCGGGGTCAACGGCGTGGGGGTGACCGAACGCGGACAGGAAGGGTATGTCGTTGACCGTGTCCCCGTAAGCATAGCACTGGGCCAGGTCGAAGCCCATCTCGGCGCAGATTGCCAGTGCGCGCGCCGCTTTGCCTTCGCCCTGGCAAGGCGGACCCTCTAGCTCGGCCTGGTACACCCCGCCGCGCTCGACGTAGCGCGTGCCCTCGCCTTGGCCGCCCAACTCCTCGGCGATACGCTCTATCAACTGGTGCAAACCCGCGCTGATGAGGTAAAGGGGCATCCCTTCTTGTTGGTGTGCCTGGAGGCGGGCCAGCGTCCCACCCTTCAAGAGGGCCATCGCATCGGGCAAAACAGCCTCCACCAGCCTGCCCACGTTCTCCGCCTTCTGTCCTGCCATGGCGCGCTTGATTGCGGCCAGCCTTACGCGCTGCTTCAGCTTGCCCGGCGCGACCTTGCCCAGTATCCCGAAGAAATAGAACTGCGCCTTCTGCCACGGCGAGAAGAAACCCATCTTGCTCCCAGCGGCCAACGACATTCGGGGCAGGTTACCGTCAATCAACGTGCCTTCCACGTCGGAAAAGACCGCCGCGCGTAAATTGCGGATTGTGGGGGCGGGACTGGTCATGCTTTCACCTCGTCGGCTTAGAACGTCACGCCGGTGTCAGGCAGCGTTACGCCGGGCTGCAGCTTCAGCCCGTGTGAGAGATAATTGTTCGCGCCCGTGTTCGCCTTATCGCCCACTATGGAGCCATCTTCCACCCTCGTTTCGGAGCCCACGGTCGCGCCATGGGCCACGATCGAGTTGCGGGTACGGCTCCTCGCGGCGAACGTGACCCCGTCCCAGGCAACCACGCCCTGTAATTCGGCATCATCACCCACGACGCAGTTGTCGCCCAGCACGGTTGGGCCGAGGATAAAGGCATTTTCGCCGACGTGGCATTCCTTGCCCAGCACAACAGGACCGCTAAGACGCGCGCTGCTATGCACAAAGGTGCCCTGACCTGCCCATACCTGGTCGCTCAGGTGCTCACCACCGATCGGCAGATGCGTTGCCAGCCTGCCCGTGAGCAGGTCGACGTGTGCCTGCAAGTACTTGCCGGGCGTGCCGATGTCCATCCAGTACGCGCCACTGCGGTAGCCGAACAGAGGCTTGCGTTCATGCAGCAACTTGGGGAAAAGTCCGTATTCAACAGAGTATGGACGCCCCGCCGGTATCTCCTCCAGGATCTGCGGCTCGGAGATATAGTCGAGCATGGAAGGTTCGAGCAGGTAGGTGCCCGCATTGATCCAGTTCGAGGTGGCCTCTTCGCGCTTGGGCTTCTCGGTGAAGCGTTCGATACGTCCCAGGTCGTCCATGTCCACCACGCCATATGCGCTGGGGTCCTCCACGGGAGTAAGCGAAATCGTGCACACCGACTTGTGCTCCTGGTGGAAGCGGATCATGCCCGTCAGGTCGAGGTCGGTCAGTATGTCGCCGTTAAAGACCATGAAGGTCTCGTTCGGGTCAAGATAGCTCTGCACGTTCTTGATGGCCCATCCCGTGTCGAGCGGCCTTTCCTCGCGTACATAGGTTAGCTTGACGCCCAGATGTGAGCCGTCGCCATAGATTTCGGTCCAGCTTTCCGAGCGATACCCTATGGCCAGGATTACATCCTTGATGCCGTGCCTTTCGAGCAAGTACAGAACATGGTCGAAGAAGGGTCGGTTCACCAGAGGCATGAGGGGCTTGGGTGTGGTAAGTGTGAGGGGGCGGAGGCGCGTACCTTGCCCGCCGACGAGAATAACTGCTTTCATAGGCGAATGTGTGGAGCGCGCTACTTTTCGCGCTTCACTACTCCTCTCCAGTATTCGAGAATATCGCGCAGGGTCTGCTCAAGCGGTATCTGTGGCCGCCAGCCTGTGCGCGCATAGAAGCGGCCGGGGTCACAAACAAGCACCGGGATATCGGCCGGGCGCATGCGAGCCGGGTCCTGCCGAACCTCCACCTGCACGGTACTCATACCGACCAGCGTATCCAGCATCCATTGTATCGTGTAACCCTTGCCTGAGCCGATGTTATAGACTTCGCCCGGCTCACCCTCGGCGAGGGCAAGATGGTAGGCACGCACCACATCTCGCACGTCAGTGAAATCGCGTTCGGCTTCGAGGTTGCCCACGTGCATTACAGGCTCCTGCTTGCCTGCCTCGATCAGGGCCACCTGGCGAGCAAAGGCCGCGCTGACGAACTGCTCGCTCTGGCCCGGTCCAATGTGGTTGAACGAACGCACCCGCACGATGGGCTGTTTGTACGAGAGGAAGTACTGGAGGGCCAGTGCATCTTGCGCGATCTTGCTCACCGCGTAGGGGTTGTTAGGGCGAAAGGGTGTGTCCTCGTCAATCGGCAGGTCTTCAGGTCGCACGAGGCCGTATTGCTCAGATGAGCAAGCGACCATGACTCTCGCCGCGGGCGTCGTGCCGCGCAGTGCTTCCAGAAGGTTCAATTGCCCGACGACGTTATTGACTATTGTGGCTTCGGGGTCGGCGAAGGCACGCTGCACATTGCTTTGTGCGGCCAGATGATAAACGTAGTCGGGCTGCACCGCGTCCACCATCGCCGAGGTTTGTTCGCGGTTGGCGAGATCGGCGGCCACCCATTCCAGGCGGGGCAACTCAAATCTGCCGGGAAGCGTGTGGGTATTACCAAAGAGCGCCCAATTGGTGTTGGTAGCTAGATAGGTGAGCAGGTGCTTGCCGACGAAGCCACCTGCTCCGGTAATGAGCACACGTTTTTCTGGCATAATTTGAGTCTTAGGCTCTACTCGTTCTTGTCTGCGGTTGTAGTGGTGCCTGCCCTGGCGATGTTAGGGTTCTGGGGGTGGAACTCGATCTCGTCCTTGACGACGCCGGGAGGCCCACCTTCCATGCGCGGAAGCGGCCTGGCGGGCGGTATGGACCAGCCCACGGTGCCCGTGCCGGTCGCGTTGCTATCGCTGGGCGCTCCACTATCGGCAAATGCGCCGTTGCCATTGGCAAAGAACGTGACGGGCTGGAAATCCGAGGCGCTGGGCCTCTTGACGGTCTCGTCATGGAACATCAGCTTGCGCACCAGCCACTTCACAGGGTCGAAGTAGATATCAGCCACGCGCTCCTTGAGGGGTATGATGCCGTTGTCGGTGATGTGGATATGCTCCGGGCAGACCTCGGTGCAGCACTTGGTGATGTTGCACGCGCCCACGCCCGCTTCATCGCGGACCATCTCGCGCCTGTTCAACCCATCATAGGGGTGCATGTCGAGGTTCGCCAGCTTGATCATCTGGCGAGGTCCGTAGAAGATGTCCTTGCGATTATGGTCGCGCAGTATATGGCATACGTCCTGGCAGAGGAAGCACTCGATGCACTTGCGAAACTCCTGGATGCGATCCACGTCCATTTGCTGCATAACAAACGGTTTTGGCGCGGTGTCGGCGGGAGTGAATGGGGCGATCCGGGAGGACATCCTGTAGTTCCAGGACACATCGGTTACCAGGTCTTTGATGAGAGGGAATGTCTTTAGAGGTTGGACGGTGATCGTGCCGCTGTCGCCCGCGTAATCGCGCACACGTGACTTGCACAGGAGGCGCGGCAAGCCGTTGATCTCGGCGCTGCACGAACCGCACTTGCCCGCCTTGCAATTCCACCTGCACGACAGGGTTGTATCATCGTGCTGCTGAATGTGGTGTATAGCGTCGAGCACCACCATGCCGGGGAAAGTAGGCACTTCGTAATCCTGCATTTCGCCCGCGTCAGCATCGCCCCTGAATACTCGCAAAGTAACTTTGTCCATCCTCATCTCTCCCTCTCGTTATGCTTCTCTTTTCCGAGTGACCGGACATGACACCTGGTCCGTCGTCCTACCCGCCACTGCTCACTTCTTGTCGGCATTGGCCGCCTCGAACAGGGCCGCCAACTCGGGGGGCATTTCGGGCAGTTGCATAGTCGTTATGTCAACTTCATTGTTCGCGCCTTTGGTGGCTATAAGCATCTTCTTGCCCCACTCCGGGTCCGGATCGGGGAAATCGAGCCTCCACTGTGCGCCTCGGCTCTCTTTACGCTCCAGCGCACAGCGCACGATTATCTCGGACACGGTGAGCATATTGCGTATATCGCGGGTGGTGTGCCAGCCGGGATTATAGGTACGCGTCCCCTGGACGTGCAGGTTCTTGGCGCGCTCTTGCAACACCTTGATCTTCTGTAGACAGCTGGTCAAGCCCTCTGCGGTGCGGGCGATCATCGCGTCCGCTTGCATGTCTTTCTGGAGGTCTTCGGTGAGGGTGTAGGGGTTCTCGGTGCCCTTGTTCTCAAACACATCCAGCATGGTTGCTTCTTCGTTGGCTAGCTGGCTCTCGTCAATGCTTCCCTGTTGCACCGATTTGGCGTACTCGGCAGCCGCTTCGCCCGCACGCTTGCCAAACACGAGCAAATCGCATAATGCGTTGCCGCCCAGCCTGTTCGCACCGTGCAGACCCGCAGCCGTTTCACCCGCCGCATAGAGGCCTGGCACGTTCGTGGCGCACGTCTCCGACGCCGACTTTACCCCACCCATTGTGTAGTGTATGGTCGGATAGACTTCCATCGGCTCTTTAGTTATGTCAACATCGCCCAGGGCGTGGAACTGCTCCCACATGCTGGGTAGCTTGCGCTTTATATAGTCGGCCCCGCGATGCGTTATGTCAAGATACACGCCGCCGTGCTCCGACCCTCGACCGGCCTCCACCTCACGGTAGATGGCCCGCGACACCACGTCACGCGACAGCAATTCGGGCGGGGGCCTGTTGTTGTCCTTGTCGGTCAGCCAGCGCGTCCCTTCTTCTTCCGTGTCGGCATAGCGCCCCTTATAAGAAGGAGGAGTGTACTCGGGCTTGAACATGAAGCGTTCGCCCTTGTTATTGCGCAAAACGCCGCCCTCGCCACGCACACCCTCGGTAACGAGCAGGCCACGCACGCCGGGAGGCCACACCATGCCCGTCGGGTGGAACTGCACCATCTCCATACCCATCAGTTCGGCGCCCGCATCATAGGCCAGGATCGCGCCATCGCCGGTCGACTCCCAGGAGTTAGAAGTAACGCTGTACATGCGGCCCCAGCCACCTGTCGCCAGTACAATTGCCCGCGCCTTGATCAGGAAGAAGCGCCCCGACTCGCGGTAATAGCCAAAGGCTCCCACCACGCGGTCGCCATCTTTGAGGAGGCGCGTGATAGTGGTCTCCATGTAGCACTTCATGCCGACAGACACGGCCTTATCTTGCAGTGTACGGATAAGCTCCAGCCCTGTGCGGTCGCCCACGTGGTTCAGGCGGCGGTATGTGTGGCCGCCGAAGGGGCGCTGCATGATCAGACCATCGGGCGTGCGGTCGAACACTGCGCCCCATTGCTCTAACTCCAGGACGCGTTCGGGGGCTTCTTTGGCGAGGATCTCGGCTGTGCGCGGGAAGTTGAGAAACGAGCCGCCGCGCATCGTGTCCATGAAGTGCACCTGCCAATTATCTTTCTTGTCCAGGTTGCCCAGCGCACCCGCCACGCCTCCTTCGGCCATAACGGTGTGGGCCTTGCCCAACAGCGATTTGCACACCACGCCCACATTCAGCCCGGCCTGGGCCGCCGCGATAGTGGCCCGCAACCCGGCCCCACCGGCACCGATCACTAGTATGTCATGCTCAAATGTATCGTATGATTCCAACTGTCTTCTCCACTTTGCGTGATTTTCTGGTCTATTTCAGCTTCTAAAGGGATTTAGAAGAACCGGAAGTCGGTTATAACGCCAGCAGACAAAAGCCACACGTACGCATCGGCCAGCGCTACGGAAAAGAGGCTGAGCCAGGCGTACCATGAATGGCGCTCGTTCAAGTAGGTGATCTGCTTCCATATGCCGAACCTGGTCTTGCCCATTACCTCGCACGAATAGCAGTCCGTGCCGCCGCCCATCAGGTGTCGCCATGCATGGCACGAGAAGGTGTAAAGCCCGATCAGCACCGCGTTTATACCCAGCACTATGGTGCCCACACCGAGGTGGAAGCCATCGGAATGGAAAAGCGAGACGATGGTATCCCATGACAGGATAACCACGAAGACAGCCGCCGCATAAAATGAGAAGCGATGCAGGTTCTGTAGGATGAAGGGGAAGCGCATTTCACCCGTATACTTCCTGCGGGGCCGAGGTTCGCTGACCGCGCACGCGGGCGGGTCCCAGAAAAAGGCTCTGTAATACGATAAACGGTAGTAATAGCACGTCAGGCGGAAGCTGAGCGGAAAGATCAGGATGTAGAACGC
>DATINP010000013.1:0-3628 GCA_035474135.1 Chloroflexia bacterium | reverse complement strand
TCTCCCCCCTATTTACTCGCAATCCTGAGTGCCGGGGTAATCTGCTTGCCGTGACTCCCACGCCCTTTTGTGTCGGGGTGTCCATGGAGCTTCCTAATCTTAACGATATCTTAGTACTCTCCCCATACTATCCTTAAACTTCGCGCTCATAATGAATGCATAGGGGCAACTTGAACACACGTCCCGATACAGCACAACAGTAGGAGTGCGCTCACCAAGCGCTACTGAGGAATGAATTAAGACGAAAAGGAGGCACCACCCATGCCTGGTTACGTCGCAAACATCGAGGAAGAAACCAAACGCAATAAATACTTCAGGAAGGTCCTGTTTACGGCACCACACAGCCAATTAGTCGTGATGAGCCTGAACCCCGGAGAGGAAATTGGAGAGGAAGTACACGATTTGGACCAGTTCATCCGGATCGAGACGGGCAATGCCGAGATAATGCTGGGCGACGAGGCTCGTCGCGTCAGTGGTGACTATGTGGTCGTCATTCCTGCTGGAACCAGGCATAACCTGACCAACGTGTCTCCGAGTGACCCCCTCAAGCTCTACACCATCTACTCTCCTCCTGAACACGAACCTGACGCGGTTCACAGGACAAAGAGTGAGGCTACCGAAGCTGAAAAAGCGCGTTCATCACAGGAAACAGGTCGTAGTCTGAAAAGGCAGGCGTGACCCGTCGCAGCGTCTTGCGTGGCGCGTGCAGGTATGTGGGACCTGCCAGGGAGCGTCCATCATTACCGTCCCTCGTCCCGAGACGTTTCTACATATTCCTACGGAGCACACCGAGCTCGGGGCCAAAAATAATATCGGATTCGGCAAGTACAAGCACGAATATTGATGGAGAGGATAAGGATGCCTGGTTATAAATATCTGATCATAGGCGGTGGGATGACCGCCGCAGCCGCCATCAAGGGTATACGCGAGATAGACCCCAACGGCTCGATAGGTTTGGTCGGCAATGAAGCAGATCCACCCTACAAGCGCCCGCCCCTCTCCAAGAAGCTGTGGCAGGGCAAGCCCATAGAGGCTGTATGGAAAGGCATGAGCACCGGCGGCGTGGAAATGCACCTCGGGCATACCATCCAATCCATCCACCCCGCCGAACGATACGCGGTCGATGAAGCGGGCACTTTATACGCTTACGAAAAACTCCTTCTCGCCACGGGAGGCACCCCCAGACGCCTGCCTTTCGGAGGCGACCGGATAATCTATTTCCGCACCCTAGACGATTTCAGGCGCCTAAAGGCGCTCACGGAAACCAAGCAGGGCTTCGCCGTACTGGGAGGTGGATTTATTGGCTCGGAGATCGCTGCTGCCCTGGCAATGAACGGCAAAGACGTGACCATGATCGTGCCCGAGCAGGGCATCGGGGAGCGCATCTATCCGCCCGACCTCGTCCAGCATTTGAACAGCTATTACGAACAAAAAGGCGTGAGGGTGTTGACCGGTGAGCAAGTAGTTGCCCTGGACCTGGCAGATGGGGCAGATACAGTGGAGGGTACACTCCAACTGAGACTGGGAAGCGGACAGGTGCTAACCGTTGACAGCGTAGTAGCCGGCATCGGCATTACGGTGAACGCGGGTCTTGCCGAAGCGGTTGGGCTGCAGGTCGACAATGGGATAGTGGTGGACGAATTCCTCCGAACGACCGATCCAAACATCTATGCCGCGGGCGATGTGGCCTCTTACCCCGACTATATCCTGGGCGAACGACGCCGGGTCGAGCACGAAGACAATGCCAACAGTATGGGTAAAGCAGCTGGGCGCTCCATGGCGACCTCCGCCCTCAATGTCTCACCGGAGCCGTTCCGGCACACACCATTCTTCTACTCCGACATGTTCGACCTGGGCTACGAAGCGGTTGGACAGCTTGATTCGCGCCTGGAAATGGTAGCCGATTGGAAAGAGCCTTACCGTGAAGGTGTCATCTACTACCTGCGCGATGGCAGAGTGCGAGGTGTGCTCATGTGGAACGTGTGGGGACAGTTAGACGCCGCGCGCAGTCTTATCTCGGAGCAGGGTCCCTTCACCGCACAAGACCTCCTTGGTAGACTGCCCAGAGTTGTTGCCGAAGTGGGTGCCAAATGATACTCGACTTAGACTACGAAGAAGCCGTCGCGAGTGACTTCATCCCTGGCATGGACCTGCGTAAGCGCCAGATCACGGACGCACAAATGCGCAGGTTTGAGGGCTACGCAGCCGAAATCTTCACGGCTTTCGGTATGGACATAGATACACCGTCCACCGAAGATACACCCGCCCGCTTCATTCAGGGGATATACGAGGCGACCAACGGGTATGACGGCGATCCCAAGCTCCTGAAAGTGTTCCATACCGAGTGTAGGGGAGGTTCGGATTGCCGCCTGAGCCAGGTGATCGAGGGGCCGATACAGTTCTACGCCTTGTGTGAACACCACGCGCTCCCCTTCTATGGCAAGGCCTATGTCGGCTATATAGCTCATGAAGGCATAATCGGCCTATCGAAGCTTACCCGCCTGGTGCGCCTGTTCGCACGCCGCTTCACCCTGCAAGAGCGTCTCGGCCAGCAAATCGCCGATACTCTCGAAACTATGCTTGAGCCGCACGGGGTGGCCGTCTATCTGGAAGCCAACCATATGTGCATGCAGATGCGAGGGGTGCATGAAACATCACCGCTCACGAGAGCCACCTTCTGGAGGGGCGCATATGACGATAACCCGGCCCTTAGATCGGATTTCTTCACCGCCTGCGGCCTGCAGCGATAGAGCATCACTATGAAGAGCGCCGAACTGACCGCAACTTCGAAGTGCACGAAGGGCCGATAGAGCAAACTGGAAGGGGTAACAAGACAATGGGCACTCAACTTCAACGACTGGTAGAGATGGGGCAAAGCCCCTGGTACGATGACATTCATCGAGGCCTTGTGAAATCAGGCAAGTTGCAGACCCTTATCGGGATGGGCATTCGCGGAGCGACCGTGAACCCGTCCATATTTGAGAAGGCTCTATCAGGTAGCGCCGACTATGACCGCGAAATAAAAGAGCTACTGGGGCAAGGGCTCGCACCGTCCGAGATATATCAGCGACTGCTGGTCGAGGATGTGCGCTCAGCAGCCGACTTGTTCCGGCCCGTTTACGAGGAGACAAATCGCCTGGACGGCTACGCCAGTATCGAGGTATCTCCTTATCTTGCCCATGATACGCAAGGCACTATGGAGGAAGCGCAGCGCTTTTTCCGGGAAGTAGACCGGCCCAACGTAATGATCAAGGTGCCTGCCACGGACGAGGGGGTGCCCGCGATAAGGGCGCTTACGAGCGAAGGGATCAACGTCAATATCACGCTTATTTTCGGCATCGACTACTACGAGCAGGTCATGGACGCATATATAGGCGGCCTGCGCGAGCGGAGGTCGAGGGGAGAGCCAATCGGCGCCGTAAGATCGGTTGCCAGCTTCTTCGTGAGCCGCGTGGATGTCGAGGTGGATAAGCGCCTGGACGCCCTCATTGGTGCCGAGCAAAACGTGCGGAAGCATCGGCGCTAACCCGGCATGGTGCCATCCTATTTTATGGCGAAGGGTTGAAGCGCACAAAGCTGCCAACCCGGATGCGAAGATCATTATTGTCGACCCACGTGTAACCGACAG
>DATINP010000012.1:0-16535 GCA_035474135.1 Chloroflexia bacterium | reverse complement strand
GAGTTCGGCATTCCCGACGATGCCTTCCTGATAGGCCTCGTGGGTCGCCTCAGCCCGGAGAAAGGCGGCGTGGATACTCTCATCCGCGCCGTATACCGACTTTATTCGCAAAGATCGGATGTGCGCCTACTGATAGTGGGTGATGGTCCGGTGCGCGTGGAACTGGAAAAGCTGAACACAGAATTGCAAGCACGCGCGCAGGAATCGTGTTCACCCGTTGTGTTCGCGGGTGCTCGCCAAGACATCCCGCAATTGCTGGGCGCGATGGACGTATTTGTGCTGCCGTCCCTGAACGAAGCCCTGCCAATAGTGATACTCGAAGCGATGGCCGTGGGACTCCCCGTGGTCGCGACCAGGGTGGGCGGTGTGCCCGAGATAGTGCAGGACGGAGTTACTGGCTTGCTCGTGCCGCCCGGCGCCGAAGATGCCCTGCTGGACGCCCTCTCCCGCCTCGCCCACGATCCTTTTTTGCGCGTCAAGCTCGCACAGGCGGGACGCGGGCAGGTACGGGGCAACTTCACCATCAAGCAGATGGCGCGTAACGTTGAGGCCATTTACGAAGAATTGATCACTCGCAAGGCAACCTCGAAAGCCAGTTCAAATAATGGCGCTGATGTCCAAAGTCAGTTGCAAATAGCAGATCATAAGCCCTGAGCGGCATAAACCTGCCGGATGGAGTGCATAAAATGGAAGTAATAACATACCTGAAGATAATAGCGCGCTACTGGTGGCTGATACTGCTGGCGGCGCTCGTCTCTACGGGAGTGGCTGCCGGACTGTCGCTCACACGGGCCAAGTCGTATAGTACACAAGCGCTGGTGGTGGTGCGGCCCGCGACGGGCGTACTGACTAAAACAAACGATCTCGTGAACATGATGAGCGAGCTTGGTACGCGCTCGGTGCTCGGCACGTTCGCCCAATTGCTGACGTCCGCCGACGTAAAGAACACGGCGCAAGCTTCGGTGGGCTTGAGCCCTCTCAGCGCGGTCGACTACCCTCTTGAGGCCAACGTCCTGCCCGACACAACGGTGATTGAGGTGAGCGGCAAGGGACCGGACCCCAAGCTACTTTCCTCATACATTAACGCCACGGTAACCGCCGCGGTGGCAAACAGCACCGATATGTTCCAGGTGCTAGAGCTTCACCCCTTGCAACAGGCAACAGTGCCCCTGGACCCCAGTTCGCCCATCCCCAGCCGAGATATCCCCATCGGCGCGGCCCTGGGCGTTTTCCTGGGCGTTATGCTGGCACTCGCCATTGACTATCTGCGCAACCCGCAGCGGCAGGAGGTGCCATACGAGACGAAGATACGCTCACTTGTCCCCGACGGTTTGACGAGCTACTCGGCCCTGTCCGCGCCATCTCAGTCCCCTGCTCACGACGAGATACAGCTGATTGGTGGCCGCAGCGACGAGGAATA
This sequence comes from Chloroflexia bacterium, assembly GCA_035474135.1. GTDB lineage: Bacteria > Chloroflexota > Chloroflexia > QHBQ01 > JADMIH01 > JADMIH01. Next base: position 15,115 of record DATINP010000012.1, on the reverse strand, counting down.
TCGCGGCACTAGCAACCGCCCCGACTCAACCACAGGCCCACTCACCGAGGATCAGGCCAGCAACAGAAGGACATATCTGCTGCCAGGCCGCAAGTAAAGGTCATTTACAGAGCAGAAGCAAAGTTGATACATGGTTTCACAAACTGTACCTGCCAGGAACATAAACACACAGGAGCCGCAAACGGATAAGTATGCAGGGGCAATTAACGGCGCCCGGCAGGACACGCCAACCTTGAAGCTGGAAAGCGTACCTCTTAGAGCTAAAAGCTGGAAGTTTACTCTCGGTGCTGTTGTCGTGACACTGGCCGCCAGCGGCGCTTTGGGTCTTGCGGTAGGCCTGGGGGTCAGCCAGACCGTGATCCTGCTGGGGCTTCTCGCGCCGTTCGCGACATTGTTGCTGCTGGCGCGCCCCGAATGGGCCGCTATCGTCTACCTAGGCCTGGTCTATACCGATCTGCTAAGCATCCTCGTCAGGTATCATGGTTTCCCCTCGCTTGCCCCTGTGGCGGGCGTCGCCGTGCTGACTGCCGCGCTGGGCTACCGGTTGTTCGTCCAGCGCCAACCCCTCGCTCGCGACCGAATTACAGGCTGGCTGCTCGCATATGGCGCGATGGTGGCAGTGGGCGTGCTCTATGCTCGCGCTCCTGACCTGGTCGTGACCAACATAATCGAGTTTGTACGGTGCTTTTTCACCTACCTCATCGTCATCAATATAATCACCACGTCAGGCCGGTTACACGCCGCGCTGTACACTCTTATGGGCGCGGCGGTCTTTCTGGCAACTCTCACGCTCGTCCAGTCTCTCACAGGCACGTTTGACAACGATTTCGGCGGGCTGGCTCAGTATCGCGTGAGCGACATAGCAGGCGACTCGGAAGGTGCGCGACCCGGGGGCACCATTGGCGACGCTAATTACTACGGCCAACTGCTGGTGATCATGATCCCCGTGGCACTCTATCTGCTTTTCCAGGGACAACGCCTGATCTGGCGGTTCGCGGGGCTTCTGAGTACACTCATACTGACCGCCGCCGTCATCTTCACTTATTCCCGGGGTGACGCGCTCGCGCTGGGTATTATCGTGGTGGCCGCGGTGATCTACAAGCGGCCCAATCCCCTGCTGCTGGCGGGAGGAGTGGTCGCACTGCTGCTGGCTGTGCCTTTCATGCCCTCCAACTACGTAGCGCGCCTAACCACTGTGCTTGACGTGGCCGAGGGCAACCAACTCACCATTTACGGTGACGACTCGATCCGAGGTCGAGCGGGGGCCACGCAGGCCGCTATCGAGATGTTCGCCGATCACCCTTTCTTCGGTGTGGGCCGCGAGAACTATCCTCTGTACCAGTTGGACTATCTGTCGGGCACAGCATACGCGAAAGTCGCCAAGGGCATACCTCCACACAATCTGTACCTTGAGGTAGCAGCGGAGCATGGCATTATGGGTATCATAGTGTTTGGGGGACTGCTGATTATCACATGGCTGGCCCTACTCGACGCACGCAGGCGATTCAAGCTGGCAAATGCCCAAAGGGAATATCAGCTTACAGGCTGGTTAGCTATTGTGCTTATTGGCTATTTAGCCACTGCGCTGTTTTTGCATGGGGCTTTTTTGTACATTTTGTGGCTGATCATCTCGCTAATAGCGGCTGCGCGCCAGATCGCCGTCTCTTACACGCCCGTCCGGTCACACCCGGTCTTGCATACGCGCCTGATACAGTACCAGCAGCTTGTCGCCAACACGATGCCTGGGTATGTAACCGGCAGGCTAGCGCGGGAACCTAACGCCACCCAACCTGCGCGAGCCAGAACCGACATTGCAGAAGCTCCACAACCCTTGCCTGCGCCGAAGCCCACCGCGCCCTCACCCGATCCTGCCTCCACACCGGCAACGGTCACTTTGACGCCCGACATGGTCAGGACCCGAGCCGATATGAAGGCCAGCAAAGTCGATACAGCGGTGTTAGCCGACCTGGAAACGTGGCTCGCAGCCGCGCAAACTGCCTACGTACGCGGCGACTACGATGTGGCGCTTGCCATGTGTGAACTGGCACTGGACCGTGAACCATTCAATCCCATAGCATGGGAAATTAGCATGAAGATCAGGCTGGCAGAGCGCGGGTGGGAAATAGGGCCAGCAATATCGGGCGTAGCCGATATGATGGGGGCACAAGCAGTCTATCCGATAAATGACAAGCTGTACGACTTCTGGCACCTGAATGGCGGGCTGCCCGTGTTCGGCTATCCTATAAGCCCCCGTTTCTATGAGGTAAATAGCAGTGGCGAAATGATCGAAGTACAGTACTTTGAGCGCATGCGCCTGGAGTATCACCCGGCGCGGCCTGGGGCGCCCGAAGGAGTGCGAACCGGCAACCTGGGGCATGAAGTCGAAATCCAGGGCACGCCTACGGGCCTGTTGCCCGATGCTCTCGACGTTGAACACATTACCTCCACTGTGGATGGCGTGCAATTAGCCGTGCCGCGCCGGTTCGCCAATTTCCGCGATGCAATAGGAGGGCGACAGATGGTTGGAATGGCAATAAGCCCGGTGCTGGCAGATAGGAATGATGCGGGCGGCGCTATCTGGGTGCAGTATTTCGACAAGGCGCGCATCGAGTACAACCCCAACCTGACCGGCACGATCTACGAGGTACAACTTTCGCGCCTTGGCGCGGATGTTTTCAGGAGCAAATATGGGCGCAACCGGCAATAATGTAACAATACTGGCCTACCACCGCATCGACACGCCCGCCAATCCCGACAATCTCAACCTCTCTCCCACTCTGATAGATGCCACCCCCGAAGCGTTCGAAGCTCAAATGAAGTGGCTATCCGAGGAGTACAACGTGATCCCGGCGTGGGACCTGGTGGGCGCCCTCCGTGACGGCCAGCCGTTGCCGCCACGCGCCGTTATGATAACCTTCGACGACGGTTATAACTGTTACAAGGATACCGCCCTGCCCATTCTGCGCAGGTACGGCCTTCCGTCCACCCTCTTTGTGCCCACCGCATACGCAGAAGACCCCCATACCCCCTTCTGGTGGGATACACTGCACAAGATACTGGCGCAGACCACCATAGAGACCATTGAGGTTCCCGGCGTAGGCGTTGTGCCCCTGAGGACCAGGGTTGAGCGGGACGCCGCCTATAGTGAGCTTGTGCAGGTTGTAGAACATACGCGAGCCGACAGGGTGCCACAGCTAGTTGGTTCTCTAATCGAGGTGTGCGGGGTGGAGCCTGCGGCTGAAAAGCATATAATAGGGTGGCAGGAGATAGAAGAACTGGCGCAAGACGGCGACGTGGCGTTCGCCCCGCACACGCGCCATCACCCCATCCTTGCACAGTCAGATACTGAATACATCCAGAGTGAAATACAAGGATCATGGGAAGACCTGCAAAAGCATGTGCAAAACCCGGTTCCCATTTTAGCTTATCCCAACGGCCAGCCCTATGCCGTTAATCGCGCAAGCCGGGAGGCAGCGCAAAGAGCGGGATTGGTGGCAGGAGTAACGATGATGGGCGGCGCGAACACCATCAGTAAGGCTGATCCTTTCCTTCTCCACCGCAATGGGGCAACGGCAGGACAGTCGCTCTCGCGCTTCAAGCTGAGCATTGGTCCGATGGGCGGGGCATTACGACGTGTAAAGCGGCTCTTGCGCCCTGTGGCCGATTTCTCTTAGCAACACGTCACCAGCGAGATAGGCCAACGGACCGGCTTAACGCCATACGATAGCGGATGCCCTTCCCTACATTAACTGTTTATGCCACGACGCAAATACGTATCAAAATGGTTGCTGATATTAGTGCTCCTGCCTGTCTGCTGGTTCCTTGGCGACGTGCTGTACGTGTCATGGGGGGCAGAATCGGACCAGGTGGCGTCGGCTGATGTGATCGTAGTGCTTGGATGCAACCCAGTCTTGAACAACGAGCCAAGCCCGTGTATGCAAGCCAGGGGCGGGCACGCGGCCGACCTGTACACGAAGGGTTATGCCCGCAATGTGATCGCTACAGGCACCGCCCATGAGACCGCTATCCTTCTCAGGGTGCTAACGAGCAACGGCGTACCCGAAGATGCTGTTACGATAGACGACAATGCGCACGACACAATCCAGAACATCGTACACAGCGGGGCGATTTTGCAGGCTAACAATTGGCACAGCGTCGTGCTGGTGACCGAGCCGTTCCACATCAAGCGCAGTACGCTCATAGCTCACGATGTCTGGGGACCGTCCATCGCTGTCTACCCATCACCCGCCCTGAATTCGCAGAACTGGGACGGCCTGCCCGTAAAGGCCTACAACGTAGCCAGAGACTCGCTTTCGCTTATGCTGTACCAGGTAAAATCGCTCCTGGGTCAGCGCAGCTAGAGCCGCAGTCACGCGTAACAATCTCATTTATTCAGGACGAGTAACCGAATGGATAGTGGGGGCAGCACCAGATCAACCCCGTCTGTATTATTGGCCTCCAGGGGCTTGCCCACAATGTCATTTAGATTGCTCTGGTCGTAACTGTATATCATGGAGTTCGCGCCAGGCGTAAAGCCTGGTATAGCGATCTTCACGCCTGCGTTTCTGGTGAGGCTCTTGTTAATGAGCATCACGGTCACTTGCTTGCCGTCCTCGCTGGCGGCGGCATAGGTCGAGAATTCGCTCGTGTTGTTGCTGTCGACCGCCAACGATTCGGTGCCAAAGGTCCCACCCTTACCATCGTAGTTGCGATATAGCCGGAAGGCCCAGCCCGCAGGACTGCCTTGTGCAGGCAGGCACCAGCAGGAAGCGAAGTACACGTTTTCCCGACCGAAGATCCCCAGGGAATCAGCGATTGCGATGGCCCCACTTATGTCGTCCTCGCCTCCAAAGTTCCACTCGCTGATTCCGACCTTGGTGCCGGGATAGTACTGTTCAACGAGCCTTTGGAGCCTGCGGATCAGTGCCAGGTTGGGCCACTCGGTTCTCGCCACCCAGCTAGGCTCGGTATAGGTGACGTCCCAGAGCGAACGGGGCGCTTGCACCCGTTTTTCCTGGTTGTCGGGCGAGTTGTCGCTGTAGTAAACCCCTGTCTGGGGGTAATAGTGAACGTCGAGTATATCCAGCGAGCGGCTACCCTGGGCCTTATCGTCATCGCTAACAGCCTTGAGGAACCATTCCAACCACGGAACACCCCCGTGAGCCGCCTTGTCTGCAGCGGTCTTGTAACCGTCGCCCCCTTCGTCCAGGGGAGAGTCCAGGTAGGCAGTTACGCCCCAGCTTTCGGGTCCTGCCACCAGGCCCTCGGGGTCGGCATGCTTGACGGCTCTGGCATATGTCAGGAAGTTAGCAAGCTCGGTGTCATACCCAAGGCGGACCGGGTGAACATCAACGTGGGTGTCGTCGGCCCAGAGATCGGGTTCGTTATCCATAGCGTAGATAGGAGGAAGGGCGCCTGCGGGGCGCTGGCTGCGCAGGTAGGCAACCCACTCGTCCTGGTACACTTTGCCGTCGGTCAAATCAGGGGGATAGCTGTAAGGCGCGCCCTTGGACGGTAGTGACTCTATACTGGTTCTGTTGCGGTTGTCGGTCGGATCATAGGGCTGGGTCCATTTGCCCCCCGAGAACAGGGTGAACGCCGTGTCTGAGCCGGGAGCGATCGGCGGGCCGCCGTGCTCGGGCACCCCTATGGACTCGCTATCATTGTCGCCGTCTTTAGCCACCCAGCCGATGGTTGGGATAGTCAGCAAGCTCAGCGCATTCAATCTCTCGTTGCGTTGCATAAAGAGCAGGGACGCGCTGCCGGGCACGTTATCGCCCTGGCCTATGTTGCGAAAGCCCCAGTCGGATCCCGCGTTAGAGGCGTTGATCTCCCAATTATGCCTGGTACGAGCGTTGCCGCCCCAACGGATTAAGGTCGCGCCCATCCATGCGAGCTGGTCCTCATGGCCGGATGTACTGTCAGCCAGGCCATAGATCCAGGGGCTAATGGGCTGTTGAACAGTTGTGTCGATATTGATGTTGACCGCGAATCGCGACGGATCGTTGGACGTATCGTCAATAGGGTCGACGGTGGTGGCGGTCGGAGCCGGTTCGGTCGCTATCGTCGTTGCGGACAGCCCCGCCGATGTGGTGGTCGGAGGCTGTGTGGAGGCTGGCACGGTGGGCGTAGCCGCTGACGGGGTAGCGGTCGAGCCGGAAGGTGGAGCACCGGATTCTGAGCAGCCGTTGAACACGAGGAGGACAACTAGAACCGTAACCAGCGACTTTGCGAGTGCGAAAACAGAACGATATGATTGGCGCAATTCCTGCAGTCCCCTTTCATTAGCTGTGCGGATCTAGAGTGTAAGTCGTATGCTACAGGACGAGTTCGCTGGGAGCAGGACTACCCGACGGCCTGTGTCGTTGACAATTGTTCGGCTGGGAAGACATTACGCTTGTCCGGGCGGCGTGCAGATCGAGACCCGCCCAGGAAAAGGATAGTTCTAACCAGCTTTTCGGGGTCGTGGTGAAGAAATTCTGCCGAGGCGACCGGCCGTACGATCACGTTCACGCCGAGCGATAGACACGCCTCAAGGTCTAGTTGTACAGGGAAGTGGCCCTGCGCTGCCTTAATTGTGAGAGCGTTGAGAGCAAAAGAGGTGCTATTAATGATCGCATAATCGAGCGAGCGCGGGCCACCGAGGGCATCAAGTACGACACCAATGTAACGCGAAGCGGGCCAGTTGTCTGTGGTATTGGGCTGGGTAAGGATATTACAGACGAACACCTTAATTGCCCTGGAGGCAGCCAGCGCTTCAGCAAAGCCCTCCAGCTGCATTGGCGCCATCAGGTTGAAGTAGAAATCGGTGGGACCAAAGACGATGATATCGGCATCTTGGATCGCCTGCAACGCGGCATCCAGAGCGGGAACACGCTGTGCGAGGCTAACGTAGCGAAGGCCTGATGCCGCCGCTACTGCCATAAGGTCCGCAGGAGTATCAACGGTCACAGTGGTACCGTTGCTCAGGTGTGCAACGAGTGGACAGGGCGTCAGTGTCATGGGCAATACCTGCCCCTGTATGTTCAGCATTCGTGCAGCAGCCTGCAACGCCAGATCGGTACTGCCTGTAATCTCGGTCAGCGCTGACATAAAGAGGTTCCCAAAGTTATGGCCGCCGTGCTCTGCCTGCTGGTTAAACTGGTACGCAAAGAGGCTCTTCATGATATTGGTGGTGGGCGTGTCGTTGCTCAGCGCAAGCAAGCTGCTGCGCACATCGTCCACTGAGTGATCATGATTGCTGACGTTATCGCCAGGGCTGGCGCCGTTTCCGCCACCAATGCGGGAGCTGGCGTCAAAAGTCGAGACGAGCGCTGTCAGTTTTGAGGTGTAGTGTTTGAGGCCGGCCAGAGTGATATCTGTGCCGACGCCACCACCTATAACTACCACGTTTTTCTCAGGCATATTGTCCCCACATGTTGGCTGTAAACGTCATGTCAACCCCAGATGAATGCCATAATGAGCGCGAAGATTACGAGCCCCGTATAGACCTGTACATTGAGCAACGGGACCGCCTCGCCTGTCTGCTTTACCGCATGGCCTGTAAGCCCGGACTGCCGGCCCGAATACCATACGCACGCAATTACCAGTACAACTAACAGAAGCATTGTCGTAACCATTCGCAAACCTTCTTAGCAAGTTTGATTTCCTGTTCGCCTCGCATCATGAGCACAGGTCGGCGCGGGAGTTTTAGTGGAGGAAACGTTTCATCCAGCCCGGAGCGCGTTCCCGGTATTCGTTGAGCAAGATCGCAGACACAGTGCCATCCGGGAAGGCTGTAACGGTGCTCTGCAGCTGGTCACGCTTAGTGACGCCTGCCCTTGCAACCACGACCAGCCTGGGCACCAGGTGCGCGGGGAGCATCCCAAGCTCAGGTGTTAGCACAGGTGGCAGATCAACAATGACAGCATCGAAGTGCTTGCCAAGCTGCTCGAAAAGCGCAAGTTCTTCAAGCTTCTTAAGGTGGTGGGTAGCATTGAGCGGTCGAGTGCCGCCGGGCAGTACCCATACGCCGGGGTGAGCTTCTACCATAGCCTGGGTTATCGGGATGTGCTGGAGCATCACCTCGCTAAGACCTGGAGTTTGGGGGAGACCACACCGGACATGCAGCATAGGGTTTGATATGTCCGCATCTATTACAAGCACTCGACCCTGCGTCCCGATCTGGCCTACCGCTGCAATCGCGAGCCCAAGTGCCAGCGTTGTACGCCCATCGCCACGTGAGAAACTTGTTATTCCAAGGGCAAAGGCGCTACCCAGCGACATTTCACTTTGCAACTGCGCAAATATGGGCCTGCATACCGCCTGAAGCGCGGGCATATGCAGAGGGTTCTCTGTCTTACTGCTTCTGGCCTTGATCAATTGCATTTACGAAACTCCTTGTTGCCGGGTACCGGCGGAGGCCGCCAGGTCCAGGGGGGATGAGTCGGGGACGGTCGGACGGGCGATATTCGTTTCCAACGGTTTCGGCGCCGGGCTGTCGGCAACAGGGGTCACACCCTTTTGTTTGTGCCTGTATATGCCCAGACCCTTGCCAGCGTGCTGGTTGGTCGCGCTGCCCTTCTCTTTCGATTTGTTCTTGTTATCGGTTCGCTGCCTGATATCCGCCAGGTCCTTTATGTAAGGTACAACGCCGACCAGCATGTCTGATGACAGTTCAGTACCGGTCAACAAGACCGCGTTCAAGTCGTTCAGGGTGTGGACCGAGGTGTCTACCCAGGTTGACACGAGCGAGATGGCAAGGATCGCGAACAAAGCAAGGACGCTTGCGACCAGCGCGTTCCTGACCAGGTCCTTGTTGGATATTACGTACGGTTTTGCATCAGAAGCTGGGTCTATGACGCGGAAAAAGCTGCTGTTGGCTTCAGTTGCTGTGCTCGACTGGGTGCGGATACTATCTATTTTGGTGATCACATCGTCGTAGCGCCCCTTGTCCGCGAGATACTGCTGCTGCAATTCTGCAAAATCGGGGTCTATTACATTGTTGCCCGTGGCTACGGTCGGGTGATCGGCAATATACTGGTTATAGGCGTCCCGCGATGTATTCATCTCCTGTTCATACGTGGTACGCTGCTGTTCATATAATTGCAGTGCAACGTCGGCCTGGCGTGCTTGGCCGGCATCAAGTTCCGCAATGAAAAGCTGAACGGTATTGGAAATGATGTCTTTGCAGTGATTGGTCTTGTCACCCGTGCACGTTATTCGTACCAGGTGCGGGCCGGTTGCCTCCACAAGGAGATGGCGTTGTATGGAGATTACCGCCTCGTCTTCCGCGGCTGTAGTTGGCATCTCCATGCCTGCTCCCTGGGCGATGCTGAGGGTGAATTTTCGGGTAGTCAGCAGCTCATTCAGGATATTAGTTTGAATTGTGGAGGGGTTTACGTAGGGATTGCTGGCCAGGTCGGTGTCAAGATATAGGGGTTTCTCTACCCACACAGTTGCCCAGGTACTGTAGTCGCCGGCCTTGGACAGGTAAAGAGCAGCCCACCCCAGCCCGAACACCAGTAGACCGCAAATTAGCAGTCGTCCTTTAATTCGTAGAGCGGATTCGATATAGAGTTTCAATTTCGTGCGTCCTGTTCAGTTTAGATTGCACTTCCAGGCATGGGGGACACATCCGTGCCCCGCACAATTTTAGAAGTTGTACAAAATATAGCAATCGAGGTTATATACGCACTGAATTGTCACGGGGGTTATAGTTACAGCTTTGTCAGAGTCGCAGCAGATGTAAGCGTTTACAGATACCTATTCGACGCGTAATGTTCTTACAAGCCTGTAAACACTCCCTATAGAACCATCGTCCGGATGGCCACAGAGGTGAATAACTTGTGAAAGGCGAAGACCATCGAAGGCTCGGTGGGCGGATCGCGATCCGGAATGGGGTTGTGTTTTCCGCGACCGGAAGCCAGGGCGCTACTACTCCGCTATCGCCCCAGGCCCGTAGCCGCAACCTGTTGTGGCACAGCGAAAAATAGCCGTTTCCTAACTTCTGAAGATATCGTAAGACATAGCAGTCAGGCTATTCTTATCATGTTAATTAACTGCCTCTATAATTTGAAGTAACAGGTGGTTCGCGTACTCTGTCGCGGGGGTGCCAACCAACTCGGCGAAGCCGCCTGCACTTCCCCGGAGCGGCCGATAATAATAGGAGGCCTGGTAATGGCTACAACGAAAGTGGTCTGGCAGATTCTGTGTCCCACATGCGGTGCGAACGCCACGCAGGGGTCCCCATTCTGTAATCGATGCGGGACACCCTTGAACGATATCGCCCCTGTGCCGGTCGAACCTAAGACCATGACGGTAACAGTGGCGGACCATGTGCTGGAAAAGTTCCTCGCAGATGGGCAAGAGCCGGCCATAGCCAGGCAGATGTACGACAGGGCGTCTCAGATGCTGATAGATGGCGAAGGAATCGAGTATATCGCCGTCGCGAACAAGGCCGCCGTGGGCAGCACGTTTGAGTGTGTGATCGCCAGCAACAAGCGCCTGATAGATTTCAAAAAGAAAATCTTTGGCAAGTTAGCAGTTGACGACTGCTTCTGGCGGGACGTGCAGGACTTTGACATCAAAGAGGTACGGCATGATGTATCTCTTACCATTGAAACAATTCAGGGTTGGCGTCTCTCTGTAGAAGGACTGCCATGGGCACAGGCCTTGCGCCTATGCGAGGTGGGTGCAGGGCAAAACGTGCGCTTGCAGAAGAAGTGGCAGGAGTTGCTAGGGGCGAGTATGGAGCGAGAGTCCGACTATGCGGCATCCAGGGAGCCGGCAGCGCCCCAGCGAGGACCTCTTACGCAGGATCGGGAATACTCTAACGCCGGGCGCGAAACTGCCCCCGCCCCCGCCTATGCACCAATCACAGGCCCTTTGACCACTATACCTGCCGTTGGCCCTTCGATGGAACCCTTGCGTCTGGACTTCTCCTCGATGGACCCCTTCGAGGAGTGGCAGGCCACGCAGGCGGCACCCACGGCGCAGGCAAGCCCTACGCCTGCTCCAGGCGAAGGAGCTACGCTCATGCCCCCCTCTTTGAGCGGCATTGACGAGTTATTCGCTCCCCTGTTAGAGCAAGAAACTCCGGGTTACGGACGGCCGAACGGCGCCAGTACAGAAGCATCCCCTCGCGTGACAGGCCCGGAGCCCGTGCACGTCAATGGGCAAATTGACGAAGAGCGCAAGGATAGGGAGGCAGTGGGCGCGTATTTGGTCAACTATCAGGTGAATGCGCAGAATTCGCCTTATGTAGGTACGACTAACGGAAACGGAAACGGCATCAACAGAGGAAGCAACGGTGCACACAATGGGAACGGGGTATATCCGCCGCAGATGAAAGCTGCGCCCGTGGCCGAGCCGGTACGAACACAGGAGGAGCACCCGTCTCCTTCTCAAGCCTTGCAGACACACGCCGAGGTACCGATCCTCGAAGAAACTATGCATCCGGGAACGCACGACAGCGCATCCCAAGAGCGGAAGAAAAGCTCTGCGCCGGCGTACAGTCCCATGCGCAAGCTGCGGCAGTTGAAGCGGATGCTAGACGCGGAGTTGATCACCCAGGATGACTATGAAGTCAAGAAGACGGACATATTATCGCACTTGTAGAGATCGGAGCGACCAAGCCGGTCACATCTATTGCGCCCGCAATACTTGCATATGAGCCTGAACATCAACACTACAACAGTACGAAGAACCAGAGCAGCAGTACTGCAAGCGCAACGTGCACATTCCTCAACAGGGATGGCGGTAACGTTCCTGGTATTGCTTTGCTTTCTTGGATTGGCTCTGCTTAGCGAGTCGGTTGCAGACAAGCCGGAAGTTATATTTGCGCTGGGAATAAGCCTGATACTCGCGGTGTGCATAGTGCGAACGCCGGTCGTTGGTACCTATATGTCTGCGGCGATTGCGATCCTGTTTGACACACTTCCTTCTGCTTATTCCAGCACGCCTCTTTCTACTCTGGGCATATTCCGCAACCTCAATTACCTGGGGCTGCCCGACAGTCTGGTAGTCAGTCTGTTTGAAGTGGTGCTAACACTGTCGCTGGTTAGCGCGCTCTTTCAACGGTTCCACGCCCGCAAGAAGCTAAGGCAGGGTCCCCTCTTCCGGCCTCTCCTGGCGTTCGGCGCGTGTGTCGTGATAGGTGAAATTCTCGGCATTATGGGCGGTGGTGACTTCAAGACCTCACTCTGGGAGATCCGCCCCTTGATGTACTTGCTACTGCTCTACGTGCTGGCTGTGAACACCATACGCGAAGGCAAACAAATCAGGATCCTGCTATGGCTCACTCTCGTTTGCGTAGGCATACGTTGTATTGAAGGGATCAACAGGTACATACAGATGTCACCGGCTACGCGCGCGATAGCGTCTACTGTGCTTGACCACGACGATTCTCTCTTCATGGTAATACCATTCGCGCTGCTACTGGCGTTGATCATATGGCGTCGCTGGCTACCAAAGCAATTGTTGCCCTGGCTGGTAGTCTTGCTCCCTGCAGTTGGTTATATGATAGTGATCAATCACCGGCGGGCCGCGTACTTGTGCATCTTCCTCTTGCTCGCTACTTGTCTCCCGTTGCTCTGGGTAAGCCTGCGATCGCAACAACAGCGGTTGCGATTCGTCGGGGCCTTGGTCGTGGGGATGCTACTCGGGTCGCTCTATCTGGGGGCTTTCTGGAATAGCAACGGTGGTCTGGGCGCGCCCGCGCAAGCGGTGAAAAGTATGATACAACCGGACGAGCGCGATTTTGACTCTAACCTGTACAGAGACCAGGAGAACGCTAACCTGGAGTACACAATAGGCTTCAGTCCCATCATCGGCATAGGTTTCGGCAGGCCGATGGAGGTCAACACCCCAATGGTGGACCTGACCAGTTCATGGCCGTTGCAACTATATATGCCTCACAACAACGTTTTGTGGCTCTGGATGCGTATGGGCATCATTGGGTTCATCATATTCTGGGTAGCCATCGGCGCGGCATTCTTGCTGATTGCCAGAGCTACGCGACTGGGAGCAGGCAGACTGCGAGAACTAATCGCAGAGAGACAGGAGTTGATCATGAAGCTTCCTGAAGCGCGCGGTATTGCACCGACCGCATTGCCGGTGGAAGGGTTGCCGCTCGTCCGATTGCGCCCTGGGGCAAGAAACGGCATGTTGAAGCAGGAACCGGCAGAACGGCAAGCAGCAGTGAAGGTAGAGAAGCTATTGAATACGCTTCGCGTCGATATGCGCGAGTGCGCCGAGTTTCTTACGTTGAACATACTGGCGATGTCAATATTGGCGTCGCTGCTGGCGGCCACTTTGGTTGACCAGGGGCTGATGAGCTTCCGCCTCAGTAGCTATACCGGAGTCATCCTGGGGACACTTGCGGCGGGCTGGAATATGTATAGTGTGAAGTACAAGCCACAAGAGGAATATGTGGCAGAGGAACTACCAAGGCAAGAGTTAAAGCCCCAGGCTGCGGGCATGTGGAGCGAGCTATGACGAAAATTGCAGTACTTGTATCATCTCCCATCCGAGAGGGGTTGGCTGAAGCAATAGAGTTAGGCGAAGCGCCCCGGCGCGACTATTTTGAACTGCGAGATATGTTGGGCGCCGAACTGCTTTGCCCGCCGCGTGAGCAGGGGCGGCTATATCGTGCCTTGCATAAGGTGGGAGGCGACGCTCTGGCAATGGCCGTGGTGGCGTGGACCAGGCGCTCGGACTTTGACTTGATCCTTACAGATCAGGAAGGGTCAGGTCTACTGTTGGCGATGATGCTGAAGATAACACGCTCTAAAATGTCACACGTGATGATTTCCCATTACCTCACGCCCGCGAAAAAGCAAATCGCATACCGCACATTCGGCGCCCAGTCCCACATTGATTGCACTGTCTGTTACAGCACTGCCCAGGAAAAACTTGGTAAAGAGCGCCTTGGCCTGACACGAGAGCAGGTGCGTAAGATATTGCACCCCGCAGACAGCGCTTTCTGGCGGCCCGCAAGTTCGCACCAGGAGACCCTGGAAGACGATGAGATGCTGCGCAAAGCGGGGCTTATCTTACCTCTTGATGCACGTGTGATCTGCAGTGCAGGCTTGGAGTTCAGAGATTATCCCACGCTAATCGAGGCAGCGGCGAGCCTGCCAGGAAGCACACAGATTGCGATTGCCGCCTCCAGCCCCTGGTCGAAGAGGCGCAATACTACAGAGGATGTGAAGATCCCGGCTAATGTGCATGTTGTTTCGCTAAAGCCGCTGCAGTTGCGCGCACTTTATAGACGTGCGCAGGCCGTAGTAATACCGCTCTATGACGTCGACTTTCAGGCGGGGTCGCTGGTCGCATACGAGGCTATGGCCTGTGCGAAGCCCGTTGTCATAACCCGCACCAGGGGCCAGAGCGATATAGTGCAGGAAAACGAAACAGGCTTCTACGTACCCCCCGGCGATTCGGGGGCCATGGCCGAAGCGTTGAACCGCCTGCTCAACGATCCTGAATTGGCCACGACCATGGGGCAAAACGCCCGAACCGTAGTCGAGGGCGGCTTGAACCTGAATACCTACCTGAACTCCATGGCGGAACTGGTGCGCGAAGTGGCCGCAAGACGACCCAGTCCGCAGGGCACTCTACCCGTAAGGGCCACCATAGAGGAAGGATAGATCCCGGAGGACCGAGCGGTGGGGCTAGTCGACGGTGGCGTAACGTGTTTCGCGGTAAAGCTGGCGGGCTATATGGAACAGACCGTTACACCTGAGCCGGAGCTTGGGTAGAGGATAAGCGGTGGCGTCTATTCTGTTCAAATAGTAGCGCTCGTGTTTGCGGTTTGGTCCGCCGCAGGCACCGCGGTATCCCGCCTCGCGCACAAGCTCGTACCCTCTGCTGTCTGCTCCCAGGTAGGGATAGGCAAACCACCGCACCGGCTCGCCAATGAGAGTGCTCAACACCTCACGGGACAGGAGAACCTCTCGTCTCGCCTGTGAGGCGCTCAAACCGGGCTCGCTGTGTCCCCGGGCGCTCGAGGCGGGCAGCCAGCAGTGGGAGTAGGTATGCGAGCCGATCGTGAAGCCCTGGGCGCGTAGATGGCGCAATTCATTCGAGTCCAACAGAGGCACCGGGGCCAATGGGTCGCCATGGAGCGGATCCC
>DATINP010000011.1:0-11842 GCA_035474135.1 Chloroflexia bacterium | reverse complement strand
CCAGCGTATCCCTCCGTACACGCTGCACCCCCTCCGCAGCGGCGACCGCATCACCCTGGGCAAAATGGAGTTCGCGTTCGAGGCATCGTAGGTCATACGTCATACGTCATGCGTAATTAGAATACGGATCACGAAGAGCACGAAGATTAAGAGAGCACGAAGACTTAAGAAGGTTTGGTTGGTTATTAGAGGTGCATCTGGGTGCCTGCCCAAAATGTACCCGAATGGACTACGCATAATCTGTCCTATTTTGGCACGCTTACGTCATTAAGTTAGTAGAACACGTTCCACGCATCACGTATGACGTATCACGTTCTCCTCTGGTATAATTGTGGGCGGAGGAGAGAAATAGATGCCCGTATTTGTAGACCCGAAGGCGTGTGTTAATCGCGAGCATTGCTTTGCGGCTTCTGCTTGCCCTTATGACGCTTATCTGCATAACCCGCTCAAGAAAAGCTGGGAGGTAGACGCCAATATATGCGGCGAATGTCCCGGCCCGTGTGTCAACTTCTGCGATAAAGATGCTGTCTTCTGGGGAGATGACCTGGAAGACCTGCGGCTGGTGCGTGCAGGCGTCGAAGGCACGATGAAGCCGGACGCCGTAGCCAAGGCCCGCCACAAGCACAAGATAGAGCGTGACGAAGCCGCGAAACGCGCTGAAGCCGAGGCCGAGGCCGCCAGGAACAAAGGGACCGAAGGGGTAATCGCTCTCACTCGGCAGAACTTCGAGCGCGAAGTATTCCGCTCGAGCGTGCCCGTCGTGATAGACTGCTGGGCCGACTGGTGCGCACCGTGCAAGCAGTTCTCACCCGTATTCGACGCGACAGCCAAGCAGTACGTGGGCATAATCAAATTCGCCAAGCTCGATACCGAGTCCGACCCCGCGCTCGCACAGGGTTTGGGCGTGCAGGCTCTCCCCACCATACTAATGTTCTACAAAGGGCAGCTTGTGAACGCCGTAGAAGGCGCGCTGCCCGCTTCTGCGTTCCAGCAGTGGCTCTACCAGACCCTGGCCGCTATAAGGCAGTACCAGAACCAGTTGGACACAGAGGCCGAAGCTGCCATAGCATCCGCCGTCCAAAACCTTACTCTGTTGGATAATGCCGCACCGGAAGGAACCCCCGGCGAGCAACCAGGCGCAGACGAGATGGCGTCGGGCGCTTCTCCCGCCGCGAGCGCTCCGCCCCCTCCGCCACCCAACAATCCGCAGCCCCCAGAGCGCGGCAAGCGCACAGCAAGCGGACTGTACATACCGTAGGACCGAGATGTGAGTGCTAAGTTGGTACGGATTAGTGACCTGTCGGAAGATAGCCGACTTGTCACACTCAGAACTCAGCACTCTGAACTCAGAACTCAGAACTCACATCTCGCCCCATCTTGTTAGTTTTACGAACTTTTGGTAGAATCACACCTATGTCAACAAAACGAGATACTCAATACGCGGCGAAGCGCCGGGCTGCCGCTCGCAAGCGCAACCGCGAACTGGTACGCCAGATAGGTACATATATCATCCTTGCCGTGCTTATAATAGGCACGGTTTCGACGGTGTTCATCGCGCAGACCACCACGTCCAGCCAGCCCTTGACCAGTGTCACGCCGACCGCTACCCTCAGCAGTACGCTTCAGCAGCTTGTGACGCAGGCTGACCAGGCTCTTGCGACAGGCGTCTACACGGAAGCCATAGGTCTGTACAACGCCTACCTATCGCAGATTCCCAGCGATGCTGACGTGAACTTTAAGTTGGGCAAGGCTTATCTCGACTCGAATAATCCGTCGCCTGACTATATTGCGGGCCTCGATCACCTCCAGCGTGCCCTCCAGATCAACCCCAGCGGCACCTGGGCGGCTGAAGCTAATGCACTCGTTGAACAGTACAACGCCGCCGGCATTGCGACTGTTGGGGCCCTCCAGACTGCTACAGCAAGTGCTCCCACCGCGGTACTTACCGCTACAGGCACGCCGGCATTGGGGGCTGATAGCTCGCCCGTAGTACCGGCAACGCCGTAATGGGCCGCTGCTAGCTTGCAATAGGCTTTCATGGGTGCTATAGTGTCACCATATTTGATCACGCGTCCTGCGGCTAACAGGCCCGGCTCATCAGCGTTGATGATCAGGAGATGCACTTATGAAAACTGAGGAAATTGACTGTACAGTAAGGCAAACGACCCTCCCCACCGTTGCCCCCCCCGACATCCAACCCCTCAACCCCGACCTCCACAACCGCGATCTGCGTGACTTTATAGTGGGGGGCCATACCCTCGTTCCCGTCCTCGACGGCACGCTCAAGCCATACATCAACCTCGATAACGCCGCCTCCACACCTATTGCCCGGCGCGTCAAAGACAAAGTAGACGAGTCGCTCGAATGGTATTCAGCCGTTCACAGGGGCGCGGGCTTCAAGTCGCAGGTTTCTTCACTCGCTTATGAGCACGCTCGCGAAGCCGTGGCGAGCTTTGTCGGCGCAGACCTGTCTGAGCACACCTGTATTTTCGTGCGCAACGCCACCGAAGCGATCAACCGCTGTGCCAGCCGCCTCAATTTTGGCGCGGGCGACGTGATCCTCACCACCCTCATGGAGCACCACTCGAACATGCTTGCGTGGCGCAAGCGTTCCACTCACGTCGAATACATCGACATAGACGAGAATGGCGCGCCCATGATTTCTGACCTCAAGGCCAAGCTCGAGGCCCACAAGGGTCACGTGAAGATGGTGGCCGTATCAGGAGGCTCGAACGTCACAGGCATCGTGCCCGATATACACTACATCGCCCGCCTTGTGCATGAAGCGGGCGCGCTATTTCTGGTAGACGCAGCCCAACTGGCCCCCCACAGACCGATCCGGATGGGCAAGTTGGGTGCTCCCGACTCGATAGACTTCCTCGCCATGTCTGCCCACAAGCTGTATGCCCCCATGGGCAGCGGCGCGCTTGTCGGTCCAATCGAAGCCTTCAGGGGAGGCACGCCCGAACTGGTGGGCGGTGGCGCGGTCCTCTTCGTATCAGAAGAGAGCGTGATGTGGTCAGACCCGCCCGACAACGAAGAGGCGGGCAGTCCCAACGTGCCGGGCGCAATCGCGATGGGCGTGGCAACGCGCTTTCTGCAGGAAGATCTGGGCTGGGACTGGCTTGTCGAGCACGAGCGCGACCTCACTTCTTACGCGATAGCTCGACTGAATGAGATTCCTGGCCTCACCATCTATGGTCCCAGGGACGCCGCACTCCCTGAGGATAGATTGGGCGTGATCGCGGTCACACTGGCCGATGTGAACTGCCACCTTGCGGCGGCCATCCTTAGCCACGAATATGCTATCGGCACGCGCGTCGGTTGCTTCTGCGCCCACCCCTACCTGATGCACCTGTTCCACGTTCCGCAAGCGCTCATAGACAAGCTGAGCGATGAGATAGGCGCAGGCGACCGCCGCAACATCCCTGGCGCGCTTCGCCTTTCGTTCGGCTTCTACAACAGCCGTGAGGACGTCGACGCGGCGGTCTATGCCCTTGCTCAGATAAACGATC
This sequence comes from Chloroflexia bacterium, assembly GCA_035474135.1. Taxonomy (GTDB): domain Bacteria; phylum Chloroflexota; class Chloroflexia; order QHBQ01; family JADMIH01; genus JADMIH01. The sequence goes on along the minus strand of DATINP010000011.1, from coordinate 8,327 downwards.
ACAAGTGGCAGGGCCACTATGAGCAGGATCTGAAGTCGGGCGACTTTGCGTCCACAGATGGCAAAACATCACCTGATGGGTGGTTTGAACTGTAGGAACGTAGGGCATTTTAGATCTCCGCCATTATCCGGGGTAATAACATAGCAAGGAGTACAGGTGGCACAGCGTTCGGGTTCGGTAGCCGTATATATTGAGGCTGGCAAGAGACGAACGATGGCAGGTGCCATTGAGTGGCCGGGTTGGTGCCGTGGCGGACGCACTGAGGATGAGGCCATGCACGCCCTGCTTGAGTACGGGCCGCGCTACGAGCGTGTATTGCGCACAGCCGGGATTGATTTCCAGACGCCGGCAGATGTGTCGGCATTCGAGGTGGTCGAGCGACTCAAGGGCACTGCGACCACCGATTTTGGTGTTGCCGATGTCGCGCCCTCCGGAGATGCAGCCCCCGTTGATGATGCCGAATTGCACCGCCAAAAGGCGTTGTTGGAGGCATGTTGGGCGGCATTCGATACCGCCGTGCAAGTCGCGCACGGGAGGGACCTCCGCAAGGGACCGCGCGGCGGTGGCCGTGATCTGACGGGGGTGGTTGGACATGTAACAGGCGCCGAGGCAAGCTATCTCAAACGCCTGGGCGGGAAGCCTCCTGACGAGAAATATCAGGATGGCCCGGCCCTGATCAACCAGCAAAGGCGCATAATCCTCGAGACCCTAGACGCATCAGCACGTGGCGAGATTCCTACGCAAGGCCCGCGTGGAAGCGTTCGCTGGACGCCTCGCTACTTTGTCCGCCGGGCGGCATGGCACGTATTGGACCACGTCTGGGAGATCGAGGATCGCATAGTGTGACCTTGTGCGCTTGGTCGCGCCATTCCAGGGGTGAACACCTTTGCGCAATCTCGGCATAGCCAATCGTAGCCGTGACCCGCAGTCCATCTTTACATAGTATAATGTGTGCATGACACAGGCGGGTCCCAACCATGCATAGACTTTCTCCTTTGAGGTCGCGTACAGTCACAGGACTGGTCGCCATAACGCTTGCAGTCACCATTACAGGGTGCAGTCTTACCGACGGCCCTATGCCCGTTACAGAGTTGGGCGACCGGCAGACGAGCACAGCAGAGATTGCGCCCACCCCCTATCCCACATCTGCCGTCACCCAACAGGCAACACCCGGCAACAACGTGGCCACAGACGCGGGTACAGCCTGGCAAGTGCCTGCAGAACGACAGGCGGCAGTGCAGGTAGTAGAGCAGCTTTCGCCTGCTGTCGTGACCGTGGTAAACCACATGAGGCCGCAGGGTGGCCTCACAGGAGAGTCGCTGGGGTCGGGCGTGATCATAGACAGCAGCGGCAGGATCATTACCAACAACCACGTGATCGAAGGCGCGGCCCAGAACGGGCTGGAAGTGATCTTCTCTGACGGCGAGAGGGCTCCCGCCACGCTCCTGGGCACAGACACGTTGAGCGATATCGCCGTGCTAAAGGTTGACCATGCGGTGCAAGCTGTCGCCCAACTGGGCGACTCGTCCAGGCTGAAGGTGGGCGAAACGGTAATTGCCATTGGCTCGGCCCTGGGCGACTTCGAAAACACCGTCACAGTGGGCGTGGTGAGCGGTCTCAACCGCACATTGCAGCGGGACGACGGCACGAACATGGAGAACATGATCCAGACCGACGCGGCGATCAATCATGGCAACTCGGGTGGGCCATTGCTCAACCTGTCGGGCGAAGTCGTCGGGATCAACGCCGCCGTTGTGCGCGGCACCACCGACAGCAGCGGCGATGTAGCCGAGGGGCTTGGGTTCGCCATCCCCGTCAATACGGTCAAGATCGTATCCGATGAGTTGATCGCCAACGGCAAGGTGGTGCGCCCCTTCCTCGGCGTCAGCACTATTCCGGTCAACAGGGCTATCTCGACCTATTACGACCTGAAGGATGAGAAGGGCGACACTCTTGATACGGGTGTGCTTGTCGAGTCGATCGTACCGGGCAGCGCAGCCGAGACGAGCGGTATCCAGGCGCTCGATGTGATCTTGCAGGTGGAAAGTTTCCCTGTGGACGCCGACCACCCGCTGGTCAATGTGCTGACCGGTTTCAAGCCGGGCGACACTGTAACCATCACTCTGCTACGCAACGGATCGCGCCAGGAAGTGAGCGTAACCTTAGGCACACGCTAAGGCCGCGATGCTGTTTTATCACCCCAGGATAAGGAGACCCGGATATTTCTCATGAGCATGTCCCCTGATCCACAAACCCCCACAACCACGGCCACGGTCAAGCCTCCCAACCGCGTTCTGCGTAACCCGCTATTTCTCGCCAACATTCTGCTGATCTTCGCGCTCGCCCTGACTGTGCGCCTGCTTTACTGGCAGGATGCGCGCACATACGCCGTGGGAGCAGACGAACCGGACTATGTGGTGCCCGCCCAACAACTCGTCCGCGACGGGCGGTATGTCGACACCTATGTCTCCCGCGACCGTATCTGGACACGAGTGCCGGGCGCCGCGCTCTTTTTCGCAGGATCATTCCTCTTTGTGCCCGATCAGGCCGCCGCAGGGGCCGAGGGCGATGACGCAGCTCTGATGGAGCCGCGTTACGACGCGCTGAACATCGCCCAGGTATTTCTCAGCCTGCTTACGGTCGCCTTTACTATGGCGCTGGCCTTTCGCGCATTTCCACGTAAGGGACACGGCGCGGCCATCGCGGCAGGCTATATCTCCGCGCTTTATCCTCCTCTTGCTAGCAGCCCCGCCCAGCGAGCCTTGAGCGAGCCGCTCTCAATAGCGCTGGTGTTCGCCGCGATCCTCGCGCTAACCTACTGGCCGCCCACAGGGACCTGGCGGCGCAAGGTGGGCATAGCACTGCTGGTCGGCATCCTGTTGGGCGTGGGTGCGCTGGCACGCTCTGTCGCCGTGGGCTTTGTACCGTTTGCCTGCCTGTGGTTCTTCTGGGTGCACTGGGCCGACCACAAGCGGTCTCCTAACGGTGACGAGGCAACAGAATCTATGCCAAACCAGCCACGCGCACGCCTGTTGGGCCGTCCCATCACGAGCGCGATCCTGACAGTGGTGGCGTGCCTGCTCGCAATCGCGCCCTGGACCTACTACAACTACCTTCAGTATCACAGCTTTCTCCTGCTCGAAACGGCCAACACGACAGCGTACTGGCACTACCACAACTTCGAGCGCGAAAACGAAGACGCCATTCTGAAGCAGTACAGCGATCCGGCTGACCGCCTTTCGGTGATCGTCAGCAAGGGCACCGAGAACATCATTAAGCACCCCGATCAGGCTATCGGCACATCGGTGTTCGCCTTTTTCTACGCCTGGCACCTGGAGCTAAACTCGGCGGTGCTCATCAATTCGTGGGACTTCACCCAGCGCGACCCGGACCTTCCTGATCTGCTGCACACTGACGCGGCCTTCCTCTTGCTGGGGTTGGCAGGCCTGGCAGGGTTGGCGGGCGTGGGACTGCGCCGCCCGGTGGGAGTGGTGGGGCGCACTCTGCTGGCAATAAACTTGTGGTTGCTGATCATGCTGCTGCTGGGTATAGTTGTCCCCTACGACTCGCGCTATAGACTGCCTGCCGCGCCCGCGCTGATAATACTTGCTGCGGGCCTGCTGGTATATGCCGATTGGCGCTCGGTGTTCAACCCGCGCAGCGCGTGGGGCATCGTGCGCCGCCACCCGGTCGTGGCGATTGCTACCGTGGCGCTCTCGGCGTGGGTATTGGGGGGTGCGTACAGCCCCAACATTCCGCCCCTCTTGCGCAGTATTTATGAGGCCTGGCGCGGTGACCTCTCAACCTCGCACACGGAAGCCGTGGGCCGCTACAAGCTGGCCGAGGAGGCCTTCCCCAACTTCTACTGGGCCTACAGGCACGAAGCCGATGCGCGCCGCGAGTGGGGTGAGGATGACGAAGCACGCACGCTCTATGCAGAGGGTCGCGCTCTCAATCCTGATGATCCGTATGGCATCCTGGGCTTCGCCGACCTCGCCGCCATGCACCCCGACTGGCAGCTTACCGCTGACGAGCAAGCGTGGCTTATGCGCGACGAGAGCCAGTGGCGAGGCAACCCCTGGAACAGCTTCACGCCCGCATCCACCTCGGAGATAGACGTGGGTACGGGCCGCGACATCCCCTACATCCTCGGTTTCTATACGCCCGATCACGACACAGGGTTCGACTACAGATGGAGCATGGGACGCTCGCACATTCGCATGATACCACCCAGTACGGCGGATCCAGCTAATGCCATCACTCTGCGCATGAGCGCGCCAGCCGTGGGAGCGTCCAACCCTATGCAGGTGGTCGTTACCGTGAACGGTCAACACACGACCCTCACCGTGCCGGTCGGCTGGGCCGACTACGTTGTGCCAGTCGCTCATAGCGCGCCGTCCGACACGCTCGATATCACCATCGAAAGCCCCACCCGCGACCTTTCCGTCCTACAGCCTAACTCGGCGGACAAGCGCAAGCTGGGCGTAGGGATCGATAAGGTGTACAAACCTGAAGTTTTCTCACAACAGTAGAATCCTGGCGTTACAGCTCTCTAGCTGCCGGTCGTCGGTCGTCAGTCGTCAGTCGTCAGTCGTCGGTTTACGTAGTACAATGAACACATCCGGCATGAAAGGTGGTGATCCCCCGTGGCAGAAGAAACCAACAAGCGCTCGATTGTGCGCCTGACCAGCCTTGCCCAGTGCGCCGGTTGAGCCGGCAAGATGGGTCCTGGTGACCTGGCGCAAGTCTTGCGTCCGCTTGCTCAACATGAGCACCCTAATCTGATAGTGGGCCTCGCCCCGGGGGATGACGCCGCCGTGAACGCACTCGACAACGCGCGTGCCCTTGTGCAAACGCTCGATTTCTTCCCGCCCATCGTGGACGATCCTTATACTTTCGGGGCCATTGCCGCCGCGAATGCTATGAGCGACGTGTACGCCATGGGTGGCGAGGTGGCGTTTGCCCTGAATATCGTGGCCTTCCCCGAAGACCTGGACAAAACGATCCTGACCTCGATCCTGCAAGGCGGCATGGATAAAGTACGCGAAGCGGGCGGCGTGGTCGCAGGCGGGCACACCGTCACCGACCCCGAACCCAAGTACGGCCTGACAGTCACCGGCTTCGTGGATCTGAACAACATAATGCAGAAGAGTGGCGCGCGTCCCGGCGACCGCCTGCTCCTCACCAAGCGCCTCGGTACGGGCCTGATCACCACAGCCGCCAAGAACGACCGCGTGCGGCCAGCACACTTGCAGGGCGCGGTCGACTCGATGCTGAGGCTGAACGGCCCGGCCTCCCGCGTGTTCAGGTGGGCCGGGGTGCGCGCCTGCACCGATATTACGGGCTTCGGCCTGCTGGGTCACGCCTCGGAAATGGCGCAAGCGGGGGGAGTACAATTTCGTATCTACGCCTCGGCCGTCCCCAGCCTCGAAGGCGCGCTCGATTATGTAAAGGCGAAGCAGATTCCGGGTGGCACCGGCCGCAACCGCAAGTACCTGCTGTCGGCCCACAGCCCCGAAGCGGGCGAGCATGAAGCCGCCCACCCCACGGGGTCGCAGACCAGTGTGCGCGTGCGCACAGAAGGCGGTGTGCGCGCCGACCTGATGACCCTGCTGTTCGATCCCCAGACGTCGGGCGGTCTGCTCGCCGCCGTCCCCCCTGACCGGGTGAGCACGGTCCAGGCCGCCTTGAACGACCAGGGAGTAGAGTCCTCAGAGATCGGCGTGGTGGAGACGGGAGCGGGCGTGGTGGTCTCAGACCGAAGTCGCGGGTAGTACACTTAGCCCGTCCCGGCTGGACACAATCTCCCATTGTCAGGTGCATCCTTTCCCGCTATTATTCGTTATGTATAGTAGAGGCCGCGCGCCTGTGCATAGATCGTGCAATATTGTGCCAGAGGCGTGCATCACATACCGGTAATTGTGTATTTCAAGATATCCGCACGCTCAATAAGCGAAACTATAAAAAAGTACTCAGCAATACTACGTAATTTGCATTAGACGCAAAGGTTTGTTTCGGGAGGATAGTATGAAGGTCAATCTTGCTGAAAAGGGCTATGGCCGGCGCTGGGGCAGATGGCTCGTTATGTTCGCCATCGCGCTCACTGTCGTAGCAAGCTCGCTCAGCATCGCGCACGCGGACACCAGTTACACGGTACAACCAGGCGATACGCTGACAGGCATAGCAGCACGCTATAACGTTTCAGTTGACGCTATTGTGACCGCCAACAACCTGCCCAACCGCTCGACCATTTATGTCGGGCAGTCACTCGTAATCCCGACCGGCGCAGGGCAACAGCAGCAGGCGACAGGCACATACGTGGTGCAAACGGGCGACACTCTATCGAGCATTGCACTGCGCTACGGCACGACTATAGCCGCGCTCGAGCTTGCCAACAAACTCTCATCCAGCGTGATCTACGTGGGCCAGACGTTGGTTATCGTACCCGCAAGCTACTCGGCTCCGCCCTCCAATCCTCCTGCTACGGGCGGCACAACATACACAGTTCAATCCGGCGACAGCCTCAGTACCGTGGCGGCGAGGTTCGGGGTTACACGTGCTGCATTGGCTGCGGCCAACGGCATCTCGCCATCGAGCTATCTCTATGTGGGCCAGGTGCTCAATATACCGGGCGCCGGACAGAACCAGCAGGCCCCCAACGCCACGGCTACAAGCCTGCCTCCCACGGCCACACCTGTGCCTCCCACCCCGGACGTGCCTGAAGTCGCAACCACGACACCTCAGCCCGTGGTAGCACCCACGCAGGCCGCACCCGGCACGCCCGTCAGATACACGGTGCAGGTCGGTGATAATTTGTCGAAGATCGCGGCCAAGTTCAATACGACCATCGCCAACCTCCAGAGTCTGAATAACCTGGGCGATACGAACTATCTCTACGTGGGCCAGGTGCTTGTGATAGTGCAAGGCAACGACCAGGGCAGCGGTCCGCCCACCGCCCAGCCAACTGCTGTCACACCCGCCGAGCCGACTCCACCAATGGGCAAGTACGGCCCCAAGTGGGTGGACGTTGACCTCAGTACCCAGACTATGAACGCATACGAAGGCGAAACGATCGTATACACCTCCAGGGTTAGCTCAGGCACATGGGACCACCCAACAGTGCTAGGCACATACCGCGTATACGCCAAGTACGTCACGACCCGCATGCAAGGCGGCGAGGGCTTCGAGCATTACGATATACCCGACGTGCCCTACACGATGTATTTCTACTCGGGCTACGCCCTGCACGGCGCGTACTGGCACAACAACTTCGGCAACCCCATGAGCCACGGCTGCGTGAACCTACCCGTAGACGTCGCCAAATGGATGTACGACTGGGCGCCTATCGGCACGATGGTGGTCACGCACAACTAGGGCTGTAAGATTTCGCAGTTATTGCACCGTTTGTCTCACAAGGAGCTTTTTATCAACGCCTTCTTGTCGGAACAATTGACTCTTACAAGCAATCATACAGTAGACGAGGTCTTGCACTTACTGTCACAGATGATTATGCCAGCAGGCGTCGTCAAGTGGTGGCGCCCTTCACTGAATCCTAAGACGTATGAGGGTCAGATAGAGGGCACACAATTCCATATTAGTAGGGTTTTCCAACATCGCAACGATATGAGACCGTATATTGATGGCAATATAGCGCCCTCAGTCGGCGGTTCAGTATTGGAAGTGACCATTTATGCGCCTCGTGGCATGAGACTACTATTGTTTTGGACCATCTTGTTAACAACTATCATGGGAGTCGTTGTTGTTACAGTTCGAGTCAATATTGGGTCCCTGAATTTATTGAGTTTTGTTCCTTTTGCTGCTGCAATTCTCATATATGTTGGTGCCTATTTAGTTTATCGTGATGAAGCAAACCGGGCAAAAGCATTTTTGCGTCACGTATCAACTGCCAGACCGACCGACATAGATTCGCACGCTCTCTAAACAACCATATCGCTAGCACAGCACAAGAAGTAACCTGAAGAAATCGGGGTCTGTGGTCATAACTTGGCCACGTGCTTTTGTTTAGCTGCTTAGGGCCGTGAATGGCTTGACATTTACCAGTTTAAACCACATGATCAGTACAAGAGAAGGCCGTGCATTCAATTGCACGGCCTTCTCTTGTTGTAACTTCTACTATGGTTGCTACTTGCTCATACCCTTCAGCGCAGTGAACGCGGGCCTGGCGCTAAAGTCGGGGTTCAGCACAGACCACGGCACTTTCTCGTCGGTGGTGGGCAGGCCGAGAGTTGAGAAATTGAGATTCCAAACACTCATTACACCCATCCACGGATAGTCGGTCTTGCCCTTCTGGAAGGCGCGTACAAGGT
>DATINP010000010.1:0-16014 GCA_035474135.1 Chloroflexia bacterium | reverse complement strand
GGTGGTATTTGCCGACCTGGTCATAGACGCCGCTCGACATGAGGTTCGCAAGCGGGGAGAGCTGATCCGTCTCACACCCCGCGAGTTCGAGTTGCTCGTTACGATGTCGGCGCACCCTGGACTGGTCTTCACCCGAAACCAATTGCTCAATCGTATTTGGGGTGACGAGGTTTTTGATGAGCGGCTGGTGGACGTGCATATGGCGGGGCTGCGTAAGAAGCTGGAGGACGACCCCGCTACGCCACGGTATATTGAAACGATCCGCGGCGTGGGATTTCGCTTCGGTTCGCGGAGTGTATCTTCGTCTCCGGCACATTCTCCCTCCCAACGGTTTGCGTCGCCTGCACCGGCTGAATCGCAAGCATGGCGGGACGATACGAATAATGATGCGGGTGCGAGTGAGACCTAAGTGATGAAATGGTCGCGTTTTGGCCTGCGGGAAAAGATCCTGGCGACACACCTGCTCGTCGCGGGTGTATGTACTGTTGTCCTCCTGGCCCTTCTCATCCTGGCTTCCCTCGTATTTACAACCTGGACGTCTGAAGGCGTGCCGGTACTGCCTGCTCTCGCGGTCTCAGCGATTGTGGCGTTTGCCGGAGTGGCCACTGCAATAGTGACCGCACGCTGGCTCTACCTGCAAATTACGGCGCCCCTGGATCGTGCCTCATCGTTGGTGCAGCGCCTCGCGAAGGGAGAGTATGGGCAGCGCGGGTCGGACAAGACGCCAAACATTAGTCAAGCACCGCCCTCCCACAATGCTGATTTGGAGGGGTTAGTGGCCGCCCTCGATGACCTATCCCTATCCCTGGACGCAGCGGAGAGGCGACGCATGGAAGCGTTCGACGAGATAACGCACGAGCTTCGCACCCCGATAGCTATCCTTGAAGGCTATTTCGAGGGCCTGCTCGATGGGCACGTGGAAGCCAGCGACAAGACCTGGGCCATGCTTTACGATGTGGCAAGCCGGGTGCACCGCCTCGTCGATACTTTGCGGGTTCTTTCGCGTGCTGAAGCGCGCCGTGAGCCGCCCGACCTCCAATCTGTTGCTCCTGATGCCCTCGCGCACGCGGCTCTGGATCGTATGCGATTGCACTTCGATGAGAAAGGCCTCGAGCTTGTCGCCGACTTGCCCACGAACTTACCCCACGTGCTGGCCGACCCCGACTATACGATACAGGTACTTGTGAACTTGCTTACCAACGCGCTCAGGTACACCCCTATGCCCGGCAAAGTAACTGTTGCTGTCAATAGTCCTACAATTGCCGAAGGAGCCTCGATTGCACCGGGTGCCGGCGAGGTAGTCTTCAGCGTGACGGACACGGGAGTGGGGATCGCGGCCGAGCACATACCGTACCTGTTCGAGCGCTTCTTCCGCGTGGACAGGACGAGCAGCCATGCAGCAGACGGCTCCGGCATAGGGCTGCCCGTCGCCAAGTTGCTGGTGGAAGCGATGGGCGGCCAGATTTGGGCGCAAAGTCCCGGCCTGGGGCATGGCACCACCTTCTTTTTTACTTTGCTATCGGTGCCGGAACCTGCGAGAGCGTGACAGCGCCTCGGTGGCTTTCGCCTTTGCGCTTTTGCCGTCTCACTCACCGCTGATACCAGGGTAACACAAGTCCAACCCGAAGAACCCACCGACTCCACAGAATAGAAACTGCTCCATACATAACGTCGCCTGCTTTCACAGCAGAGCCAGGCGTTTCGGATGAGCGGTGTGGCAGGTCTTGCCATAATGGCTGGCCCTCGGCCACACTACGCCGTTCGCTTGCCCGGTTTCGGATTCGCCTTTACCATCCGGCAGTTACCACCCGGATGATTGGCACGCGCGCATCTCAATCTTAATACAACCTTAGCACTTTCCTAGTATTACCCTAAAGCTCCTCCTCCATAATTGAAATCAAAGGGAAGTCGCGTTCACAATGTTTGCTCCTATGCAACTGACATGACGCGACCCCTTACGAGAATGTCCGATCACATGGAGGAGATTTAGAAATGGTTCTTCAGAGAAAGCGTTACGTTGATACCACTGCCGATGCCAACGCCAATGTGCCCATAGGCGCGCCAAAACCGTCCCATGTCAGAGAGCTACTGCTAACTCTGAAGACTAGGCTCGAGGCCCAGCTTAATGGGAACGGCGCTGCCGAGCATGCCGGGTCAGCGGGCAATAGCAGCATGACCGACAGGCTGATCTTGACCGACATGGCTGATACAGCAGCTGACTTACACGACACCGTGGTCGAACGCGCTGTGCAGGGGAACATCGTCCGCCAGCTTGAACAGGTCAACGAAACACTTACGAGAATTGACGATGGCAAGTACGGCATCTGCGCCGATTGTCTCCAGCCGATTGCTGCGGATCGCCTGGTGGTCAGGCCCTTTTCCACCCTTTGTATGGACTGTCAGAACCACCTAGACCGCAGCAAGTTCGCGAGGTCCTGATCTGAACGCTCGATTGCACCTTCGAAGGCCGGGCCATACGGCAATGCTGCCTTAAGTGCCCGGCCCTCTCGGCTGAAGCATATCGTCATCGACTCTAGTTCACTTTAAGTTGCAAAGTTACGAGGAGGTAACACCACCAATGACTATCAAGGGATCTTCCGTAGGGGCAATACATTCTGACATCGCGATCGAGCCCAGGCCACAGCGTCCCAACCCGAGAAAGCGGAATGCGCAGGTGAACGGGCTGCAGGCGGCCATCGCGGGTGCTCGTGAATCTATGTTGCGAGTTATGGACGACGAACCCGGCCTTCTAAACAGCGCCACCGAATATTTCAACAGGGCCGCTGAGCACTTGAATCTCAACCCCGGACTACGCGCCATACTTGAGAGACCTGAGCGCGAGATGTTGGTGTCCATCCCCGTCGTGCGGGACGACGGCCGTTTGGAAGTATTCGCCGGGTGCCGCGTACAACATTCCACAGTGCGAGGCCCAGGCAAAGGGGGTGTACGCTACCACCTGAAGGTTTCCCTGGAAGAGGTGGCGGGCCTTGCCTCCTTGATGACCTGGAAGTGCGCCGTCGCGAATATTCCTTTCGGCGGTGCCAAGGGTGGGGTCATCTGCGACCCCTCAACCATGTCCAAGGAAGAACTGCGGCAGCTCACGGTGGGCTACACCCAGGCCATTATGCCGATCATCGGCCCCCAGCAGGATATTCCCGCCCCCGACGTCAATACAAATGAGCAGACGATGGCCTGGATGATGGAGACCGCAAGCGCGCTCGCGGGCCACAACGTCTTCGGCATAGTCACCGGTAAGCCCGTGTCGCTTGGTGGGTCAAAGGGGCGTGCAGAGGCCACCGGGCGTGGCGTGGCACTGGTCACCGCCAGCATGTTGAAGAAAGCCTTTATGCAGCTCGAAAACGCCACGGTGGCTATCCAGGGCTTCGGCAAAGTGGGCTCGCACACCGCTCGAATACTTGATGAAATGGGCTGTAAAGTGGTGGCGGTAAGCGACATCTCGGGAGGCCTTTACAATCCGGGCGGCCTTGACGTGGTGGGTCTCCTCAACTATGTCACCAACTCTCCAGGCCACCTAATCGAGGGATACAGGGGCGAAGCCGAGCCTATTACCAACGAGGATCTTCTGTACCTGGAAGTGGATGTGCTTATCCCTGCCGCGATGGAAGACCAGATAACGAGCGCCAACGTTGACCGCGTCCGGGCAAAAGCGATTGTTGAAGGAGCAAACGGCCCGACCACTCCTGAAGCCGACCGCGCGCTGGCGGACAGAGGTGTGCTCGTGGTACCCGACATCCTGGCGAACGCCGGCGGTGTGGTGGTCTCCTACTTCGAATGGGTGCAGAACCAGCAAAACTACTACTGGGACCTCAACACGGTGCGTGAGCGCCTGGAGGAGGTAATGACGCGCAGTTTCGACGATGTATGGAACTTCAGCAGCCTTCACCAGGTCGACCTCCGCACGGGGGCCTTTATGCTCGCTATCCAGCGCGTCGCCGATGCACTCGACCCACGAGGCATAATCCGCTAGCGTTGAGCGGTGGCCAGATGCCAGGGGTTAGGAGAATGTGCACCGCAAATTGGAGCCGGACTTAGGCTTCCCGGCCAAAACAGACGAAGGGTTACGTGTCGAACTGCGAGTCGAAGAGAAAGGTTAAGGCAGAAGCAATGATGCGCGATACGGTAGCTGATACGTTAGCCGATATGTTAGCTGATATGGTAACCGGTACGACCGACCAACCACCTCTGATGGCTGAAACGGATATCACAGGAAGGGTAGCGCAAAGGGTGTACTGCGCCGAGGATTCGCCACTCAGACTAGGGGACGGAACTTCCCTACACCTCGAATGGGTCATTGAAGGCAGGGACGGCCAGTTGTATAAAGTGCGCTCTGAGCTGGGAGGCTGGCTCGGGCGCACTCTCTACAGCGGAAAACTGGACGGAATGAAACTTGTACCTCCGGAAAAGGCTGAGACCATCCTGTGGCTCACCTATGCAGACACCGACGGTGATGACCTGGCCCGCATCTGGAGGCGCGACGACAGGGGATCCACGATACCCATGGACTTTCCTCTTGGGAAATGGGCGCACTGATCCTGATTGCAGGCTTTCCTGTGTTGCAGGCCGTCCCATGAATCAAAGGGTCCTCCTCCGGTTACGGTTTGGAGCCTGCGGGCGGGCCCTATGCCAATTCTCAGCGCTGCCGGCAACAGACCTGTGCAGGGTGTGCCTACTTCGCATAGGGATACCATCGACTCCGGGAAAATCCTCTGGCAATAAGGTAATGAATACAGGAGGCAATTAGAAAACAATGACTAGAATAGCGATTCACGGATTCGGTAGAATCGGCCGTTCCACCGCCAGAGTAGCTTTGTCCAGGGGTTTGTTCGTGCCTGCCGCGATCTCGGATATCCAGGATCCGTCTACCCTGGCGGAGCTTTTCGCAGTGGACAGTAACTATGGCATCTGGCCTGAGACGGTTGTGTTCGAAGACGGCAAGTTCCTCGTTGGTGATAAGAAGATCCCCTACTTCAACACGGCGGAGTCTATTCCTGACTGGGGCGTTCTGGGGGTAGACGTTGTGATAGATTGTACGGGTAGAGCCACCACGAGAGCAGGCGCTCAGTTACACCTTGACCGTGGGGCCAAGTTGGTGCTGGTGAGCGCTAACAGTAAAAGTCTGCAAGATTGCGACGCGCTTCTGCTTGCCGGCATCAATCTCGACTCGTATGATCCAACAGAACACAGGATCGTCAGCATGGCGAGCTGCACTACTAACGCCCTGGCCCCCGTAATCAAAGTGATCCGCGAAAACTTCGGCATCAGGATGGGCTTCTTCTCAACTATGCACGCGTACACCGCGACACAGGCGCTAACTGACCAGCCGATGCGTCACAGAAGGGACTCGTGGGCAGCAGCCGAGAATATCATCCCTTCTTCGTCTGGCGCTGCTCAGGGTCTGAAGTTTATTTGGCCGGACTTGAATGTCACCGGTAAAGCCTACAGAGTACCCGTGCGGGTCGGAAGCATAGTTGAGGTTACCGTGGTGGCAGAGCAAGCGGTCTCCGCTAATAAAGTAAAGGACGCTTTCCGGGCAGCGGCATCTTCCCCCCAACTCAAGGGCATAATGGGTGTCCTGGAGAAAGAATACGCCTCAAGCCGCGTAGTTGGCGAATCACTTTCCTCGCTAGTAGACCTGCCGCTGACACAGGTTTTGGGTGGCTCACTCATTTCTTTGGCCACCTGGTACGACAACGAAATGGGTTACGCCACCAGGCTCGCGGAAGTTGCGTCTACACTCGCGGGTCGCCTGGCCGCAAGCTCCCTGTTAGCAACTGCTTGATGGCAGACACCTGGTACGACGCCATAGGATAAGCTCGGTCAGTCTCGGGCGCTGACTTTTCCATAATACCCTATAGAGTAGAGCGCGGGCTAGGTATGGGGATCCTCAGCGTCTACACCGGCGGGCGTTTCATAAGGAGCGCCGGCGATTTGCACCTTGAGCAGATTGGTCTGGCCCGCAAAAGGCAGGCCCAGGCCACCAATGAAGACCAGCAGGTCGCCTCCGTCTATCATACCTTGCTCGATAGCAGTTTGCTCGGCTGCGGACATCGTGGAGAGGGTGCCGCTGTACCGGTCCAGCTTCAGCACGCGCACGCCCCAGCAGACTGCCAGCGACTTGCACGTGTCAGAGTTATCGGTCACGGCGATGAGGGTGCTGCGCGGGCGGTACTTCGAGATGAGGCGGGCGCTCGTACCCGTGCGGGTGAGCGCGATTATGGCCCTGGCCTGCAGCCTGTCACTGATGCGGTCGGCTGCCTGGCACATGATCTCGCTTATCTCCTGCTTGCTGGTGGGCGCGCGACCGGAGCTACCTTCAGCCCTTGATGCTGGTGCACCTGGCGAGTGGGTGACTAAGCTGCCCCCGGTGCTGTCATTCCTACCCGCAATCTTGTCGGCCCAGCCCTCGTAGTCGAACAGCTTCTCAGCTTCGAGGGCGATGCGGGCCATTGTCTGTACCGCCTCAAGCGGGAACTTGCCGGTGGCAGTCTCGCCTGAAAGCATTATGCCATCGGTGCCATCCAGCACAGCATTGGCCACATCCGTGGCCTCGGCGCGGGTCGGACGCGGGTTGCGGATCATCGAGTCGAGCATCTGGGTTGCGGTGATTACGGGCTTCGCGGCCAGATTACAGGCGGCGATGAGGCGCTTCTGTATCGCGGGTAGCACCTCGGGCGGCATCTCCACACCCATATCTCCACGCGCAACCATCACCCCGTCCGCCTCGGCAAGTATCTCCGCGAAGTTGTCTACCGCAGTGGCGCTTTCGATCTTGGCTATGATCGGGATGTGGCGGCCGGTCAAAGCAGCGACCAGCCTGCGCCCCTCCACCATATCGGCGCCACTGCGCACGAACGATAGGGCGACCATGTCTGCGCCGTGTTCGATTGCGAAGGCAAGATCGTGACGGTCCTTCTCGGTTATGGTGGGCACACCCAGGGGCCTGTTAGGCACATTGACGCCCTTGTTGGAGGTAAGTATGCCCCCAACCATCACGCGGCAGGCTATTCTTCCCAACTCCGGCTCTGCCCTCTCTACCGCAAGAGACATAAGCCCCTCATCCAGCAAGATTACATCGCCCGGCTGAACGTCAGCAGCCAGACCGGAATAGTCTACAGGTATAACGCCCGATCTGTAGACGATAGCACGGCTGTCGAGCGTGACTGCGCTGCCGGGCGTGAGCTCCGTTCCCGGTGGTAGCACGCCCACTCGCACGCGCGGGCCCTGCAGGTCAGCGAGGATTGCCACGTTGAGGTTGGTTTCATTCGCGATGCGGCGAACCAGTGCGATCTTGCGAGCGGTTTGCTTATGCTCCGCGTGCGAGAAGTTGAACCGAGCCACGCTTACACCGGAGGCGAGCATGGCCCGCAATACCGGCTCGTCCCAGCTGGCAGGGCCTATGGTGGCAACTATCTTTGTTCGTGGCTGCACGGGATGCATGAGTAACCTCGGGGCGGGCTTGGAATCCACATATTGGCCGCTACGGTTCTGGTTCAGTTCTGCTTCCTGCTCGAACCTTAGTACAGTCCTAGCGATATCTTAAGACTCATCCCATATAATTAAAGTAAGAGTGAGGGGCAGCGAGGACAATATTGGAGAAAGGTAGATATAAGATGGAAACCGTTGTAATCATCATAG
Organism: Chloroflexia bacterium; assembly: GCA_035474135.1. Classification (GTDB taxonomy): domain Bacteria; phylum Chloroflexota; class Chloroflexia; order QHBQ01; family JADMIH01; genus JADMIH01. The sequence continues at coordinate 8,358 of DATINP010000010.1, read as the reverse complement.
CACTCCTGGTGTTGGATATGCTGGCTTTGCGGTATGGAGCCGACAGCAGAAAAGGCATTGACCGCGACCCGCGGTTGGTGGAACGCCGCGTTAGAGCTTCGATTTAGGCCACGGCACGATGCCATGCTGAGGCAAGCAGGCGGCCGGGGCGAGCAGCCTCTTTGGTTGGACCGAGCTCTGCACTAGCCTCCCCATGGAGTGGCGCGCTATCCATCAGCATGTCTATCTCGGAGGAAATTACTGAATAGAATTCCGCGAGGTCCCTTCTTGGTACTCGTTCTACTTTGCCATTGAGGTGCGGAAACGCCTCACTGGTATCGCGGTAAGCCCACAACGTCCGCGAGTGCATATTCTATTACCTGCTCCATAGGCATGGCCCGGCCTTCGGCCCATGCCTTCGTGAATGCTTCCTCGTCCATCTGGCAACGGCTCTCGGCGAGATTGCGCTCATATAGAGCGCGCACGAAAGTGGGAAGAGGCATGCTCACCGCTGCACGAAGCGCGGCGGCTGCTCCGAACAAACATACTGCGCGCTCTGGTTGCTTCATCGCGCTCGCTAGGCAAGCCATGCCTTCCAGTCCCTCGGTAATACCTTGTTTATCACCTAGTTCCACGAACAACATCAATCCTTCGCGCATGAGCGGCGCTGCACGTTCTGGTTCGCCCTGTAATAAGGCGAGATCGCCCGAATTGAGGTATACGTGTGCTACGTTTTGCTGGAACCCTAGCTGCCGGGCTATAGACAGGCTTTGATCGTAGAACGCCTTGGCACCGTCATGATCGCCTCGATAATGCGCAATCAATCCCAGGAGGTTGAGGCCAGCCGCGGTCATGTCGGCATCTCCTTGCTGGCGGCTGAGCGCCACCCCTTGCATGGTGAACTCTTCAGCCTGCACGAAATCGCCCTTGTACCAGGTGGCCGCGCCTGTGACGTAAAGTAACCTCGCGGTCTCCACTTGGAACACCGGGCCATAGGCGAGGGCCAAGCCCTCTTTACAGAGCGCGATAGCGCGCTCCAGGTCTCCCTGAAGAATCAGCGAGAAAGCGAGTGTTCGCAGCGCTCCTAAGATTCCTGCCACATCGCCTAATTTCCTGTATAATGCGAGGCTTTCTTCCAGCCACTCAGATACCTGCCCATATTCACCTTGAAACTGGGCGAGGTGACCCATAGACCGCAGCGCCTTAGCACGTACATAGGCGGGTACGTCGGTGCCGCCCCTTATTGCCTCCTCCAACCATCGGAGTCCCTCGCTATTGTGGCCACGCACCTGCCAGAAGGTGCGCATAGCCCCACTTAGCCGCAGGGCCAACGTTGCTTGACCAGTGTTGATCAGCCATCTTAAGGCGCTCCGAATATTATCGTGCTCGTACGCCAACTTACGCAGCCAGAGTTTTTGCATGATACCCCCTAACTCATGCTCCCCCACTTCTGCCATGTCGAGGTAGTATTCGGCATGCAGGCGTCGTATGTCCTCTTCTTCTCCACTCGCTCGCAGCCGCTCCAACGAGTACTCACGGACCAACTCAAGCATGTTGAAACGCGACTCTCCCTCCGTTTCCTCCCCGCGCTCGCTCGCCGCCGCCACCCCGTCTTCCCGCTTTACCAGGTTCTTGTCGAGCAGCGACTCTAACTTCTCCTGCATTTCGTACACCGGAGTCTGCTCACGCCCTGACCCCTTTGAGGGGTCGCTTTCGGCGTGAGCCTTGGCGATGTCTTGCGGATTGCAAATTGCTGCCGCCGCCGCAAGAGTGCAGCCGCCGACGAACACGCCCAATCGAGCAAACAGGGTCTGCTCGCTCTTACTTAGCAGATTGTAGCTCCAACCTATAGCAGCCCGCAGAGTACGCTGACGGGCAGGCAGGTTGCGAGGCCCGCCCGTCAGCAGCATCAACCGGCTCTCACGTCCTTCTTCCTGAAGGCGAGCCTGCATCTCCTGCGGAGAGAAGAGCCTGATACGCGCGGCAGCAAGCTCTATCGCAAGAGGCAAGCCGTCCAAACTTGCGCAGATCGCAGCCACAGCCTCGGCGTTCTGCTCGCGGAGCACAAAATCGGGCTTGACCTCTTGTGCGCGCTCTATAAACAGAGCCACAGCCGGTATATCCCTCATAACATCAAGCGGCGGCAGGTGTTGCGGGTCTGCGGTCTCCAGAACGGGCACTTGAAATTGCCGCTCGCCCTGAACATGAAGGGCTTCACGGCTGGTTACCAGGATTTTGAGGTGTGAGCAAGCCCCGAGTAATTCGAGCACAGCAGGCGACGCGTCGAGTACCTGCTCGAAATTGTCCAGCAACAACAATATCTCTTTGCCGCCGACTGCTTGTTGAACGCTTCTCAGTAATGACTCGGTGGCCTTCTGCTGCACCCCAAGCGCATGAGCAATGGTGACGATCACCAGGTCCGGCTCGACTATAGCGGCGAGAGCCACGAAGTACACCCCATCCCGGAAGCTATCCACGATATCATGTGCCACCTGCAACGAGAGGCTGGTTTTGCCAATACCCGGTGGTCCGGTCAGGGTTAGCATGCGTACCTTCGCAGGCACAAGTAAACGATGTATAGCTTCTATTTCTCTTTCACGGCCAATCAAAGGAGTGAGAGAAATGGGCAGGTTAGTTGCGTGTGCAGCTACGGGGACAGCTACTGTGCCAGGTGGCTCGGGCATAGAACCTTGACCTCTGGCAAAGCTGATGAACGCGGCCCGCTCCTCCGGAGGCACACCCAGAGACACGACCAGCAGTTCCGCAATCTGGCGAGAAGGGCGGCGCTCGCCTAGCTCGAACTTGCGAATGGTCGATGCGGAGCAGCCTATACGCTCTGCCAGGTCTTCTTGCCTGAGATCGAGCGCTCTTCGCCGCTGCTTGAGCCAGATGGGAAACGGTGTTTGAACGTTCATAGAGTTCAGGTCCGCCCGTTTGTGTCACTTTTTGTGTCAGTAGTTGTGGAGACCATTATATACCAAACTCTCCTAGGATATAGACAGGCTTCGCTCAGGCGATGTCGTCAATATATGGATGCAGTTACCAGTTACCGACATCAGTAACTATGGGAGGAGAAAGGAAATGAAAGGTCTAAAGAAACTGACCCTGGTCGCAATCGCCATGTTGACAGGGTTGCTATGTTTGAGCGCCATTGGCAATGTCAGCGCGCACGGTGGGGACGTGAGTCTCATACACACCTGTGTCAAGAACAACGGCCAGATCATTATCAGCACCCCTAATGGGAGTTGCGGCAACAACGAGACCCCACTCGATTGGAACATCCAGGGCGTTTCAGGCCCGGTCGGTCCACAGGGCGCTACCGGCACGACAGGCCCGATGGGGCCAACGGGGCCATCTGGTCCGGCAGGTTCCACCGGAGCGACGGGATCGCAAGGTCCGGCAGGTCCACAAGGCGCTACTGGTGCTACTGGTGCTACTGGTGCGACAGGCCCGCAAGGACCTCAAGGGCCTGGTGCTGCTTACGGGAGCGTGTTAGTGGTCTCTCCGTCGGGAGGAAACTTCACCTCAATACAGGCGGCCCTCAACAGTATTACCACTAACTCCGCGACCAACAAATACCTCATTTGGGTGGGACCAGGGACTTACACAGAGCAGGTGACCATGAGGCCCTACGTGGATATTCAGGGTGCTGGGGAAGATGTAACCAAGATCACATACGTCGGCTGCTTTTGCCCTGACTTCGACTCAGGCACCGTTGTAGGTGCTAACAACGCCGAGTTGCGCTATCTGACTGTTGAGAACACAGGCGGCAACGACGACCAGCTCGCCGCAGGAGTCTACAACGATGGAGCGTCGCCCAGCCTCCTGCATATCACAGTCACAGTCTCAGGCCCAACATCGGGCTATGATTGGGGCGTGGCCAACAACAACAATGCTTCACCGACAATGAGCAACGTCACAGTCACAGTCTCAGGTGGGAACATTGGCAACGTCGGCGTTGCGAGCGGACACGGCTCTTCACCCGTCATGACCAATGTCACAGTCACAGTCTCAGGTGGAACCTCCTCGGCGGGCATCACCAACTATTCAAACGCTTCATCAACGATGGACAATGTCAGAATCACAGCCTCAAGCGGATACTCCTATACCTACGGCGTCTGGAACTCAGGTTCTTCACCGACGATGAACAATGTCACAGTCATATCCTCAGGTGGCGGTCTCAATTATGGAGTGTATAGTGACTCCTCATCGCCCACCATAGACAATTCCACGATCACGGGCAGCACTAACGCCATTCTAAGTCTCTACGGTAGTAATACCAAAGTGGGAGCTTCCCGGCTGAGCGGCGGCCCTGTATCCGGCCTGGTGACGTGCGCTGGAAATTACGACGAAAACTACGTCTTCTTCCCCAGCACCTGCCCTTAGCTCGTGGTAGAGCGGTCCGGAGCAACGAGCACACTTTGCAGATAGTCTCGGCACTAGCAACCGCAACATGCACCAAACTGGGATTTGCTGGATGAAACAAACAACGACACTCGCAGGCAACTCAAAGGAGCCTACTGTGAAAAGCAGGGACAACGAAGAACGAAGGACGGAGACGCCGACCTCGTTATACCTGGTACGAATATGGAAACGGAGGTCAGGGGAAGGTGCGCTCAGCTTGCACGGCAGGCTCCAGCATGTAGTAAGTGGTGAATCATGCCACTTCGATGGATTGTCGGGCCTGCCCGACGCACTGGAACAGATGTTGAGACAGGAGGCAGATTCATATGGCGCACTTGGCCCAGAGGTGCAAGGTCCGGCGGAGGGTGCGGAATGAGGACGAGTGACGACCGAGAAGCGAAGGCTGATGCCTGCTCGCTCATTGAAACGATCAGCATAGGGAGGTTGAAATGTACCAAAGAGCGATAGTTAATATGAGAGCCATATTCCTGGCTCTACAGGCGACGAGCGACGCGAAAGCCGCGCATGCAGTTGGCCGGCACACGATCACCCGGGCCGCCCTTATGTTAGCGCTAGCTATACCGTTTGCCTTTGGCATCGGACAATCAGGTAACGCCTCGGCCCGCAACCAGGACCAGGTCTTAGCACTTAGCCAACACCAGGCCGTAACTCCCCTGGGCAGCGTGCTCAATGCCGACGGTACGCTCAAGACAGGCGGAAAGTTGAGCGGAAGCCTGGACCCGAAGGGTTGGAGTATGGTATCCGGTCCCGGTGCGGCCCCACGCTTTGTACCGTCCGGCTCCGGAGGCACCGAGATTGATGGCCCTTCCGCCAAATCACCCTTGACGCCGGGCGACGAGAACTGGGACGATAGGTTCGTCCCGCCCGGCACCGATGCTACCATTCTTGCCATTGCTATCAGTGGGAATGGCGACCTATATGTTGGCGGCACATTCCTCAACGCAGGCGGTGTGCCCGCCAACCGCATAGCAAAGTGGAATGGCACAGCCTGGTCTGCTCTCGGCAGCGGCACCGACAACTGGGTCAACGCATTGGCCATTGACGGAAGTAATGTCTACGCTGCAGGCAAGTTTATCCTTGCGGGCGGCGTGACTGTAAACCACATTGCAAAGTGGGACGGCACCTCGTGGTCTGCTCTCGGCATTGGCACGAATAATGACGTGAACGCACTGGCAATCAGGTCCGATGGTAACGTCATTGCGGGCGGCACATTTACGTCACCTGGTAGCCGTATTGCCATGTGGGATGGCAGTACATGGTCTGCCCTCGGCGGCGGCACAGATGGCCCTGTCAATGTAGTCGTCACCACCGGTCTTAGCCTCTTTGTAGGCGGCTCATTCACCAACGCGGGCGGCACGGGCGCTAGCCGTATTGCCCAGTGGGATGGCACCTCATGGAACCCCATCGGCAGTGGCACAGATGGTCCTATCTATGCTATTGCACTCAGTGCAACTTATGTCTACGTGGGCGGTACGTTCGGAACGGCGGGTGGGGTAACAGCGCACAATATATCGAAGTTCAACAACACAACCTGGTTTGCCATGGGCAGCGGCACCGATGCCACTGTCAATTCCATAACCACCAGTGGCACAAACGTGTACGCGGGAGGCTCTTTCACATCGCCCGCCACCCGCATAGCTATGTGGGATGGCACCACGTGGTCTGCGGTGGGCAGCGGGGCAAGCGCAACGGTTCAGGGGATGGTCGTCAGCGGCAATAATTTGTACGCAGCGGGCCAGTTCATCCTTGCGGGGGGCGTTACAACGAACTATACGAGCAAGTGGGACGGCAGCGCGTGGTCAGCACTGGGCAAGGCGCCCAATAACAACGTCTATACGATAGCAATTAGCGATGGTAATGTGTATATAGGAGGCGCATTTGTAACCGCAGGCGGTTTGACCGTGAACCATATTGCTATGTGGGACGGCACGTCCTGGCACGCGCTTGGCATCGGGACTGACGGTACAGTCTATGTGATAGCGGCCATTGACGGTAACATTTATGTGGGAGGCAGCTTCAACAATGCCGGTGGGTCGACCGCGAGCAATATAGCCCTGTGGAACGGTAGCGCATGGTCTGCACTGGGCAGCGGCACCAACAGCGTGGTCTATGCGATAGCTATCGACGGCACCGATGTATACGCGGGCGGCAATTTCACGTCACCCGGCAGCCGTATTGCCATGTGGGACGGCAGCTCCTGGCAGAGCGTAGGTGGCGGAACGAGCGGCCTCGTCTCGGGCATCGCTGTCGGCAGTGACGGTGTGTATGTAGTAGGTGCATTCCAAAATGCAGGAGGATCGCCCGCAGCGTATGTAGCCAAATGGAATAGCGGGTGGACTGCCCTGGGTGCCGGGCTAGGCGGGGCGGCCACTGCGTTAGCAATCAACGGCAGTAACGTATATGTGGTGGGGCACTTCGGTACGGCAGGCGGGAACCCCGCAAACAATATAGCCATGTGGAACGGGGCCGCGTGGACCTCGCTTGGCGCTGGCATAGACGATGATCCCAATGCGATAATCGTCGCGGGCAAGGACATTTACGTAGGCGGATCATTCACAATCCAAGCGAGCCATATCGCTAGATGGGACGGTAATGGGTGGCAAAGCCTAGGCAGCGGCACTGATGCTACTGTTTACGCCCTGGGCATCAACGGCGGTGACCTGTATGTGGGCGGGTCTTTCGGCAACGCGGGAGGAAAGCGTTCCGCCTACGTTGGCGTGTGGTACCCTCAGGGTCAGCCGACACCGACCCCTACCGCTACAGCTACAAGAACTTCCATTTCGTCACCCTCACCTTCACCCACGCCCTCACCTACGCCCGCGTGCGGTATCGCATGGAACATCGTATCCAGCCCTAACCCAGGGTCGAATTACAATGGACTAAACGGGGTAGCTGTAGTATCAGCGAACGATGTGTGTGGGCTGTGGGTTATTACTACGACGGTACCTCAGCTCGAACACTGGTGGAGCATTGGAATGGCACCTTATGGTCAGTAGTGCCCAGTCCTGATATGGGCTCCCTATCCAGTATAGCGGTGGTATCAGCGAACGATGTATGGGCTGTGGGTTATTACTACACCAGCAGTTATATAGATCAAACAATAATAGAGCACTGGAACGGCACTGCATGGGCTGACGTGCCCAGCCCTAACTCAGGGTCGGACCGCAACAGACTAACTGGGGTATCGGCAATGTCAGCGAATGATGTGTGGGCTGTGGGTTATTACTACGACGGCGTTAGTGCATATCGGACGCTAATAGAGCACTGGAACGGCACTGCATGGCTTTTCGTGTCCAGTCCTAATGTAGGGTCGACTTACAACGAACTAAACGGGGTAGCTGTAGTATCAGCGAACGATGTGTGGGCTGTAGGTTCTTCCGGCGACAGCTTCGGCCTCTATAGCACGCTCACCGAGCACTGGAACGGCTCCTCGTGGTCAGTAGTGTCCAGCCCTAACGCAGGGTCGATTCCCAACGAACTAAACGGGGTAGCTGTAGTATCAGCGAACGATGTGTGGGCTGTCGGTTATTACTACAATGGCACTGTGTATCAGACGCTGATAGAGCATTGGAACGGTACCGCATGGGCTGTCGTGCCCAGCCCTAACTCAGGATCGGACCGCAACAGACTAACTGGAGTATCGGCAATGTCAGCGAATGATGTGTGGGCTGTGGGTTATTACGACAGCGGCACTATTGCGTTGGACACGCTCGTGGAGCATTGGAACGGTACCGCATGGGCTGTCGTGCCCAGCCCTAACTCAGGGTCCGCCCGCAATGAACTAAACGCAATAGCGGTAGTATCAGCGAACATTGTATGGACCGTAGGTTACAGCTCCTCCGGCCAGACGCTGACAGAGAGATATGCTGATCCTTGCGCTGCCGTTTGTACTATACAATTCACAGATGTGCCATCCGGCAGCACATTTTATCCCTTCGTCACGTGCCTGGCCTG
>DATINP010000009.1:0-30153 GCA_035474135.1 Chloroflexia bacterium | reverse complement strand
GAAGGCCACGTCCGTGCCCCCTGGCGCACCAGGATCATAGTGATAAAAGTTGGCCGCTATGTTCGCGTACCAGGCCGCATCCCACATCAGGGCGAGTTCGGCCAACCAGCCCTTGTTCCGCGCGGGCTCTAAGCTGGTAATATAGCTTACGCCTGAATATGCGCCCGCTAGAGCGATCCCTCTGGTAACGACAAATATCAGCGCGGCTGATACCCAGGCGTTCGACACAATACGGGCCAGCAAATTCTCAACGCGGGAAGTGGTATGGGCAGACTCAAACGAGGACTGTACGTCGTTGAGCTGCGGCGCAGATGTGGAAGTTATCGAATTGCCTTGCATGAGGATGCTTCTCGCGCCGTAACCTTACGACCTATTCCCACTCGATTGTGGCGGGGGGTTTGGAGGTAATGTCGTACACGACACGGTTGACGTGAGGTACCTCGTTGACGATGCGGCTCGATATGCGCCCCAGCACGTCGAAGGGAATCTGCGCCCAGTCCGAGGTCATACCGTCGCTCGACGTGACCGCCCGCACTGCCACCACGTCCGCGTAGGTTCGGAAGTCGCCCATGACGCCCACGCTCTGGATCGGCAGCAGTACGGCGAACGCCTGCCATATCTCGCGGTCGAGGCGCGCCGCCTTCAACTCGGCACGTACAATCGCATCGGCCAGCCGCAATGTATCGAGGCGCGGTTTCGAGACCGGTCCAAGCAAGCGCACCGCCAACCCTGGGCCGGGGAATGGTTGCCGCCACACTATCTCCTCGGACAACCCAAGTTCGAGACCCACCAGCCGTACCTCGTCCTTGAACAGGTAGCGCAACGGCTCAACCAGCTTGAATTGTAAATCGGCCGGTAGTCCGCCCACGTTGTGGTGGGTCTTGATACGGGCGGCATTGGGACGTTCGGGTGTGGCGCTCTCGATCACGTCGGGGTAGAGTGTACCTTGAGCCAGGAAGTCGAATTTGCCGGACGCTTCCAGCTTGTGCGCCTCGCTTTCGAACACGCGAATAAAGGTCGCGCCAATCCTCTTGCGCTTCTCTTCGGGGTCGGATACCCCCTCCAGCGCGGCAAGAAAGCGATCCGAAGCGTCAACAGCCACGAGGTTCATTTGCATATTGCGCCCGAAGGTCTCGACCACCTCGTCGGCCTCGTTCTGCCTGAGAAGGCCATTGTCCACGAACAGGCAGGTGAGCCTGTCGCCAATTGCCCGGTGAACGAGCGCAGCGGCCACAGCCGAGTCGACCCCGCCGCTCAGCCCGCACAGTACACGCCCATCACCGACCTGAGCGCGTATCTGCTCAACAGCGCTTTCGATGAAAGAAGCGGGTGACCAATTAGGCTCGATGTGAGCTACGTTGAACAGAAAGTTCGCCAGAATATCCCGACCCTGCGGCGTGTGCACCACCTCCGGATGGAACTGGATGCCCAGAATGTTATCCTTACCCATCGCCGCCAACGGCGCATTAGTTGACTGGGCCAGCGTGACAAAGCCTTCCGGCAGTGCTTCGATTCGGTCGCCGTGGCTCATCCATACTTGCAGGTCGGACTCGAGTCCATGAAACAAAGGCGAATCACTCGTGCGCCGAATAGTGGCTGGGCCGTATTCCCTGTGGGCTGCGGGAGCGACGTGGCCTCCCAGAGCGCGCGTGATCAGTTGCATGCCGTAGCAAATGCCGAGCACCGGTTTGCCGCTCTCGAGCACATAGTCGGGTAGCTGGGGTGCGCCTTCCTCGTACACGCTGGCCGGACCGCCCGACAGTATATAGGCGGCGGGCTGGAGGCGCTCGATCTCCGAGACAGGGGCATCGTGCGACAGTAACTCTGAATAGACCCCTAGTTCGCGTACACGCCGCGCAATCAGCTGGGTATACTGCGAACCAAAGTCGATCACGACCACACCGCCATGCCGGATGGCCATTTGTGCTGCGTCAGGGGCCTGTTTTTGCTCTTCCACTGCTTCTGCGTGCATTCGGTTCCTTCCTCCCGGCTAAGCGCCGATATGTAACGCCACTAGTCTCGTTCGGGTCTACTCATTTAAGAGGAACCCAAAAATCAGCTTATTGAACAGTTCGGGCCTCTGGTAGAAGGGCATATGGCCGCTGCCACGCACGATCACCAACCGGGCATGCGCGATGTTGCGGGCAAACAGGGTTGCGTGCTCAAGCGGCATTACCCTGTCTCGCGAACCCCAGAGCACGAGCGTCGGCATGGTGAGCTTGCTCAACAAAGGGTAAACCGAGTCCTCACGCATCATGTGCAGGCCCGGCCTCAATGCCCGCGATTGGCTAGCTAACCGCAGCACCGTGGGATAGAGTTTCGCATGGAACGTACTGCGGTCAGCGAGCATGACTACAGGCGCAGTCCAATGGGGGCCGGAACGGGGAAGACCCGCACTATCTATAAGCACCAGTCGCGTCACGCGGTCGGGCTGCTCGGCAGCCGCCGCGATAGCCACTATGCCGCCCATCGAGTGCCCCACCAGTTGCACGTTGCTGATTCCCAGCCGGTCGAGGAAGGCATTCAGGAACGATCCGTACGACTCCTTGCTGTACTCGTCCAGGTCTCCCGATTGGCCGAAGCCGGGTAAGTCCAGCGCATAGATATGGTATCGCTCAGCCAATGCAGGGAACGTATAAGGGTACCAAAGGTCGGCGCCTGCTTGAAAGCCATGCAAAAGAACCACCGGGTCGCCGGGGTTGTCCTCGCCAGCCTCTATGTAACGCACGCTCACCTCGCCGACATCGACTTTGTGTTCAGAATGCCGGTGTCTGGCGGAGAATCTGGTCATCGTTGTCTTTGTGGGTGCTTCTATCATAAGGAGTCTTAGATCGTAGAATTTAGGCCGTAAGTCATGGCTATCACACGTCAACAGTGGTCACGGGTCACCCGCCCGGCCAATATAGTGATATTCCTCATCCCACTGCCATTCTTCTTCCGGGATATTTTCCAGTTGCACATCGATTCGGGGCCGCAGCGGGTCAATGCGCTTTACTAGATGGATGTCCACCACGCGGTTATCGTTAATGCCCAGGTTCTCGCAAATAGCGTCCTGTGTGACCTTCAGCCCGCCATCAAGGTCGCGCTTCAGAGGTGTGGCGAAATAGAAATCTATGAAAAGCGACAGGTAGCCCGATCTGAGCGTATCTACCACAAGGTCAGGGAGCGACCCCGAAAAGCGCATTTCGCTCATGCGTTCACTGACGAGCGCTTTCCACTTACGCGCCTCGGCGCTTAGCACGCGCCTACCATTTACCGTCGCATAAAGGTTATTCACCCCCGGCGGTAAAGGCAAGCTGATGCGCATTCCCCGTGTCATGCACCGATTATAACACGAAAAGGGATGCCATTCAGCGAGCACCCAGCATGACAGGAACAGAGGAGCACGTGGAACACCGAGGTGGGATAGGGTGAAGAAATCGGCAGAAAAGTGGTCATCGCGGCGCGCTCGTGCGGCGTCTGACGCGGGCCGCACTACAAATGTTATAATAGCCATAACACTTGCAAATCAGGAGAATTACTACATGGCAGACGCTCTAGACACGCTCTTGACATACATCGTTGAACATCCCGTAATGGAGATTGAAAGCCGCGACGCGGAAATGTCGGCCAGCGCAACTCAAGATGTGAATCAGGAAATCGCAAGCATTGGCGAAGACCAAAGGCAGGATGCCGACCGACTTTCGAGCTATTTCGCCGAAGGTATCAAACGGGCCGCCCGCAATGGAGGCAAAGTATCAGTCGACGACACCGATCCCATGGGGAACGGAATCGCAGACGCTTTCGCCCGCTTCCTGGTTACAGTGAACCTCGCCACCTCTACTAGCCGCGATCTCCCCAACAACCACTATAGTTACGATTTTGATATCGACTGGCCTCGCCTGAAGGCTATCGCGCAGCGCGCAGGCGTCGACCTCGACGGCGCTACAGGCACTGGCGAAACTACTCCAAACGCCTGACCGCCCGAATCTCGGACGACACGCAAGACCGAAATCAGGACGTTCAATTCGAATGACCGCAGACGAACAAATCGAGTCCGGGTCAACCACGCAAGCCACTCCCGAAAACCGAGCAGAGGCAAATCTCGTTATCCCCCGTGCCGAGGGAGCTCTACCGCACAATCCTTTTTCCCAATTGGAAGAGAAACTTGGCTACCATTTCGTCGATGAAACCTACCTGAGCAATGCTCTAGTGCACAAATCGTATCTGCACGCAGTTCCCGACCTTCCCAACGGATCGAACGAAAGGCTGGAGTTCCTCGGTGACTCGATACTCGGCTTCATCGTTTCCAGCGACCTGTACCTGGCTTATCCTGACACGGACGAAGGACAATTGACGGCATGGAGGGGTGCACTTGTGCGGCTCACGACGCTGGCACAGATAGCTGAGCCGCTTGAACTGGGCGAGTACATGTATATGAGCCGAGGCGAAGAGGCGTCGGGCGGACGCACACGCGGCACGAACCTTGGCCGCGCAGTCGAGGCGGTTCTGGGGGCAGTCTACCTGGACGGTGGCATAGACTCGGCGCGTATGGTCTGGCATACGGTGTTGGGCGACCGTGAAGGCATTTCGAAACTCATCCGCGAAGTGCTGGGCGCGGATTACAAGACACAGCTACAGCAATTTTCGCAGGCCCATCTCAAGCATACCCCCCGATACCGCCTTGTCGAAACGTCCGGCCCCGACCACGCCAAGCAGTTTCACGTGGAAGTAACGGCGGGCGAGCGCGTGCTTGCCGGTGGGGAAGGAAGCAATAAACAGCTTGCTGAGCAGGCAGCCGCCGAGATCGCTCTGGCAAGGCTAAAATCAGAAATCGAGCAAGGAGGGACGACAGGTGAAGTGTGAGTAGTCCCGCGTAGACTTACTCGCCACCCACTTGCTAAGACCAATGCCACAGTTTGAAGACATGACCATATTCACGGGCAACGCCAACCCTCAACTGGCCGAAGCGATTGCCGCCCACCTCCACATGAGCTTGGGCAATGCTCAGGTGTTCGAGTTCACCAACGAGAACATCTTCGTCAAGATAGACGAGAGCGTGCGGGAAAACGATGTATTCATCATCCAGCCTTTCTCGACGCCTCTCCACCGTTCGATAATGGAACTGCTGGTCATGATAGATGCGGCGCGCCGGGCTTCCGCCGGGCGTATTACCGCGGTCGTACCCTACTACGCGTACGGGCGCACAGATAAGAAGGATCAGCCGCGAGTACCCATTACCGCACGCCTGGTGGCCGACATGATCACCGTCGCAGGTGCGGACCGCTTATTGACTATCGACCTGCACGCCGGACAGATTCAGGGCTTCTTTCATATCCCGGTGGATGAGTTGACCGCAATGTTCCTGATCGCCGACTATTTCCGGCATAAGCGCATCCCCGACCGTGTGGTGGTTTCCACCGATATAGGCAACGCCAAACGCGCGCGCAACTTCGCGGAACTGATCAACGCGCCCCTGGCTATTATCGAAAAGCGTCGCACTGGGAACGCAGACCAGACCGAGGTACTGAACCTCATTGGAGAAGTAGAGGGCAAGACAGCCATCCTGGTAGACGACGAAATCGACACCGCAGGCTCGATGTGCCAGGCGGTCAACGTGGTCATCGACAATGGGGCGAAGGGCGTGTACGCTTCGTGCGTGCATCCTGTGCTGTCCGGTGGCGCGATAGAACGACTCAGGAAAACCCCGATCCTTGAGCTTGTAATGACCGATACGATCCCAATACCGCCCGAGAAGCGCTTACCCAACATGAAAGTGTTGAGCGTCGCGCCCATGATAGCTGAAACAATGTGGCGCATTCATTCGGGCACATCAGTAGGCGCGATGTTCGATGCCAGCAAGCAGGACGTGCTGGATAACAACTGACGGCGGACGACCGACGACAGACGGCGGTATTAATGCCGTCTGCCCTCCGACTTACGCTCTACGATTTAGGACGCAGCCCTCTTCCACCTGAGGTTCGGTTCTCTGGCCGCGCCCACCTCGTCGAGGCGGGAGACCTCGGTAATATGTGGAGCCGAGTGAAGGAGCTCGGGATCGTCGTGCGCCTCCTGGGCAATCTTGCGCATCGCATCAATAAACTGGTCGAGTGTTTCCTTCGACTCGGTTTCGGTTGGCTCAATCATGAGGGCTTCCGGAACGATAAGCGGGAAATACACTGTCGGCGGGTGCATCCCGTAGTCGATGATGCGCTTCGCAATATCCATTGTGGTGCAGCCGGTTTCGGCCTTGATGTTCTTGCCCGACAGGATCACCTCATGCATGCAGACGCGATCATAGGGCAGATTGTAGACGTCCTTTAGCTTGGCCCGGATGTAGTTGGCGTTGATAATCGCGTCTTCGCTCACCCGCTTGAGGCCGCGTAGGCCGAGGTGGCTGATATATGTGTAGGCGCGGACATGCATACCGAAGTTGCCCCAGAAGTTTTTAACGCGCCCAATACTCTGCGAAGGCTGCCTGAAAGTATAGGTATCACCATCCTTGACTACGACCGGTCCGGGCAGGAACTCGGCAAGAATAGCCTTGCACGCAACAGGGCCGCTGCCAGGGCCTCCGCCTCCGTGGGGTGTGGTGAAAGTCTTGTGCAGGTTGATGTGCATTACATCGAAGCCGAGGTCGCCAGTCCGAATGTGGCCCACGAGCGCGTTGAGGTTCGCTCCGTCACCATACATAAGACCGCCCGCCTTGTGCACCAACTCGCTGATCTTCAGAATGTTCGGCTCGAATAGTCCAAGTGTGCTCGGCACTGTGAGCATGATGCCCGCAACGCGATCCGACAGGCTTGCCTCCAATGCTGCAAGATCCACGTTCCCGTCCGCACCCGACTTGAGTGACATCATTTTGAAGCCTGCGGCCGCGGCAGTCGCCGGATTGGTGCCGTGCGCCGAGTCGGGCACAAGGATAATGTCGCGATTGTGGTCACCTCGTGCTTTATGATAAGCACGGATCATCAAAATGCCTGTAAACTCGCCCTGCGCGCCCGCCGCAGGCTGCAGGGAAACCGCGTCCATTCCCGCGATCTGTGTCAGCATATTTTGCAAACCGTACTGCACCTGTAAGGCACCCTGCACCGACTCTTCAGGCTGATAGGGATGGATGTGCGCGAAGCCCGGCATAATCGCCACGTCCTCATGCACCTTGGGGTTGTACTTCATCGTGCACGACCCTAGAGGGTAAAAGCCCGTGTCAATCGAATAGTTCTTCTGGCTCAATCGCGTGAAGTGGCGCGTCATATCGATTTCTGATACCTCGGGCAAATCAAGTTCGCCCCGCAGATACCGGGCGTCCAGCGCAGGCGCTTCGTCCATATCCACTTCAGGCAGCGAGAAGCCGACGCGACCAGGGCTGCTCAGGTCAAAAATGAGAGGTTCTGTAGACATTGTATTCTCCTTAGAGCGTAAAACATGGCGACCTGCGGGTTGTTCTCTCGACAAGTTACCGCCTGGTGTATTACGCTTCGGCCAGCACGCTAACCAATTTGGTCATCTGCTCTTTGGTGGTAAGTTCAGTGCAGCAAAGCAGCCAGGCGTTTGGAGCGCCGTCTACTTCCGGGAAACCGCTGATATCGAGGCCCCCGATGATACCGTGAGCCAGCAAGCGGCGATTCAATTCGCTGGGCGCGATAGGGGTCTGGACTGCAAACTCCTTGAAGAAAGGCTCACGACTCAGGATCTTATATCCTGGCAGCTTGGCAATGCGGTTCGAGAGGAAATGCGTGTTCTGGTACGAAAGCTCGGCCACACGCTTCAGGCCTTGCGGCCCCATGCATGTCAGATAGGCGGTCGCGGCGACGGCCATTAGTGCCTCGTTAGTGCAGATGTTCGAAGTGGCTTTCTCGCGGCGAATGTGCTGCTCACGCGTCTGGAGGGTCAGCACGAAACCGCGCTTGCCGTCCTTATCTTTGGTCATGCCTGCTAGCCTACCAGGCATTTGGCGCACATACTTTTCCTTGGTAGCGAACAGCCCGCAATAAGGCCCGCCGAACGACATTGGTATGCCCAACCCCTGGCCTTCGCCAATCGCGATGTCCACGTCCAATTCACCGGGACTTTTCAGCAGACCAAGCGAGATGGGGTCGTACACCTCGATCAGGATCGCGCCCGCTTCATGAACGCGCTCAGCGAGGCCCGTAAAGTCACGTATCTCGCCGATAAAGTTGGGAAGCTGAATGATCACACAAGCCACGTCAGCCGGTAACTGTTCCGACTCTGAGAAATGCGCATCGTGCTCGATGAACTCGATTCCGTGGCCGTTGGTGAAAGTTTTCAAGACAGCCTTGTGTTCGGGGTGAAGACGGGGCGACACCCACACCTTATTGCGCTTCGTGATCGAGCAGGCCATCACAGCCGCCTCGCCCAACGCGGAACCGGCATCGTACATAGAGGCGTTGGCAACGTCCATACCCGTAAGCTCGCAGATCAAGGTCTGGAACTCATATATCTGCTGAAGAGTGCCCTGGCTCAGTTCCGGCTGGTAGGGCGTGTAGGCCGTATAGAACTCGGACCGCGACATGATGCGGTAGACCGCGCTCGGCGAGTAATGATTGTACGAGCCTGCGCCCAGAAAATTGGCGTAATGGAGCGCATCAGAGTTGCGCTCTGCCAACTGCCTCATGTGGGCCATAAGCTCAGGCTCGCTCAACGGAGCGGGCAAATCAATCTGTGGGTCTATTACAGCGGCGGGCACGTCATTGTAAAGATCGTTGATGCTTCCGACGCCGATCGCCGCTAGCATCTCCTGCCTTTGCGCCTCTGTGTTGGGCGTATATACCATTTACTTTGCTCCTAATCTATTATGATCTCGATCTTTCACTGAGTAGGGCCAGGGATACCTAGCCTCTACATTTGCCTTATAAAGCGCACGCCATTACGCCTGGGCTTGCTCCGGCAGACTGGCAAGGAGTTTCTGCGCCCCACCATGTTCCGCATATAGCCACACTGTACCCGCAGGGTGGCTGCCGCGCAGGTAAGCAAGCAGAGGCTCGTGCATCGAGCGCCATGGTACGTGCTCAAGGAGAGCAATCGCTTCGCTGATTGGGTAGAACCGCGCGTCCGTAACTACCCCGTCTGGGTCGGCGGGCGAAACTGTGCCGGTCCACACGTCGGTCTCGAACACGAACGACACAGCCTGAGACTTGTCTGGCCTGTCGAACAGGTGGGCCACGCTCACCAGTTTTCCAACCCGCCCGATGATCACACCCGTCTCTTCGCGCACCTCGCGCACAAGTCCGTGGGCCAAAGACTCGTCCTGTTCTAGCCGCCCACCTGGTACAAACCAGTACGGATACGGATCCTGCTTGCGCTGTTGGTGGACCAGCAAGATGCTCTCACCCTGCCGAATCAGTGCAGAAGCTGTTATGGTTACGTCGCCTGGCATACTTTGCTGCGAGTCATAGATCTTAGATCTAAGATCTATGACTCGTCCTCATCCTTGCGACTTCTCGAACTCGTCGTAGGCTTCGGCGTCCATCAGGTCGTCCAATTCGGTTGGATCTGCCGGCTTGATGCGGAGGAACCAGCCGGAGGTGAACGGGTCCGAGTTCATCAGTCCCGGCTCGTCCAGTAGGGCCTCGTTGCGGGCCACAACCTCGCCCGAAAGTGGGCTGTAGAAGTCTGCTGCTGCCTTCACGCTCTCAAGCGCGCCAATAGCCTCTCCTTTGGCAACTGTGACTCCAATCGTGGGCATATCCACGTAGACCATGTCGCCTAGCTGAGTGGCAGCATAGTTCGTGATACCCACCAGAGCATCTTCACCGTCGAGTTGCACCCATTCGTGCTCGTTCGTGTACTTATTGTCGCGGGGGTTTTCCATTTGTACCTCCAGGTAAGTCTTAGATCGTAAGTCGCAGAGCGTAGGTCATGCGTCAACCGGTATCACGTTTCCGTCTGTCGTCCGTCGTCACGGCTTTTTATACATTGGCCTTGAAGTTACCGTAATTGGCACGGGTTTGTCGCGTATCATCACATCAAGCTCAGTGCCTTTCGCGCTCAGGTCGGACCGCACCCAGGCCATACCGATGAATTTGTCGAGTGTGGGGCCATAGGAGCCACTGCTTACTTCTCCCACCACCTCGCCGTCCTTTGCGATACTGCAATGAGTACGCGGCACGCCTCGACCAGTGACAAAGAAGTTTACCATGCGCTCCCCACTCGGATCGTCGGCGGCTTTTTGCAGCGCTTCCCGCCCCACAAAGTCCACACCCTTATCGAGTTTGACGAACCTACCGAAGCCCGCCCACACAGGGTTGCGGTTGCCGGGGGCGGCTACGTCGCTTCCCGAAAGGGGCAGTGACGCTTCAAGACGTAGAGTATCGCGAGCGCCCAAGCCTGAGGGCGCAGCCCCGTTGGCAACAAAGAGCCGCCACAGCTTGACCGTTTCCTCGATAGGGAAGAATAGCTCGAAGCCGTCCTCTCCCGTATACCCCGTGCGCGAAATGCGACAGGGCACACCCGCCACATCTCCCTTCGTTGCCCAGAAGAACTTGATCTGGGAGAGGTCGGTGCCGGTGAACTTTTGTACCAGGGCGGCTGCTTTCGGCCCTTGCACATCCAGCTTGCCGGTGTCATCCGACTCGTTGATAATGTCGGCATCAAGCCCACGTTGATCACGCAATTGCTTCAGCCACGCGTAATCAGATTGAAGGGGCGCGGCGTTTACGCAGATAAAGGTGTGGTCGCCGAAGTTATACACTATGCAGTCGTCAATCACTCCGCCCTGGGCATTGCACATGAACGAATACTGCGCCTGAACAAGGCCGAGCGCCTCTACGTTGTTCGTAGTGGCAATGTTTGCCAGGCGAGCAGCGTCGCGTCCAATCAGGCGAAACTCGCCCATGTGGCACGTGTCGAATATGCCCACACCCGCTCGTACCGCCTTGTGTTCTTCGATAATGCCGTTCGCGTATTGCACGGGCATCATCCACCCGCCAAACTCGACCATGCGAGCACCCAGCGCAACGTGCTCGTCATAGAGCGGCGTGTGCAGCGGCTCGGATACAGTCGAAGGTGTGGCGTGGCTGTCCGCAACCGCCTTCTGAGAGGCCAAATCGTCGTTGATCGCTTTCTTTTCCAATCCTGCACCCCTTTACGAGTCGTAGATCTTAAATCTTAGATCGTAAGTCATGCGTCGTGCGTCGACTGTCATCTCGACTTACGACTTGCGACCTAGCATCTAAGACTCATTAAAAAGGACAGCCGGAAGCATCCTGCTTCCTCTGTCCTCGTGCCTGCGAGATTAGCCTTGCGGCTCTGCTCCATCGGCGTTCCATGGGGAACTCTCCAGAGGGTTCTGTGCGGCGCGGTCTACTTTGCCTGAGAGTTTCAGCCTGCCACCCGGCAGCTTTTCCCCTTCGGCGCTTCGCTTTTGCAAGTAAAGACTCTCCCGCGCGCGCACAGTGATTATAGCATTCGCAAGTGGGCTAGTCAATGCGCCAATGCTTCGTGTCCGGGCGTGCCTATTCAATCTCCTTTCTGGTAGCCTCCGCGATCACATCCTCGAACTTCCTGCCAATGTTGATAGGCTGCGAGAACGTCAACCTGAAACCGTCGGGGTCCTCGATTGTGCATTCACGTGCGTTCCAGGGCATATCGGCAGGGGGTGCGACGATATGAGCGCCGTGGCCTTCCGCTCTTGTGGCGATTTCGTCGACCGTACGCTCGGCGAGGTAGGCACTGAAGCTCAGCACAATGCCCACACCTCGCTTGCCCGGCTCAACCGGACGCGCACCTAGCAGCAGGTCGGCGTACTTGACCCAGCGCAGATGCACCAGCAGCGGCACGTCGCCCGGCCCGCTCATCGTAAAGATATGGCGGAAGCCGAGTGCCTCCTGGTACCAGCGCGAAGATGCTGCCAGGTCTGTGACGTTCATGATAGGAAAGGACGGCATCGGGTAAATTTCTTCAGTTGTTTCCATTTTCAGCGTTGCGCCTTTTTGGTTGTTTCAGTTGCGTCCCGCTGGACAGCCGCGTCAAGACGGGCACCTTATGATACATAAGGCATGACGTAACGTAATGATCAAGAGCTTCTTGCGGACATTATTGGTCCTGATTCGCCATGAAGTGGCCCTTGACTTTGACGTTACGTCACCCTTTATACTGAGGTTAGAAAGGAGGTAACAGCTTGGATCGAGGCTTATATCGCACAGGACAATTCGCTCGACGGGCGGGCGTTTCGATGCGCACCCTGCGCTTCTACGACAAGGAGGGGTTGCTAGCACCCTCTCAATATAGCGACGCCGGGTACCGTCTGTACACTGATGAAGACCTGGTGGACTTGCAGCAGATACTTGCTCTCAAATTCCTCGGCTTTTCTTTGGATGAGATCAAAGCCATCCTGCGGGCGAACTCGGAACCGCGCAGCCTGGGCGACGTGTTGGCACAGCAGAAGGCGATGATGCAGGCCAAGCGCACTCAGCTTGACGGCATTATTCACGCCATAGGCGAAACTGAGAAGATGCTGGAGGGTGGCGAATGCGACTGGAACTCGCTCGTTACGGTGATCCAGGCTATCAAAATGGAACAGAACAAAGAGTGGGCGAAGAAGTACTTCACCCAGGAACAACTCGACGAGATGCAAAGGCTTTCGGACGTGTCTTACAGCGAGGAGGCAAAAGGCCGGCTTTCTGCCCGCATGCCCGAATGGACCGAGGCCGACCAGGAACGGATCACCCCTTTGTGGGATGCCGTAAACAAGGACATAGTGCGCCTTGCAGCGGCGAACGCCGACCCCGCAAGCGCCGAAGCGCAAGACGTGGCGGCGCGCTACAGCGACCTCATTCAGGGCTTCACAGGCGGCGATCCTGAGATTGCTAAAGGTCTCAGCACGTGGTGGGAGAACTACGGTGACCTGCCCGAGGGCCAAAAGCCGTTCCAGTCACCCTACAACGAAGAGCAGATGGCATGGCTGAATCGAGTGTTGGCTGTGTACAAAGCAAAATAAACGACAAACGAGGGGCGGCTAACGACGTATCATAAGCATCGTTAGCCGCCCCTCGTCTTGCGCGTACCGTGCCAAACAATCTAAGGTGCTATAAACGTCTTCCAGTCATCTAGCGGCGGCACTGTGCCACTGTCGAGTTGGGCGCGCCACTGTTCATCAGTGAGACGGTTGCTGGTCGGTTGGATAAACTCGTACTGGCTATAGATGCCACCACGTGTCAGCACCAGTTTGCCTTCAATCGGCACAACCACGTAGATTTCCATGATCCGGCCGGTGCCTTCTTCCAGGGCTTGCTCTCCGGCCTCGCCGCCTGTGGCGATGTCGGCTACAACCGCTGCATCCTGGTCGTTGATATCGACGTTGCCCTCCGTGTTCGGATCGACGGGATCAGACGCCGCCGCTGTGATATGCTCCAGCGTTCCACCGTAGAACATGATCAGGCTATATTCGTCGCCGGTGAGGGGCTGATTGCTCAGTTCCTTCTCACTGATGTGCTTGAGGTCTAGGGCGGTATTGTACATGGTCTGGAGTGTATTGTAGTCCGAGTCCACAAAGTCGTTCTCAGGCACATCCAGGAGGCCTCTTGACACAAGGCCGTCGCGGGTCATACCAATGAGTGCAGCGATGCGGGCGTAGAACTCCGGCTCAGGCTCGGCATATCCCTTAACGATGTCGGGCGGCCCACCTCCCATTTCGGCCATCACCTGCTTGGCATAAAGGATCGTGTCATGCTTTAGCTCGGTGTAGCTGCCATTGACCGTGTTAAGGTCTTTGCGCGTCCAGGCCTGATTCGTCATAAAGCTGGGATAGCCGCTGTTCTCAGCCTTGGGAGCGAGCAATGGGCGGAACGAGTAGAGCCACGACCAGTACAGGTTTTCGGTCCACTGTGAGTCGGCCAGAGTGCCGATCTCGCCGCGTACCTTGTCCATTTGTTGCGGGTACTTGGCGTACTGAGTGTCGCCCTGGCTATCGAGGATGTTATAGGCTTCGGTCGAACCGAGGGCGGCCGCAAAGTCCAGCGACTTGGGCAGCCAGCGCTTATTGTCGTCTGTGCCCACGCTGCGCCAGATCAGCTGTCCGAATGTGTACTCGTCCAAGGTGAAGCGCTGGCCCATGAGCCTCATGCCCTTAGTTACTGCTTCCTTGTCCTCGTCTATGAACACTGCCATCGAGTTGACCTTTGGCCCCGCGAGCGACTTCGCCAACTGCTGGAAGGCCGCAATCTTGGCATCGTCCGCCGTAGCGGCGACGTCAGCATTCGGCCCGAGTGCTTGCGCCATGAGAGGAGCATAGTCGCGATAGGTGAGGTCGTCCGACTTGCCGACAAAGAAGCTGGTCGGGTCATAGATCAGCGACCACATCGTTGCCGCGTCCTGATCTCCCGCTTTTGCGGACTGCAGAGCCTGGGTCAACAAAAGAGCGGAGCGGGTTTCGTCCACGCTCTTGAGGCGGAACGTGATGCGCCCGAACCACATCATGGTACGGAAGTAGCGTTCCAGGTCTTCCGAGCGTGTGTAGTGGCCGCGAGGCACGTACTGTGTGAAGTCTTCCAGGTACTCGTCGCCACCGCCGCCCAACGCCATCACAGCCGAGGCGCCCAAAGATGCGTGGGCTGCAATCTGCTGGAGGTCTGTGTTTACTGCATCCGTCACCTCGGTGGGCACGTTGAAGTTGGGATCGATAAGCTTGGCCGCCACAGACAGGTAGCCCAGGTTGCGCAGTGCGGCCCCCTCGGCCCCTGTGCCCTTGGCCTCGTTGTACTGCTGTTGCGTTTCGTTGACGAGGGCGCTGGTCAGGTTCTGCAGGTCGGGGATAAGATACTTGGTCTCGGTGTCACGCAGTAGTTTATCGAAGATGAGGTGATAGATATGTAGCACCGAGTCGGTGGTAACGAAGATAGGTTTCTCGCCATAGCGACCGTCTTCGTAAAGCTGGAAGAACTGCTTGTACTGGTCGCCATCGGGGAACTGGGCAACAAAGTTGTTTTGCTCCAGCAGAACTTGAGCACTCGCTGAGAGGGTGAAGTCGTCCTTATTGGATACATTGCTAAGGCCGCTCGCCACCTGGTACGGGGCCACGGCGGGGATCACCGATGAAGGCTCAAGGTTGTAGTTGGCGAAGCTCAATGTCCGTGACACGGCGCCACTCTTATACCGCCAATCGTAGTAGTGCGCGCCGATATTCCCCATCTGCACCTTGAACCCCTCAGGCGCGTCAGGCTGGTAGGTGACTACGCGGCGCTGAAACAATTGCACCAGCACATCGGTTTGCTGGCCCGCCACCTTGGCGTTCGCCCAGTACGGCTCGGAAATCGCGTACCCCGTTGTGTAGAACCACGGATCTGACAGCTTGGCATCACTCATTGTGCCGTCAGGGTTGACCACAGGGCCGCTCAGGTTCAGAAAGGACCAAATCTGGTCGGCAATGTTGTGCTGGGTCTCGGTATTATAGAAGCCGTACTTCACGCTGTACTTATCGTATGCCGTGTCGGTCGCGACCGTGCCTGCCTTGTCTACCGTCATGTCGGCCACGTTGCCGGTCTGATCATCTGCGGGGTGATCTCCCAACGTGGTGTTCGCCATGTTGGTAAAGGACGCATAGGTTGGCGCGTTCGAGTCGTCGTTGTCCGAAGCCAGAGGGATATCCGCAGGCTGGCGGTCTTCGTACTCTGCATCGCCTACTTGCATCTTGCCCGACACCAACTCGACTGTGAGCAGGCCGTTGGTGACAAAGAAAGGGTTGCTGCGGTCACCCGCCGGGTCGTTGATCTCCATGCGGCTCTTGTCGAAGTATTGCACACGACGATAACCGCCTACGCCCTGCGCATATGGCTCCATGAGGGATTCGCCGGGGATCGGCCCCCAGTAGAAACTGCGCTTAAGCGTGCCGTCGACGACAGGCTTATCCGTGCGCAGCCACACGTTTCGGAACGCGCTGTCCGCAAAATCTGCTGCCGAAGCGGGTGTTGGGCTGTAGGCCGACACCGCAGGCAGGAGCGTAAGGAGAGTAGCGCCCGCCAGGATGGCTTTAGCTTTATGTGTCATAGACATGTGATATCTGCTCCTTTATTCTCTTAGGTACACCACCGCGATAAATTATAACCGCCTCACAATAGCAATACAAAGTGTGTGCGGGAAAAACGACCAAAAGTTTAACGCTCGACCATTCGATTTGTTCCGCTGTTGAGGAGGAGAGGTCTGAACCGCTACTTGCTCCTCAGCCGCAAAATCGTGCTGCCGTCGGTGAAGCCAAGGGGCAGGAGGGAACCTATTGTGAATACGAAGAAGTTGTCGGCTGCGAAGAAGAAGTCGGCCCACCACTGGTAGGTGCCCGACGGTAATAGAAGCAGGAGTAGCCCGAAAATAACGGACAATATGAAGCTCAGCATTGGGCCGCCCAGCGCCCGCCGAATGTGAATTTCTGTGGGAATATCAGGCTCATCAGGGGGGTAGATCGAGCTACTGAGTAGCCCCCAAAGGCGCACGCCCACCATCGGGTAGCCTGCTTTGCGTGCGGCACGTGAATGGCCGATCTGGTGGCAAAGCACAGCGATCCAGTGTAGCACCACGCCGACTAGCCCCAGCGCAACTCCCTCGATCACGGCCAGTTGCAGGAAAATGACTACCAGGGCACCAAGCACAACCCACAGGATAAGCGAGCCCAGCAGGGCAGAATTCGACGCGGTCAGTTGCAACCCGGCTATTCTGCCGAGGTCCAGTTCGTTGGACTGTGTGTCTTCCATAGACCACATCATAGTGCATCACCAGGTGGGCCGCAAGGTTACTACATATCGTCCAGTTCGTCGCTATCGTCCTCGCCCGACAACACACGATGGAGTATTGGGCCGATCACGTCATAGTTGTACCCGCGCCGTGCCAGGAACGAAGATAGCCTGCGCTTGGCAGTGATAGGATCGAGGTTGGATAAGAGGCGCATTCGCTTGCGAGCAAGAGCCAGTGCCGAAGCCTCGTCGCTGCCGGGCGGTGGCTCATCGTCAGATATACCTGCGTCGCTAGCCACCTGCGCCGCCTGTTCTTCGCGCTCGGCTTGCTCGTCCTGGTACTCGATCATTGCCGCGTCCACAATATGGGCGGGGACTCCCTTCTGGCGGAGTTCCGAGCGGAGCAGGCGTGGGCCGCGCGGCGAAAACGTCTGCCGGTTCCCGATCCAGAAGCGCGCAAATGCCAGATCGTCCACGTAACCCTGTTTGCGAAGGCGCTCCATGGCAGTCTCGATCTGTTCCGGGGTGTATCCCTTCTTGCGAAGCCTCTGTTCGACTTCGCGTGCAGAGCGCGGCCTGTAGGACAGGAAAGTGAGCGCGGACTCGTACACTTGTGCCTGCTCCTGAGCCGATTGCAACCGCGTAATGCGGTCGGGAGGGCAGGGCTGCCCCACGGTCAGCCGTTCGGCGGCAGCCACGTCGAGCGAGACAACGAGCGCGTGCCTGCCATCAATAAACACGTGAACTTTGTCTGCATTCATCGGGTCGCCATGGAGGGCGGTGATTACATCTTGATTGGCTTGCATGCGCATAACCCCATTCAGATCAAAAGGGCCGCGAAGACGTGAATCTCCGCGGCCTTCTTTGCGCTGAATATGTACGACTAGAACTCTGCTTCGTCGTCCTCTTCATCGTCAGCGGGCTTGGCGCCGTTCTTCGCTGCACTGGTGGCCGCGATGGCAATGGTCGCCGCGCCCTTTTCGGCCATAGTCTGACGGATCAGACCTTCGATCTCGTCGGTAAGCTCGGGACGCCCCTTCAGGAACTCTTTAACATTCTCGCGACCCTGGCCAAGGCGCTGATCGCCAAACGAGTAGAAGGCCCCCGACTTGCGTAGCACATTCAATTCGGTGCCCAGGTCCACAATCGAGCCGATGCGGCTGATGCCTTCGTTGAACATTATGTCAAATTCAGCAGTGCGGAAGGGCGGCGCGACCTTGTTCTTCACGACTTTGACACGCACCCGGTTACCGGATACGTCGGTGCCTTGCTTGATCGATTCGACGCGACGGATCTCCATACGCACCGAAGCGTAGAACTTGAGCGCCTGCCCACCTGTGGTGGTTTCGGGATTGCCGAACATGACGCCGATCTTCATGCGGATCTGGTTTACGAATATCAGGCAGCACTGGCTCTTGGAGACCGCCCCCACCAGTTTGCGGAGTGCCTGCGACATGAGGCGCGCCATCAAACCGACGTGGCTATCGCCCATCTCGCCCTCGATCTCGGCGCGAGGTACAAGCGCAGCCACCGAGTCGACCACGATCACATCAATCGCCCCGGACCGCACAAGCGTTTCGGCGATTTCTAATGCCTGCTCACCGTTATCGGGTTGGGAAATCAGCAGTTGGTCGAGGTTGAGCCCGCAGCGTGCAGCATATTCAGGGTCGAAGGCGTGCTCAGCATCCAGGTAGGCCGCTACGCCGCCAATCTTCTGGGCCTCGGCCATGATGTGATAGCAAAGAGTGGTCTTACCCGACGACTCAGGCCCATACACTTCGCACACGCGCCCACGTGGTACCCCGCCGCCGCCAAGCGCCATGTCGAGGGCAATCGAGCCGGTGGGAATAGACTCCACCTGCATTTTGTTACCGTAGTCCACCATACGCATGATCGAGCCTTTGCCAAACTGGCGATCGATCTGGGCTATGGCGTTATCAAGAGCCTTGTCGCGTTCTTTTTCTACTGCCATCTTTGATCTCCTTAGAAGTTCTCTAACACATAATAGCACATTCTCAAGCTAATCACTCGACTCGCATCGCTGAGCAAAACAAGAGGCCAGGGCGCACAAAATGCAACCCATTTATGGCTCATTTGTTCTACTTTGCTAGCTAATTGTACAGGAATTAATCTAGTTTGTCAACTGTGGAAATCGTGGTGCAGAAGGCTCTAAACGCGTGCCATTCCAGCCAGATGGGTGAGAGTTGGGGTACGCCTGTAGAAGGTGCGATCCATGTTGAGGAATGCCTCTACGACGGCAGGCTCGAAATGCGTGCCGGAGAGGGATTTGATGTGCTCCAACACCTTCTCCTCAGACCAGGCTGCGCGATATGGGCGGTCCGAGCGCAGGGCGTCGTACACGTCCACAACAGCGAATATGCGCGCCGCCAGGGGGATTTCGCTACCCTTCAAACCGCGCGGATAGCCGCTGCCGTCCCACTTCTCGTGGTGGCAGTAGGGAATGTCGAGCGACGGCTCCAGAAACGTAATAGGAGAAAGCATCTCGTAGGCATAGGCCGGGTGGCGGCGCATGATCTCCCATTCGTCGTCAGTTAGCGGCCCGGACTTAAGCAGAATCGCATCGGGTATGCCCATCTTGCCAATATCATGCAAGAGCGCCCCCCGGCGTATGTCCATCAGCGGACCCTCCTCGATGCCCATATCTGCGGCCAGGCGCACAGCCATCTCGGTAACGCGCTGTGTATGTCCCTCTGTCTCTTTATCACGCAAGTCCAGCGCGCGCGACCAGCCCTCGAGCGTGGTTTGATAAGCCATAGAAAGCTCAAAGTTGCGCCTTTGCAGGTCCTGGAACAGGAATGCATTGTCCACTGCAATAGCAGTCTGGCCGGCCAATGTTTCGAGGAACTGCACCCACTCGGACGTGGGATTGAGTGCCTCGCGATGGAATACCTCAAGCACACCCATCAGTTTGCCTTTGGCGACGAGTGGCACAGCGTAATAAGCCTGGAAGTCTTCACCCTCAACCAGGGGAAGGCGTACTCTGCCGGCATCCTGCGATAAGTCGTTCAACCGGACGCGCATATGCTCAGGTTTTGAGCGTGAGGCCAACTCCTTGCCAGGCCTGTTCAACGAGCACGCCATAATAGCTGAGCGGAATCCTTGCTGCGCCGCGAACTCAAGTCGCCCGGTTCTCTCGTCCAGAAGAAGTACACTCGCGGCGTGCGTGTTAAGCTGGGTGGTGACCTGTTCGAGGACAACATTCAGGGTGGCTTCAAGGTCGACGCTTGCCATAATCGAATTGTCAATTGTACGAAGCGAGTTGAGGCGCGCCAGCTGTCGATTGATCTCTTGCTGACTGCGCATACGTTCGGTCACATCATGCACCATCGCCACACAGTACTGCACATGGCCTCGCGCATCACGTACGGCAGATACCAGCAGTTCAACCCACACAACGTCGCCATTCTTGCGGATGTAACGCTTGTCAATCGTGAACGAGTTACGCTTGCCTTCCATTAGTTCTGCTAAGTGGTGCGCGTTATTGGGAAGATCGTCAGGGTGAGTAATATCAACAAAACTCATGCCGTGCAATTCATCTGCGGGATAGCCAAGCAGATCCTGCAAAGCCCTGTTGCTGTCGAGGATGTGGCGGCTCTCGCTCATCAAAGCTATGCCGAGCGAAGCATTCTCGAATACCGCCCTGAAACGCTGTTCATTCTCGCGAATGATCGCATCAGCGCGTTGGCGCTCCAGAGCGTTCACTAGCATTTCGCTTGCCAGTTTCAGGAGCACGAAGGTATCGTCGGTCCAGGGGGCCAGCTGGCGTACACTGTCGAGGACCAGTGCACCCACAAGGGTTTTGTTGTAGACCATAGGCACAAACAGGACTGACTTGCTGGAAACCGCCTCCAGCAAGTCGCGCTCGGCGTGTGCCGCGGCAGGTAGCTCGCTTACGTGTAGGATATTGACTGTTTCGCCCTTGCTCAGCCACTGGTAGAGCCAGGGCATCGCCCCGATGGGCGTATTGCCCAGTACGGCCGCCAGAGGTACAACCCCACCCTTGCACCATTCAAAATTGATCAGCAAGGAGTCGGTGGCCCGGTTGAATTGAAGCAGATAGGTTCGGTCCACACCCATATGGTTTCCAAGCGCACGCAGCGTCTGGCGCACGCCATTATCGACTTCATGGGATGGAAGGTTGATGAAGTTGGTCGAGATAGCCAGGATCAGGCGTTCGGTTTCTACGCGTTCACGTAGTGATTGTTCTACAACTATGCGCTCAGCCAATCGCTGCGATACTTCCTGGTAGAGCGTGCCATTCTCGCGATTTCGTCGGGCAATTGTTCTCGTTGCCCGAAACACGATTGTAAATAATGATGCGTAAAGTATGACCAGGCCGATGGTAAGGACAGTCCAAAGGAACCCGCGCATTTCATCGTTTAGCGCATCCGTTACGGCAAGATCGTGATAGGTTTCAAAAATCGCAGTGTTGGTAGTAGAGCCCGCTGACCTTAGCGGCACATAGACTTCAAGCAGGCGTGTGTACTCCCCGACTTCGAATTCGTTTTCGTCGGCGGTCAAGTCAGAAATGTCCATGTGCGTCTCGCCCGCCAGCGCCTCAGCAAGGTCCTCTTCAGGCTCGAATTGCTGGCCTATAAGGCCGGTCGCGTCCGAGTAAAGGATTGTGCCGTCCGGACGCCAGATCTTCACTCGCACAACGTGATCGCGTAGCATACTCGCCCGGATCAAATTATCGAGTTGAATATACCGGGCAGAGCCAACGACCCAGGGGCTTTGGAGGTCTTCAGGGCGCAATGCAGGTATCAAAACCGAGTCCACCTGATCGCGAGTATATTGAGCCTGCTGGTGGAGGGCGCTATCTTCTAATTTATCCTGGATACCAAAGGCAAGGGCGATGCCAAGCGCCAGGATCAGCACAAAGCTGACTGCCGAAAATGTAAAAAGGAGATTAGGTCGGAACCGCTTGATTTTGTCCACTGCGGTCGCCAACCTAGTTCACGTGGACTTTGTCGCCCACTTCTGTACGACTGGCAGCTATGGCACCCACGGGCAATTCAACCGCAGATCGCGCATGGCGGACTATGCGCCCCATGCGCCACGGTTTTATGGAATGGTACATGAATACTACCGTCCCATGTTCGTCCAGGAACACGATATCGAGCGGGTAGCGCATGAAGAACATGTGGATGGAGCTACAAGGCTCAATGACAAGCCCACCTCCGGGCGCTAGGGGCGCAGCCATCATTAGGCCACGCCCACGTGCCAGAAAGCTACGGGCTTTTACCGCCTGGTCTGCAAGGACAGTACCCTTTGTTTCGTTATAGATGTTCATTTCCATATATTGATAAACTGCCACTGGAGGCTGACCGGCCGCCGTTGGCCGGCAGGGCGTCACCCACGCGGTTCAATCAACCAGGCAAGCAAGCCGGCCTTAGCCGCTAAACGCCGTGAGTATCTTAGGAACTGCCGGGCCAAGAAGCACTATATATGTCGCCGGGAAGATCAGGAACACCATGGGGATCATCATCAGGATCGGTGCCTTATGAGCCTGTTCCTCGGCACGTTGACGGCGACGAATGCGCATCTGCTCACTCTGAATCTTCAGCACTTTCGAGATAGAAACACCCAACTGATCTGCCTGCACGATGGAAGCTACGAATGTGCTGAGATCATTTACGCCGGTGCGTTGCACCAGTTCGTGTAGAGCCTCGCGCTTGGTCTTACCAACGCGCATTTCGCCCAGAGCTTTCTTGAATTCCTGGCCGAGTTCGTTATCCCACTTGTCGGCCACCCTCTGCATAGCTCCATCGAAAGCCAGTCCGGCCTCGACGCTGATTGTCATGAGGTCAATAGCATCCGGCAGGGTCTTGAGGATAACCTTCTGCCGTTTCTTAACCTTGCCACGCAGCCAGAAGACGGGAAGCAGATAGCCAACCAGCGCCATGATCATGGGGAACAGCAGCAAGCCAAGCGGTTCGGAATGCATCAGAAGCGCAAGCCCGAATGTCACGCCACCTAGCAAAACCATAGCCATCATGCGCGCACCCATAAACTCGGAGGTGCCCATGTTGTACGGATTCCCTGCAAGTATTATCTGCTGGCGTACCTTCTCCATACCCTGTGAAGGCGTAAGTCTTCCAAGTGCGCGAGTTATGCCCGCGATGATCGGCTTCAGAACACGCTCGCTGAACGGCTGTTCCAACTCCATTTCTTCGATCGAAACCGGACGGTCAGCGAAGTTCGCTAGACGGGCCTCTATGGACACCGCGTTGCGCTTGGGCATGGCCATCCAAAGAAACAGGCCAAACACCCCAAGGGCGATCAATACAGGTATTGCATAAAGAATTATTTGTAACACAGCTTCCTCCGTTTTATGGCACGGTCCGAGATCGAGCCCCGTTCTGGCACTGGCCGACTATACCTCGATATTTACAATCTTCCGAATTATCATGAAACCTGCGAACACGAGGACACCACCACATATTGGCATGATGATCCATGGAAATACCCACAAAGTGCTCATGTATTCAGGATTAATGACCGTAACTGCTAAACCTATCAGGATCGGAAGGGCAGTGATGATGTAGCCCGACACGCGGCCCTGGGCTGTGAGCGTTTGCATTTCACCCTTGATCCGGACACGTTCGCGTATTGTGTGCGCTATCGAGTCGAGGATTTGTGCCAGGTTGCCGCCCACTTCATACTGGATATTGATAGCCGTAATCATCAGGTCCAAGTCGTCCGAGGGCATACGACGATATAGGTTGCCCAGCGCATCTTGAATAGTGAGGCCGAGGCCCACCTCGCGCACGATGCGCTTGAATTCTTTGCCAATCGGATCCTGCGACTCTCTAGCCACGAGGTCGATCGATTGGAGCATGGAGTAGCCTGAACGTAGCGAGTTGGCAAGCAAGGCAAGTGTATCGCTCAACTGTCCATTGAATGCGCTCAGGCGCTTCCCCAGGCGGAACTTGACGAACAGGTCGGGGCCAAAAAAGCCGATTGCCATACCGGCCAACCCGAACACCACCGTTTCAACCGGGCCGCCACGTCCGACGAACAGACCCACTGCAGCACCTGCGATCGTGGTCGACACTTTCGCAAGCATGAACTCGAACAAAGTAAGCTTGAGGTCGGCCTGGGCTAATTTGCGCTGTATGTTCTTGCCGAAGGTGCCTTGCGCTACAGCCTTGTCCACCTTGGCTGCAAGCTGTGTTTCGCCGAGGCCCAGACTGAATTGCTTCTTTTCGCCCTTCTTTTCGTCGCTTTTCTCTGAGCCTGGTTTCGGCCCATCGCCTACAAACGAGGCAAGGCGACCCTGCACATTGGAGTTACCGAGGCTCAGTTTCGCGATGAGCGCGAAAAGCCCCAGCACACCAAGAGCGACTAACGCAGGCACTAAAAATTCTTGCAACTCTTTCCCCCTTCGTATTTTGGCCTATAGACCACGAACCGAGCACCACGCTTCACGTCATTTTGACCGCGGTCTATACCCGCAATTAGAAGAATCTCTCGTTATACCCGAACAGGTTCGGGGGCAGATATATGTTGGCTGCCTCGAACTTCTCAATGAACTTGGGTCGTATGCCCGTAGGCTTCATTCGACCTACTATCTTGCCGCCCTCAATGCCGGTCTGCTCGAAAACGAACACATCCTGCATGACGATTACATCGCCTTCCATACCCTGGACTTCCGCGATGTTCGATATCTTTCGTGTACCGTCTTTGAACCGTGTCTGCTGGACTATCAGGTCCACCGCAGATGCAATCTGCTCGCGGATAGCTTTCACAGGCAGTTCCATACCCGCCATCAGCACCATTGTCTCAAGTCGAGATAGCGCGTCGCGTGGCGTGTTTGCATGCAGGGTTGTCAGCGAACCATCGTGACCTGTGTTCATGGCCTGGAGCATGTCCAGCGCCTCGCCGCCTCGACACTCACCGACAACGATCCGGTCGGGGCGCATTCGAAGGCAGTTGATCACAAGATCACGAATTGTTACCTCACCGCGACCTTCGATGTTCGCCGGCCTCGACTCTAGCGTAATCACATGGTCCTGGCGCATCTGAAGCTCTGCCGCGTTCTCAACAGTGATAATGCGCTCGTCGTCCGGTATGAAGCTGGAAAGTACGTTCAGGGTCGTTGTCTTGCCCGAACCGGTACCGCCCGACACCACAGTGTTCAACCGAGCTTCGATGCACGCCTTGAGGAAGGTCGCCATTTCGGGCGTGAACGTTCCGAAGCGTATCAAGTCTTCCGATGTAAAGGGGTCTTTGGAGAACTTGCGGATCGTGATCGTGGGACCATTAATCGCAAGCGGCGGGATGATAGCGTTCACACGCGAGCCGTCAGGCAGACGTGCGTCCACATAGGGCGAGCTTTCATCAATGCGTCTTCCCAACGGAGCCACGATGCGGTCAATTACGCGCATAACGTGCTCGTCGTTCTGAAAATTGACATTAGTTTTTTCCAGGCGGCCGTGGCGCTCGATGAACACATTCTTAGGGCCGTTTACCATCACTTCGTTGATGGAGTTGTCCTTCAGCAATGGCTCAATAGGACCGAAGCCCAGGATTTCAGCCGCAACCGCCTCAAACAACCGGGCACGATCAACGCGCGTCAGAACAATATTCTCGGAGTCAAGTATATCGTTGAAGATCTCTTCAACCTGACGTCTCACCTCGTCGGTGCGCGTCAGGTCGAGTTTGGGATCGAGTTCGGCGATCAGCTTGTGCTGCACTCGGTTCTTCAGGTCGAGAAAGTTATCGCTGCCTGTCGGCATGGATTGCCGGGCGTTTTCCGATGCACCCAGACGGCCGGTCCCGCGTGGTAGCACGCTGGAGGGGGATGCGCTGCCGGGTGTGGGGCCGGTGCCGCCGGGCCGCTGAAGTTGGCCCGTGCCCGAAGGCGAAGCGTTACCGTTGTTGGGCAGCGAATCTGTTGTACCAATTCTTTTTAGTAGTGACATGTTATTTCCTCATCTGGCGAGTCGTAGATCCTGTGCCACGCGTCACGCATGACCCGATCCTCTATCTGAAGGCCGATTTCAATTTGGATAGCAATTTGCCTTGCATGGCACCGTCCTGCGCCTGTGCCGTGGCGGTGGCCTGGGCCAACTGCGCTTCTTCGGTGGTGGTTGACGTTAGGAGACGAGCCAGCCGGTATACGTCGCGTGAGAAGGGGTGTTCGCGGGCCGAGATAACAAGAGGCACGCCCTGGTTGATCGCCATCAGCATGGCTACACCATCGTTGCTCAGTCCCACCAGAACTTTCTGGCGCAAAGTTTCTTCAACGGCTTCGACCTTGATACCACCCGCACTCCCGGACCTGTTCAGCACCAGCTTCACTTTCTCGGTAGGATAGTTCAGCTTTTCGACAACTTCGAGATACAGCTTCACATCTTTTATGGCGGTCATTTCTAATGTCATCACGAGCAGGATGTCGTCGGCCAGATCCATGGCCGTCAGCACCGTATCAGCGAAGGAGGGCCAGGTATCGACTACCACGTAGTCATAGTGAGCGGAAAGCTCCAATAGGATGCGGCGTATGTGCTCTGCCGTTATAAGCTCGGCCATTTCAGGCTGCGGCGGCGCCAGGAGCACCTTTACGCCCGATGAGTGCGTTACCATCAGGTCGTTCAGCAGGTCAGCATCCAATTCATCGATATGCTCGACGGCGTCTACCATGGTCTTATTCGATAGGAGGTTGAGCATCACGCCCAGGTCGCCGAAGTAAAGCGAGCTGTCTACCAATGCTACCTTCTTTTGCGTAGAGAGCCGCAATGCTACGGCCAGGTTAGCTGCGAGGACTGTGCGCCCAACGCCGCCTTTGGGGCTGACGACTGCCATTATGCGTCCCTGGGTCGACTCTTCCGTGCTGTTCTTGCCGTTACCGAGAGACGCTCCCTGCATAGGAGCCATGGACTGAGCCATCGAGCGCTTGTTCGACTCTAACCTGTAGACGTGGCGTATGGAGCGCACCAGGTCGTCGCCGGAGAAGGGCTTGACAAGGAATTCGCGCGCTCCCGCAAGCATTGCACGGCGCAAGTAGTCCTGTTCGCCCTGCACAGACATCATGATGATGCCAATGCCGGACATCTCGGTACTCATCAGCTCCGCCGCTTTTATGCCGTCCATCTCTGGCATGTTGATATCCATGAGGACGACATCAGGGTGCAGCTTGCGTGCCGCATCAAGAGCTTCGGGGCCACTGCCCGCTGTTCCTATTACTTCGATATCGCGCTCGAACATCAACAGTTTGCTGAGATTTTCGCGTGTATCTGAGATGTCGTCTACTATCAACACCCCAATTTTGGGCATAGAGCTGTTTGCTCCGACGCTATCCATTGGCCTCTCCCTTGTGCGTAATTCTTGATTCTTGGTTATGAATTGTTGTTCGTTGTCGGGGGGTTAGTGATAGTTCAGGTCCGACCTTCACTAACCCCTAGGCACTCGCCGATTGTCGATGGATTTACGGTTGACAGCCGCAGTTAGCGGGGGACGGCAAGCCGTACTCTTTGATCAGCGTGTCCAATGTGATGCCAGTGGTCTTTTCTACATCGGTGTCACCCCGAACATCGTTGCCTGCGGCGTCCTTGATCACAGCGCCGGTGTCGTCTTTTTGTACGGCCGACGAGCGAAGCGTGAGGTCTACACTGCCGTTCTGGCGTGCAAACGTAATAACTTCAGCCTGCTGATCAGTCACGCCTAGCACCAACACTGTCTGGTAAGGAGCATCTTCCAGGTACATGGCCGCTGTGCTGGGGGCCGGTACAGCTGCTGTATTTGCGTCCCCAGCGTTGGCGTTAGTTGCCTGGCCGTTGGTTCCCGCGATCACATCCTGAGCCAGTTTCATAACGCGCATCACATGAATGTTCTGTAGCAGCGTCTTGGTCGTTGTGTACACAGCGTCCTGGTACGTGGTCTTCCCGTCATCGGTTGGCTTGGCTCTCGTACCCAGGATACTGGTTGTCCAGACCAGGTCTACGTGGTCGTTTTCCATAATCGCGTCGCCAAAGGTGCTTTTCTCGGGTATAGCGAGTACGAAAGCTCGCTCGCCCTTGGCCAGTATGTCGGCGAAGCCACTCTCGGTTAGCTGGGCAGTGTTTACGACCTGGCCCTTGGTGAGGGGTACGAGGGTCATCTTCCCGTACAGAGTGGCGGGAGAAGTAGTCGTGTTGGTTGGTACCGTGGACTCTTCAAGGCTGACCGTAGCGATATTGGTCGCATCAAGCAGCGTATAGGCTGGCAGATCGCGGTTGACGACCGCCACATCTACCATTACAGGTGCAGTATCAGGTACAGCTGCCGCGTTATCGCCGGAACCAACCGACAATTTGCCCGACATTACAACGTATACAACGACAAATGCCATTGCCGCCAGCAGACCGCCGAGCAAAAGCAAGAATTTTCCACCGCGTGTTTTCATGGCTTAGTGCCTCCAATTCTGAAAGGGAATACTATTGGTAATACGAATGTACGATTGCTACTCATGACCCATGTGCGTGTCCTCCACGCTCTTACCTGATGGGTCATCTCAACTATAATGCAGAGTACGCACAGACCCTATAGCCAATAGGGGGGTGAAGGCACTAGCCCGTTTGTCCCACTACTACTAGTTACTCCGAGAATTAGGCACAATTAGAGGGGAAAAGCACATGAAAAAGCCCACAGTGGGCGAAAGGTCGCGCGACGAGGTATGCCTACAGCCAGGCAGACTTAACTAACCCGCTGCGACCGTGAACGAGCTCAACGCCTGCCTTAGTAGTTCCTCTTCCAAATATGCGTATGGCGGGGTTGGCCGATTGTCGCTGGATATATTATCAGCACTCAGTCCACGGAGGGATAGGTCCTCAGCATAACTGAACAGTATCTCTGTGCGGCGAGTACTGTCCAGCGCACGAATAAGACGACAACTAACGATCTCAATAGGCAGGGTATAGCCCTGCTTGAGAATGAAACCGAACGTTTGGGCGCTGTCAGAATCGGCTTCTTCGAGGTCCGGCGCAATGGCATAAACAAATGTGTCATGCACATATTGGTGTTGGCCGAGCATGACCGTGTTCCTAATAGGGTACTCATAAGTGTAATTGTTGTTGTCCAGGAAGCCCTCAAACTGAATAACCAAAAGTCGGGTGATCTGTTTCTCGCTATCCGCGTCGGCGAAGAGGAACACTTCCGCTTCTGCTATTCCCTTGATCAGGAATCGTAATGAACCCAGGTATGCGAGGTCGTCGGCAATACGCAGTTTGATTGCGGGCTGCGCGCCCGAGTTAATAGTGTGGCCCTGCACCTGGCGTACAGCTCGTGCGTCCATTCCCGGCTCCTGAATGAGCTGACGGTATCGCGGTCAACTCTCGTTGGAACGTGACTGCCCGCTCTCACATCTCCCGGCGCGCATGTGGATCGGGAAGGTCACACGCCTCTGCTGTTGTGGGTCGCCCCATGCCACGGCCAGCGGGTCCAGTATCAACTCAGTAGGATCGCTACCGTTGGCTTCAATATAGCGCCGTAGAGGCGACCATGTGCGTATGTAGCCGAGCAGGTCGTTCAGGTTCCAGTCAAGCTCGATGCTGAATGGTGGCGCTTCAAACTCCTCGAAGGGGAAGGCGATGGTCTTGTACTGAGAATCGACAAGTCGACGTTCCGGCGGCCAATACGAGCCGACCACATTGTAATAGAAGTCGTCCACTACCTTGTCGATCTCGGGCTCAATTCTGCAAAGGGTATAGGCCCACACAGCGATGACCCCGCCCGGCTTGAGTACTCGGCGGGCCTCCTCGAAGAAGCGCGGTAGGTCAAACCAGTGGAGAGCCTGCGCCACGGTTACAAGGTCGACGGAGGACGAAGGCAAGCCAGTATCCTCGGCGGGAACCTGCCTGTATGTCACCTTGGGGTGAGAGGCTGCATTGCGTAGCTGGTCGGCACTGGGGTCCGTGGCGATCACCCGCTCGAAGTACGGAGCCAGGCCCAATGCAGCCTGGCCATTCCCTGTTCCACAGTCCCAGGCCTGATCGTGTGCCTCCACAACCAGGCTCAAGTACTCGAATAGTTCGGGCGGGTAGTGCGGCCTTCGGCGCGCATATTCATCTGACTGGGCAGAGAAGTAGTCCTTGAATTGCATAAGTTTATTATACAATCTGCTTCAATCTGCTAGACACCCGCCTCGACTTTCTCGCGGTTGGCGGCGACCGGCTCCGCGACCTGCGGGGTAAAGCCGGCGTCGTCGCTGTCCGTCTCACCCATGCCCAGCCTCTTGTAAAGCGTAGCCAGAGGGCGTGGCGCCCACCAGTTGTACTTGCCCAATAGTCGCATTGCCGCCGGAACCAGCAGCAAGCGCACTATCGTCGCGTCGACGAAGATCGCTAGCGCCAAGCCTGTTCCAACCAGCTTGATAAGCAGTACCTGTCCCAGTGCAAACGCCCCGATCACGACCACCAGCAATAGAGCCGCGCTCGTAATGATGCTGCCGGTGCGCTGCACACCTGTAGCCACGGCCTGCACGGTATCCCCGGTG
>DATINP010000008.1:0-5265 GCA_035474135.1 Chloroflexia bacterium | reverse complement strand
CGCATTTAACCTGCCCCTGCATCGCTCTTGACAAAGGCCCTTTCCAGTGCTATAGTCAAGCTAGTTGTATTGTCGTACTAAACACGTTTAGGTAGGCTAAACCTCTATGGCTGGAATAGGATTGGGTGAGCGAGTGAAGGCTGCGCGTCTGGGGCGCGGTATGACGATGGCCGAACTCGCGACAGCCTGTGGGCTTACCAAGGGCTTTATCAGCCAAGTCGAAAGTGGCTCTTCAAACCCCTCGCTGAATACTCTGCGTAAGATTGCTGCCGCTCTCCAGATCCCCGTTAGCGCTTTGTTGGCCGCCGCCGGCCCGTACTCCCTTCCCATTGCCGCCTCTATTGGGCAGGAGCGACCTACCGTCTTGCATGAGTCCAGCGGCGCATCCGTTCAGCCCGGCATAGTGTCCCTCGCCGAGGGGCCGGCCGGAGTGCATGCGCTTATTACTCTAGCTCACGGCGATCGGGTGGTACACTCCCCAGGCGGAGACGCACCAGAGGCGCATACAGAGGCCATTTTGAGCGTACTTGAGGGACGCGCGACATTGATCCAGTCCGCTAACTCGGTCGAGTTGTTGCGTGGCGGCGTGGTATCCTTCGATGCTGAAATCTCTTACACGATTGAGGCTTCCAGTAGTGCAAGCCTGCTGCTTTTCGTACCACAGGGGAGCTCGCTACCGTTGCATGAAGCCGCGAAACCAATTCGGCGTGTGCCGCGACCCGAAAGACGTGTGTCCCAGGCTCCAATTCTACTTGGCCTGCAGCGGCGCAGGCGTACCGTAGCGCCTCGCCTAATGCCGCAATCGCGTGCCATAGATATTACGGCGAGCCGATCTGAGGGACCCTTGCGGCTCGTGGCAATGCGGGCGCAGCGCCTGGCCGAAAGGAGGCGCGATTTGTGAAAATCGAAGCCGTAGTAGGAGCAGCGCGTGGCGCAGTTGGATACCTCGTGTACGATCACGCGGGCGGTTCCGGCATGATTGTCGACGCACCCTTTGGCACCACACTGAAGTTTCAAGCGGCAGCCGAGCAGCTATCACTCAAGATACTCTATATTGTTAGCACGCATGGCCACTGGGACCACATCGCTGATAACGCCAGGCTGGCGGAGGCTACGGGCGCTCCCGTGTGCGCGCATGCGTGGGACATGGGCCGGCTAGCAGATCCTCGGCTGAGTACTGAGCGCGTGGAAGATCGCATGCCTCCGGTCGAAGGCAAACGTATCGACCGGTATCTCGGCGGTGACCAGTCCCTGGAGGTTGGCGATCTCGCATTCCAGGTGCTGCACACGCCGGGACATACCCCTGGTAGTATCTCGTTATACGAACCCAAATCAGGGGCTCTTTTCACCGGCGACCTGTTGTTGCGGCAGGAAGTGGGGCGGGCCGACTACATGGGCGGCAACCCAAGCAAGCTCCAGGAGAGCCTTCTAAAGATCGCGACTTTGCCTGACGAAACGAAGGTGTTTCCGGCTCATGGACTGCCCACCACGCTCGGCCAAGAGCGGTGGCTGCTGGAGTTGGCTACGATCGCAACAACGTGAACGGGCAAGAAGCTAAGCTTTTGAGTTAAGTGCGCAATTAGTCAATCGCACAATTATATTATATTGAGGAGGAAGAACCTATGGCCGATGAGAGAATGAGATTGCTGGCCCTGGTACGGTCGGAGGCGAGCGTGGGTCATGCCGAGCGCAATGCCCAGCCTTACCACCTCGAAACGGGCGACAATGAATGGTTCCTGGCCAATATCTCATGCCAGTACGCCTGCCCTGCATATACCGACGTGGCGCGCTATATCGCTCACATCGCGGCTGAGGACTATAACCAGTCCTACCAGATTAACCTCGAGGACAACGTCATACCAGGTATTCTCGGTCGCGTATGTGCGCGCCCCTGCGAGCCTGCGTGCCGGCGCGGCCGACTCGACGAGCCCATAGCTATTTGCTGGCTTAAGCGCGTGGCCGCCGACTACCGCGGCGAATGGACGCCGCCTGAGCAGCCTCCACGGACGACGCCCAAAACGGTGGGCGTAATCGGCTCAGGACCAACGGGCATCGCCGCGGCGCGCGACCTGGCTAAGCTGGGTTATGGAGTCACGGTGTACGAATCGCTGCCCGTAGCGGGGGGAATGCTTACCACCGGCATCCCCGAATGGCGACTGCCTCGTGACCTGTGTCGTCGCGAAATCGACGATTACCTTACAGCACTTGGCGTGGAAATCAAGCTAAGCACACCCATTGGCATGGGGACCTGGCCGGGTGCTGAAAGCGTCAACGACAATGCCATCCCGCTGGACGTGCTTATGAAAACGCACGACGCAGTGGTCATCGCGGCGGGCACGCAAAAGCCACAGCAGATGGACCTCCCAGGTGAAAACTACGAGACTGTCAAAGGCCTTTACCCGGGTCTGTGGTTCCTTGAACAGGTCAACCTGCACAAGCACCCCTACATTGGTAAGCGCGTCGCCGTGATCGGCGGAGGCTTCACAGCCATGGACTGCTCGCGGTCGTCGTTGCGTATGGGCGCGGAGAAAGTCTACGTGCTCTACCGCAGGTCGCGCAACGAGATGCAGGTTTACGAAGAAGAGGCCCGCGAAGCCGAAATTGAGGGCGTTGACATACGGTTCCTTGTCTCGCCTGTTGAGGTAATCGAAGAGAACAACCAGGTTGTGGGTCTGAAGTGCATCCGCAATAGGCTTGGTGAACCCGATGCTTCGGGAAGACGTTCCCCGGTGCCGGTGCCCGGTTCCGAGTTCGTTATTGAGCTAGACACGCTAATTGCCGCGACGGGGCAATCACCTGAGAGCGAGTGGCTGGCCCCCGACCTGGGCGTCAAGCTTAACAGGCGTGGCAGAATCGACGTCGACACGTCCACCTGGATGAGTAACGTACCCGGCCTCTTCGCGTCCGGCGACTACGTGGCGGGCGCGCGAACTATTATTGCCTCGATTGGGGATGGACAAAAGACTGCCATCGCGGTCGACCAGTATCTGCGGGGCATCGATACCAAGGCTGATACAGTGGCAATCCAAGCCGAGTTTGCACTGGTGCCGTACCTGGACCATGTGTCAGACTATCATCTTGAGATCACACGCCAGATCAACGAATGGGCTGACGTCGAAAGCGTGCGCGAAGAGATCGCACCTGACGCAACGGTCCGCATGTCCTGGCAGCCGATTTCCATCTGGACAGCTGATACCATGCAACGCCGGCTTGTCGACGAGGAAGATTACGACTCGGTGCCACGCCAGCACATGCCGATGAGGCCGATGAACGAGCGCTTCAACCTCACGACCGAAGTCGAATTGGGGTTGCCCCCTATTGAGGCCCACGAAGAAGCCAAGCGGTGCTTGCAGTGCCAACTCAACATCTTCCTGGACGGCGATAACTGCATACTTTGCAACGCCTGTGTCGAGGTTTGTCCCACCAATGTTCTACATATGGCCGACCTCGGGCTTGTTGAAACTGTAAATAGCGACGCCGACGAGCCGCGCTTACACGAAGCGCGCAACTGGAAGGACGGCGCTGCCATGATAATGGACGAGTGGCTTTGCATCCGTTGCGGCCTGTGCGCCCAGATATGCCCGACGAATTGCATCACGATGCAGCACTACGAGCCGAAGCTGGTGCGCGGCGAATTGCTGGTACCTTAGGCTCGGTCTCGCGCTACCGGGGCGGAACTGGTCTCGTCCAGCCCGGCCCGTTAGCGCTGACCTTGCGTGAAACTATGCCAAGCCGGGGCATCAATTCGCGTCGTCCGTGCGTGTCATCCACGTGTGCTTGTGCTATAATCCTTGAGTTGATAAACGCGTAAAAGGAGGAGCTACCCTTGTCAAATACCCGACTTCAGGGTTCAAAGCTTAGAGGACTAGCGACACTCTCTGTGGCAGTTTTGGCGGTCGGTGTGTTGTCAGCTTGCACGGATCCCACCACAGTTGATTATCCCGCTTCTTCGGGCAATTACAATGTTACGGTGTCCATGGACCCTCAGCGGTTGAACCCGCCCCAGATCGCCACGATAAATTACCATGTTACCGACGCATCAAACGGCAAGCCCGTAACCAATTTCTCACCTGTCGAAGGCGCACTCTTCCATAATGTTCTTATCAGCGGCGATCTGACGCAGTTCAAGCACAGCTACAGCGAT
The DNA here is from genome assembly GCA_035474135.1 of Chloroflexia bacterium. Classification (GTDB taxonomy): domain Bacteria; phylum Chloroflexota; class Chloroflexia; order QHBQ01; family JADMIH01; genus JADMIH01. Next base: position 1,121 of record DATINP010000008.1, on the reverse strand, counting down.
AAGGTGGCGGATAACCAGGTTTCGTTATTGACCTTCTTCCCTCAAAGAGGCTCGTATTACAGCTTTGCCTTGTTCCAGCCCCAGGGCGGCGATATGCAGCTATTTCCCGGCACCGTACATACTGGAGAAGGGGCCGAGCCTGATCTGAAGGTTGACTCGACAGTGGCTAAGGTAACTGCTCAATATGGGTTGCGAGTGGAGCTAATGACAGGGACCGAGCCGATCAAGGCTGGACAAGATACCCAGATGGCCGTCTATGTATCGGAGCGTGGCGTGCCGGTGAACGCGATTTGGCCCTACCTGGATGCACCGGGTTACATGTGGACAATAAGCAGCGAGGGCAAAGACTTCTCGTGGGAGAAGGGATCCGCTGTGGCTCACCAGCTTTTGCCTGAGGCAAGTGCCACTGCGAGCACTGGGGGTGCTCAGTCCTCTACTAGTCCTACGCCGGCGGCAGCCGCTACCGGCACGCCTGCCGAGCCGACTGTAGGCCCACCTACGCTGGTTCCAGGTATTGATAGCGAGCTTGCTACCCGCACAGTTCAGCCTATCGCAACTCTCCAGCCCGCCCAGGCAACTGCTCAATCATCGATCTTAGAACCGTCTCTTGTTTTGCCTGAGGTCGGCTACGGTCCGTATATCGCGTTCACGCACAACTTCCCCGAGGCAGGACTGTACAAGATTTGGGTGGAGTTCAGTTATCGAAACCACGTGGTACTTACCGATTGGGTAGTGCAGGTAGACCAGTAAGAACTAAGGCACTCTGAAGTGAACGGGGTCGCTCTCACCCGTCAAGCGACCCCGTTCGTGTTGGGCTTACACGATAGAAGGCAACGCGAACCATGATTCAACAACGAACTGATCAAGTACAGATCGCTCTGAAAGTGAACGATGAGCAGTACCAGGTGGATGTGCCCACTCGCCGCACGCTTCTGGACCTATTGCGGAACGACCTTAATCTCACTGGCACAAAAAAGGTTTGTGACATGGGGCACTGCGGTGCGTGCACTGTGTTACGTGACGGCGTAGCGGTACTGGCTTGCCTCACACTGGCGGTGGCCTGCGATGGGTCCTCTATTACCACGATTGAAGGGATCGCCACCAAGGACGGCACTCTAAGC
>DATINP010000007.1:0-5417 GCA_035474135.1 Chloroflexia bacterium | reverse complement strand
GTGCACTGCCACAGTATAATCGGTTGCTGCTTGCCAGCCCAGGGCCTCATCACCCCTATCTGCCACAAGTTGTGCTGTCGAGTTCGGAGCCGCGCCATTGTTTGAGGTGGTGGCGAGGCCGTGACGTGCCAGGTCTGCTTGCCCCGGAAGCTCTTTACCGCTTTCCTGTTGCGCGGCTCTGTACCGCACATAGAGGTCCTGGCTGAAGTTGAACGCGGCCCGCGTGGCGAGTTCGTCGGCGATCTCGTTGTACTCGTTGCCTGCGTGCCCTTTTACCCACTTGACCTCGAAATCACCGTTGATACTGCGTAGCCTTTCCGCGAGCAAGTCTACCTGCGGCCAGAGGTCGGTGTTCTTCTTGCGCTGCCAGCTGCCGTTCATGCATCTGATAGTGTATTCGCTATCGCTCCAGATGGTGATTTTGTCGGGTTTATGGCCCAACTCCTCCAGCCTGTAGAGCGCTTCGAGCGCCATCATCATGGCGGCGATCTCGGCGCGATTGTTGCTGGTGCGAGGTTCGCTTTTCCTACCCTCGACGTAAGCGCCAAGCTCTAAGCGCGCCTGGGCGGTGGGCCGTTGTGCGTGCGATTGGTCAATGGGCGCGGCAAACCCCACCATGACGGCGGCGCTCCCTGTTGGGCCGCCAGGGTTCCGCACAGGGGCCGAGCCGTCGGTGTAAACCTCGACGGTGCGGCAGCCGGCAAAAGCTGCCCACGCCGCGTTATTCTGCTCCAGGCTCGCGGCCACGGCCTGCTCCACCGCCTGCCATTCGGGCGGGCCGAGGTCGTCCGGGGTCAGTCCGGGCATGAATAACTGGTTGCGAGTAGCCCCTTTTTTGGCTTGTGCCATATCCTCCGACTATCTCCTTTGCGGTCGCCTTGCTTCTGCGTGTGGGGAATTATACCGCCTGTGTACTGGAGGCCGCAACCACTATCTTGCCGCATATTACTGCGTGGCATACTATATGCTGGTAATATCGTGATTAAAAGAACTTTAAGGAGATTACCAATATAATGGCTTCTACATCAAAACGTGGTGAGAAACAGGCGAACGATAATGGCGCGATAACGCGCAAGCAACTCATCGACGTGCTAAACGAGGATCTTGCTCGTGAATACCAGGCGATAATCGCGTACGTGGTTTATTCACAGGTGCTCAAGGGCGCACAGTACATGAGTATCGCGGCTCAGCTAGAGGAGCATGCTGCACAGGAATTGCAACACGCTCTTGTCATATCGAGGCAGATAGACTACCTCGGCGGCATGCCCACCGTGGTGGCCAAGCCGGTCAAGACCTCGGACAAGGCCGATGAGATGTTGCAGTTCGACCTGGATAACGAGAACCAGACTATCAAGAACTATCGCCTGCGAATACGGCAGTGCGAAAGCCTGGGCGAGTATGCCATGGCCGAGCAGATACGCGGCATCCTGGTACAAGAGCAGGACCACCAGATCGACCTCGCCACTGCCCTGGGCAAAGACGTCCCGGACGTTACCGAACCGAACGAACGGGCGTGAGGACGGACGGCGGACGGCGGACGGCGGACAACTGACAGCAGACTGCCTAGAGTGCATCCTCGCCGTCCGTCGTCCATACTCCATCTTCCGACCGATTGACATCCCTGCACAGCAGGCGTATAATAGCTGCACAATCGCATATGTACAAGGCATTGACGAAGAGGAGTAGGACACTCCAATGCGCCCCAGAGAATAGAGGTCACCGGCTGAGAGCCTCTCGCGTAATCAGAGTCCGAACGTCGCTTCCGAGCCTGTGGGCGAACGAGCGTATTGCATATTCTCCTCAACCCACACGGGTAGGCCCGATATAGCCCTCCGAGGGCAAAACGCTCAGCACCCGCTGCGCTAATTGCCAAAGCAAGGTGGTACCACGACAAGGCCTGTCCTTTCGTCCTTCGCAGGGCGAAGGGCTTTTTGTTTTAACTCGGCAATCAGGCTTCCGCCCAGGCAATCCGACAAAGATAGAAATACCTGACAGGGAGTATAGATATGACCGACATACAGGATAAACCAACCGAAAACGAGGCTATGGCGAAGGCCTACAGCCCCCAAGACGTGGAGGCGCGCTGGTACGACTGGTGGGAGGCACAGGGCTACTTCACGCCTGAGCGCGACCCGAACAAAGAGCCGTACACCATCATCATGCCCCCACCCAACGTGACGGGCGACCTGCACATGGGCCATGCGCTCACCAATGCGGTGGAAGACATCCTCATCCGTTGGAAGCGCATGGATGGCTATTCGGCCCTCTATCTCCCAGGCGAAGACCACGCGGGTATCGCTGGCCAGAACGTGGTAGAAAAAGAGCTTGCGAAAGACGAGATAAGCCGTCACGACCTGGGGCGCGAGAAGTTCCTCGAACGCACCTGGGACTGGATGAACCGCTATCGCCCCCGGATGCGCTACCAACTGCGGCGGCTGGGCGCATCCTGCGACTGGAGCCGCGAGCGCTTCACCATGGAACCAGGCCCGGCGCGCGCCGTACGCACCGTGTTCAAGCACCTGTATGACAAGGGCCTCATCTACAAGGGTGAGCGCATTATAAACTGGTGCCCGCGCTGTGCCACCACCCTGTCCGACCTCGAAGTGGAAATGGAAACCGAGCCGGGCTTCCTGTGGACAATCAGGTACCCGCTGATTGACAGTGAAGGCAAAGTTGACCTCACCCATCCGGGGATCGTAGTGGCGACCACGCGACCCGAAACAATGCTGGGCGATACGGGCGTGGCCGTGCATCCTGATGACCCACGCTGGAAGGATATGATCGGCAAGACGGTGATGCTGCCCATCATGAACCGCCCGATACCTGTGGTGGCCGATAGCGCGGTGGAACTCGACTTCGGCACGGGCGCCGTGAAACTCACCCCCGGGCACGACCCTCTCGATTTCGAGATCGGCAAGCGCCATAACCTCCCCATTATCAACCTGCTCAATCTCGACGGCACGCTCAACGAGAACGCCGGGCCATACGCAGGTCAGACCGTGAACAAAGCTCGCAAGGGCGTGGTGGACGAACTGGAAGGCGAAGGCTACCTGATCAAGGTGGAGCCTCATACGCATAATGTGCCTCACTGCGAGCGCTGTGGCACAGTGGTGGAGCCTATGGTGTCCGATCAGTGGTTCGTGAGCATGCAACCCCTCGCCGCGCCCGCCATTGAGGCTGTGCGCCGAGGTGACGTTCGGATCGTGCCTGACCGCTTCACAAAGGTGTACTTCCACTGGATGGAGAACATCCGCGATTGGCCGATCTCGCGCCAACTGTGGTGGGGCCACCGCATACCCGTGTGGTACTGCGATAACGGCCACCGCTTCGCGTCCGACGAGAGTCCCGACGCTGTGACGGTCTGCGCCGAGTGCGGTAGCCCCAATATCCACCAGGACCCTGACGTGCTCGACACATGGTTTTCGTCAGGCCTGTGGCCTTTCAGCACACTTGGCTGGCCTGATAAGACGCCCGACTACGAGTATTTCTACCCTACGAGCGTGATGGAGACAGGCTACGACATCCTCTTTTTCTGGGTGGCACGCATGATCTTCCAGGGCATCGAGAACACAGGGCAGGTGCCCTTCCATACGGTGTACTTGCATGGACTGGTGCGTGACGAGCAGGGCAGGAAGATGAGCAAGTCGGTGGGCAACGTGGTGGACCCACTGATCATGGCAGACAAGTACGGCTCGGACGCGCTGCGCATGGCACTGATAACCAATTCGTCGCCGGGCAACGACCAGAAGTTCAGCGACGGGCGCATCGAGCAGACAGCCCATTTTGCCAACAAGCTCTGGAACGCCACGCGCTTCGTGCTGTCCTCAACCGGCGCGCCGGAGGGCGGGGCCGCTCCTTCGCAGGCACACGCGCTTCCTGATCGGTGGATACTGAGCCGCTACAGCCGCATCGTGGAGCAGACCACGCGCATGTTGGAGGACTACCAGCTAGGAGAGGCGGGCAAGATGCTGCAAGAGTTCGTGTGGAGCGAGTTCTGCGACTGGTACATCGAGGCTGCGAAAGGCTCACTCAAGAGCGACAGCGCAGAACAGCGTGCCGAAACATCTAAAGTGGCTCGATACGTGCTGGACGGCATCTTGCGCCTGCTTCACCCCTACATGCCCTTCCTCACCGAGGAGCTATGGCAGAACCTGCACGGCTGGCCTAGCAAAGATGGCGAGCTAGCCGCCTCAGCAAAGAGCATCATGATGGCCGCATGGCCCACGCCCCTGGCAACCGACGACGAAGCCGAGCGCGACTTCAATCTGATCATGGAGATCATCCGCGAGATCAGGAACGCTCGCGCCGACGCCGTACGCGATGCGCCCGAAAACATCAAGAAGGAGATGACAGGCAGGCGCATCGAGGCCCACATAGCGGGCGGGGCACGTACTGCCATGCTTCAACAGGAGGCCGACACGCTGGCTCGCCTGGCTCGCCTCGACCCGACAAAGCTGACCATCGCGGAACGGCTATCCGAGGACGAACGGCCCGACAAGGCCACTACGCTGGTGGTGGATGAGGTAGAGGTAGTGCTGCCTCTCGCCGGACTGGTGGACCTGGGTGCTGAGAAGAAGCGCCTGCAAACCGAAGCCGAGCAAACCGAAGCTGAGATCGAGCGGACGAATGCCCTGTTGTCGAACGAAGGCTTCGTGGGTCGCGCCCCCGCGCAGGTAGTCGATCGCGAGCGCGCCAAACTCGCTTCCGCGCAGGAGAGGTTGGCCAAGTTGCACGAGCGATTGGGCTCGCTGTAACTCTTCATACGGGGATACCACCAGGCCCTCGAACAGAAACATCGCCACTTGTCCTTCTACCTAACCAAAAGGGGCGGTGCAGGGGTAGCCCCTGCCGGGGTTTCAGGGGTGTCCCCTGACTTGCCTTACTTCTTTCTTTCTCCCCTCCCTCAGGGAGGGGCCGGGGGTGGGTCTTCCCCCACATGGTTGTGGGATTCACAACCTCACGGACGATTGACGAATATCCCTGCCGCTACCTCGCGGCTTACATGACATGGGGATAGGGGATCGTCCGACGATGCCAGGCTGTCCGAGATAATATCCACGGAGCCATCCGACGGATCGCGGCCTACTACCGTGACCGCCACGTTGGGCAAAAGGCCCAGGCTGGCGGCCAGGCGTAGAAGTTCGGGCTTGTCGTCGGGCACCTGACGCACGACGGACGAGGCGTGCAGTGGCAGGTCGGCCAGCGAGATCAGGTCGCGCTCGGAAATGGTGCCCGTGCTGGTGGGGATAGGTGCGCCGTGCGGGTCGAAGCCGGGGTATCCGAGGCGTGCGTCAATCCGCTCCTCAAGATAGGGCGTGATTGCGTGCTCAAGACGCTCGGCCTCGTCATGCACGCGATCCCACGGCACGTCCAGGTGCTCGTTAAGATATAGCTCGATCAGGCGGTGGCGACGAATC
>DATINP010000006.1:0-22646 GCA_035474135.1 Chloroflexia bacterium | reverse complement strand
GCCCTGCGAGCAAGCTCGGCCAATCAATTGAAATTGAATTGAGGAATCTTAGATGCGACGTTTGCGACGATTATTGCCGCTTGTGGGCCTTAGTGCCATTCTGCTGGTGGCCTGCGATGCAGCCCCCGGTCCCACCCCTGGTCCCACGCTCACGGCTTCACAAGCCGGCCAAAGTACATCAGCCGGTCTGGCCGAGGTGAAGACCTATCTGGTGGATAAGGCGACCCGGCTTGACGCCGAAGTGGACCCATTGAGAACCGCCGCAGACGCTTATTACAAACTGGCCCAGGCAGCAGATTTTGACTACGCTAAGCTGTGGAACACCCAGCGCGAACAGACATCAAAGGCCGTAGTGGATGCACGCGCCGCATGGGAATCAGCCAGCCCTGAATATGAGCGCATGGAGGGTATCGTCGCGGGCGTGCCTTCATTGGCCCAATACGATGTAATACTCGATGCGGGCGCGTCCGGCGCCGAGGGCGGAGAAAGCGTCGTACCATTCGACCTCACCTTGCCCGACGGTCGCGTGCTTGCCAGGCCAGGCAATCTGTTCGGGGTAGTCGAGAGCACGCTGTGGGGCACGTTCGCCGACTTCGCAGTGCCGGACGTGGCCGCTGACTATGACGGGGATGGTAAGGTGGGCTTCGGTGAGACCCTGCCCGATGCGAACGTCCTGAAAAGCGCTGCCGAGGCCATGGACAAATATACGGGCGACCTGCTGAAAGATGCCCAGGCCTGGGAGCCTACTGCAGCCGAGGCATTCGGCGCGCTCGTCGCCAACGTGCCCACGGTAGGTGACTTCTTCGGCTCGTGGAAAGCCTCTCGCTTTGTGCTTGGCGATGCATCGCAACAACGCGACTTCGCGGTTATCTCGCGTTTGTCCGACATCGTCGATAACGTGTCAAGCTGGCAGGCGATCTACGGCGGGCTAAGCCCTATGGCACAAAGCGTTGACACCGCCACTGACGCCCAGATCACGGAAGGGCTGACCAACCTCAAGGCTTTCGTGGCAGGCCTGTTCGCCCAGGAGCAGGATGGCAAGCGCTTCACACCGGAGGAGGCAGACGGCCTCAGCGCCCAGGCGGAGGATCGCGCCACTGCCATCGTGGGCCAGATTTCACAGGTGGCTGCCCAACTCAAGATCGATATTCAGGAATAGAAGCGAAATGCGCAATCACTCTCACACTGAACCTGTCATGAACACTCGCGCTCGCTTCCTCACCCTCTTCGTGCTCGCAACGATCCTCGGTGGGCTGGCGCTTACGCCTCTTCAGGCTTCGGCGCAACAGCAGACCGAGATTGCGCTTACACCATTCAGCATCGCCGACGGGATCAGGTCGCACTTATCCGAAGCTCAACTTGCACTGACTGAAAGCAAGGCGGGTGCTGAGAGCGCTTTCAGCGAGGCGCGCGCCCTGTACGATGGCGACTTTGCCGATGAGTTGGCCACCCTTGCGCCGGACGCTGATACGGTTGTACTGGGTGGCTTTGCGCAGGCCGAACAGGCTATCGATGATAACGCCCCTGTAGCTCTCGCCGAGGCGCGCTCGACTATCTGGACCGCACTGCTGAAGGGCAGCTTTGGTGTAGTGGAAATCTCTATTGAACAGGGCGACATCGCCACGGCCAAGCAGTGGCTCCTTCTGCGCGAATACCGGCGCGCCACGCGTTTCGCCCGGCCCAATGCCGACGGCACGCTGGCTTTACTTGATATGGCCTCCGGCACGCTGACTCAGACAGGTGCGCTGGTGGCTGTTCGCGCCGACCTCCTTGACGGCTATCAGGCACGCCTCGACGAAGCCCTACGTGGTATGTCAGCCGCCGACGGCCAGGGCTTCGCCACGCGCCGCGTCGAATACGCCTCCCTTGCGCGGGGCTACTTCGGCATACTTTCCGACGCCTATGAACAGCAGCAAGGCGCGGGCGCGCTGGCTACGGCCAATGCCGCGTTTGAGCAACTGGTGGCAGCGGCCTACAGTGGGGATGGGCTGCAAGATGCTCGGGCTGCTGTGCAGAACGTTCTTCACGGCTTTCGGGCCGCTCCCCTTACGCCGCAGGAGCAGCAGCGCCGGGCGGGGCAACTACTACGCTACCTATCGCTCGTATCCGTAGAGTATGGGCGGGGCATCCGAGACGGCCAGGTGGCCCTTGACCTGGAGATCACCGAGGCGGCCACATTCCTGGAAGGTGCGCTAGTGGCCTTTACCGACCTGGAGAACACCCTTGAGGAGCGCGATCAGACCACGACCACCGAAATATCGGGCCTGCTCACCACACTGGACGGCTACATATCAGACGCCGCTTCACGCAAAGCCGTGGTGTCGCCCGGCGAGGTCAGCGCCGCCGGCCAACGCGCGCTCGACCTGCTCGGCGCAACCATGCCTGCCGAATGGCAAAAGCACGACAGCGCCGCCGACTTCGACGTGATAAACGCCGTGCTGGATCAGATGGAGCAGGCGGTTGCGGGCGGGCAATATGACCTGGCCGAGTCGTCACGGTTGGAGGCTTACTCGGTGCTGGAGAGCGGCCCCGAAGCGCGTTTAGTGGTGTTTGCGCCCGAGCTAAAAGTGCCGATAGAAGACCTGTTCTGGTTCGGGCAGGGCGAAAACAAGGGGCTGGCCGCGCTGATACGCGACCACGCTACCCTGAGCGAGATCAAGGCCACGCGAACCGCTCTCGATGCGCAACTGCTGGCCGCCAGCAAAGTAGTGGGTGGGACGGACGAGCCTGTGGCAGTCGGCACCAACGCGGCCATAATCGTGTTCCGCGAGGGGCTGGAGGCCGTATTGATCCTGGCCTCTTTGCTGGGGAGCCTGAAGCAGGGAGCGAACCGCCGCTTCCGTACCCCCATCTGGTGGGGAGCGAGCGCGGCCATGCTTGTTACCGCGTTGACCTGGCTCCTGTTACGCAGCGTGTTATCGGCGTTGACCCGCTACGGCGAAATGCTGGAAGCCATCGTTTCAGTGGTGGCCATAGCAGTACTGCTGCTGATCACTAACTGGTTCTTCCACAAAGTGTACTGGACAGGCTGGATTGCCAACTTCCACGCCCATAAGAAACGGCTTATCGGTGGCGAGGCAGGGCAGATAGCGGGGCTGGTGATACTTGGCTTCACCAGCATCTACAGAGAGGGCTTCGAGGTCGTGCTGTTCCTGCAGGCCCTTGTGCTTGAGGCCGGGGTGGGCGTGGTGCTGGCGGGCGTGGGGCTGGGTTTGTTTGGCACATTCCTCGTGGGCCTGATCGTGTTCGCGTTGCAGGCCAAACTGCCATACAAAAAGATGCTGGTGGTGACAGGGGCTATGATCAGCGCGGTACTGGTGGTCATGGTGGGTAACACCGTGCATGTATTGCAGGTGGTCGGCTGGCTCCCCATTCACCCGCTCTCGATTGTCAATTTCCCATATTGGACAGGCACCTGGCTTGGCATCTACAACACCTGGGAGGGCATATTCCTGCAGTTGGCCGCAGGTGTGTTCGTAGTAGGCAGCTACTTCCTCGCCGAAAAGCAGCGCGACCGTAGATCCCACGCCCCGCGCGCTGAAGCGGTGGCAAGTCCTGAGTTAGTGACCGGTGACCGGTGACCAGTAGGCAGCTATAGTTCTCCGTAACGACGCTATTCTCTTTCTCTAACGGTTTTGTCGATCTTCCTCTCTAAAGGCGGAAAGATAATTACAGACAGACCGCTACCCCTAATTAGAGAAGGAGAATAGAATGCCAGGTCCCGAAGATCCGCCGTCCGCTCACCAGATAACATGTCCGAATTGCCGGGGTGGAAACCCGCCCGTCGCCCACCGCTGTATGTGGTGCGGCGCAGCCCTCAAGCCGGCCGGTGCGCCCATCGCAAGCCCGATCCCGACCTCGCATCGGGAGCCGACAAATCAGCCCGGCGTATCCCCGCACCCGCCGCCCGGGCTTTCGCCCCAGCTAGCCATATCTCGTCCGACACGCAAGGCATCCCTACTGTTCATTGGTATCGGGGTGTTGATATTGCTCTCTTTGTGTGCCGTTATCGCCTCCCTGAGCAAACAGAGCACCCCTGCCCAAAATACACCGAGCCAGGTAGAGGCTCCTACACAAACCACACGCCCTGCCGTCGCTGCCAACACTGCGCCTGCTGTTACTTCTATTCCAACGCTGATTCCAACTACGGATACACCCCCGCCCACGCTCGACCCTGCAATGTCCGTGGTGGCCACCCAGACCGCGGGGGCCTCGACCGCAGGTAATATCCCTGCGAGCAGCGGCTACTATTACTCGCCTGAGACCTCGCATACGGTGTCTGCATTCTACGATGCCTTTGCGCAGTTCGGCGGCGTGGCCTCCCTGGGCTTCCCTATCACTGAGCCATTTGTCGAGCAGAACCCGACCGGCGGTACATGGGCCTGGGTGCAGTATTTCGAGAAGGCGACCATCGAGTACCACCCCCAGCTTGACGAGCCAAATCGCTTCCAACTCGCCGCTCTTGGTGCGGGGCGCTTCGCCATGAAGTATCCAGGCGGGCCGCCCGCGACCAAGCCCGTTCCCGGCGACGGCACTTACACCTTCGCCGAGACCGACCACACGGTGCAGGGTACATTCCTGTCGCTATGGCAAGAGGGAGGCCAGGTGCGCCGCTTCGGCTACCCCATCAGCGACTCGTTCGAGGAGGTCAGCGACGCCGACGGCAAGCCTTACATCGTGCAATATTTCGAGCGCGCCGTCATGGAGTACCACCCTGAGCTAGAGTCGGGCCAGCGAGTGCAGTTGGCGGCGCTGGGAAGCATGAAAGTGCTACAGGCATACAGGGGAGGTGTGCCAGATGGTGCGGGCAACGCCATGCCTTCGCCTACCGTGAACGCACGTGCAACTGAGATAGCGCGGGTAAACGCTACTTCAACCGCCAAAGCAGTAAGCGCGAATAAGACGGCGACGACGTTGACGGAACAACAGAACTCGACAGCCACAGCCCAAGCCGCTAATGCCCTAACCGCCGCCGATCTGGACTACCTGAGTAAAGCTGAAGAGTGGTCAAGTGACTACAACACAGCCATTGGCTCATTGTCAAATCTCCTGAGCGAGGCTGGAGACGACACGAGTTTATTGTTCGATGACAACTGGAAGGCAGAAGTAGTAGTAGACCTGGTACTCATGAAGCTGACGAGTGATGAGATTCTCAAATATGGTACTCCGCCAAGTAAGTTTGCTTCCATTCACTCTGACTTCCAGGTGATAGCACGCGAAGCGAACAGTGCCGCAGACAACATTGCAAGTGGTATAGACAACTTCGACGTCGACGCCATAGATAGGGGAACTGCTAACTTGGAGACTATTACGACCTATGCGAATCGCATCCTAAGCAAGTTGCAGGCTTTTACTCCATAGGTTCGATACTTGACCCCGGCGCGACTTCGCCCTTCGAGGTTCAGTTCGACCACGCTACTGAAGAGCCCAATGTGAAGGTGGCCGTGTACGGTTTCACGCACTAGCCAGATCATGGCCCCATAGCCGGTGGCATCCGAGTGTCCCCGGCTATGGCTTTGCACCACCGCGTGCAGCGCCTCGTGTGGCTGGCACGAACAGCAAAATGCCAGGGACTATACCCTCACAATTGCTTGACAAGAACGAACATTTGTGCTATAATTAAGGTGCGTTGTAACACTCCTCTCAGTACAGATCAACACCCCAAATACCCATTATTTACCGGCACAAGGAGCACTAACCGCTATGGCTAATCACCCTATTGTTCATGTCGAGATACCCACGATCGTATCCAAGGATTCAGCCGAGTTCTACGCCAAGTCCTTCGATTGGAAGCTTGAGCACGCCGCTGATTTTGATTACTGGATGTTCTCTGCCGAAGGTGGCCCCGGCGGCGGTTTTATCCAGGAAGGCGGTCAGTCTGACGCCAGGATCAACCAGCCGATTATCTACATCGGCACAGATGACATAGATAGCTCTCTTGCTACGATCGAGGCCAACGGTGGCAAAACCCTTATGCCGAAAACCGAGATTCCAGGCACAGGTTGGTTCGCCTACTTTGCCGACCCGGCAGGGAACAAGATGGCCCTGTATACGGCGCAAATGTAATGCTGCGAGCCTGATAAGCAACCAGGCTTGCCACTTATGGTATTATGGACTAGTCTCACGCAGAGCCAGACGAAGTCAACGGCCAGTACAACGAAGCTCACCACGACCCGCAGTCTGGCTCATGCACAATGCGAGGTAACCATATGGAAGATCCAACAAGTGTTTCCGTCACATCGGTCCCCAGCCACAGCAACCTCGACATGCCAGTCGAACCCAACAGCCCCCCGCTCAAAACAATGGACGATGCTAAAGTAGGCGCAGTTTATATGTATTACGGTGAAACAAATAGCCCCGTACCTTATCCAGTAATTGTCACGGACAAGACAGCCCAACGCGTTAAGGTAGAACCATATATGAACGCTTTATGGCCGGCGCATGGTTCATTCACGATACCGCCCACCAGCCTCCGCCGCATTCCCGGCTGTCCTAGGAGCGGCGATGAATCGCAACTCTAACCAACAGATTACTGCCAACCTCTACGCCCTGCTTGCCCGCTTAGAAAGGCATAGTTACTTCACAGCGAAATCCGACCTTCCCGAGAACGGCGTATATTTCTTCTTCGAGGAAGGCGAAACGATCATAGTGAATGATGGCCCCGTGCAACGCATCGTTCGCATCGGGACGCATAAAACAGATGGCCGCTTCCCGGGCCGAATTGACAATCACTACGGGGCAAGAAAGAGGCTAAGTGGAAGCCGGACCGGAAGCATCTTCCGGAAGCATCTAGGTGCCGCTTTACTGCGCAGAGTAAATACTGAAGACCCACGAATCCAAATCTGGCTGAGCCAAGAGAGCCTCAAGTTTCCCGCTGTCGAAACAATGGTAAGTAGACAACTCCGAGACAAATTTACCTTCAGCTGCTTGCAAGTATCAGAGAGCACACTACGACTCAAATTAGAGCGCGGGCTCATTGCATTACTTGCCCAATATCCCATTGGCATCGCGTCAGACCTATGGCTTGGCCACTATGCCGCTACCCCGGTTATTCGCAACTCCGGACTTTGGAACGTCCAACATGTGGACGATCCAGTTGTTACTATATGCGAATGGGAACAATTGCTAGCTGACAGTGAAGCAACCTAAGCCCCGGCAATAGAACATCGGGGCTTTTTCGTGCCTGGAATATGGCGCGCCCGGAGGGATTCAAACCCCCGACCCTCTGATCCGAAGTCAGATGCTCTAGTTCGCTGAGCTACGGGCGCATGCTCATAATATTATACAGCATACTGCGCCGCACTTACCAAATCCAATTGGGCGGAATCTAACTGCCACGTCAAAAATTACAGAAGCTCCATATAGTACTTTTGGGCTAATTATATGATCGCAAAATATATCGTAATGGGTGTATAATCTGAGAGCCCGCACCATTCTTCAATGAGAGACTGGCCTGCACTGATGTCTCAAACCTCTTCATACCCAACCGGGCAGAGGCATAGTGAGCAAACCGTTACTCACTATTTACCCTAGTACAAGTGTACAAGAAGGAGTAAGAGAATGAACGCAAAGAACATCAGGTTATCTCCAGGACAGGCTGCCTGGCTCGGATTAGCACTGGCACTGTGCGCCGTGCTTCTATTCATCGGTGGTTCTGCCAACTCAGCCCAGGCGGCGGCTGCACCCAGGACCGTTGCATCGGTAGCATCGTCTCCCGATGTCACCTGCCCTGCTGGGCAGTGCTTCACAGACGTGCCCCCCGCCAACGGCTTCTACACTAACGTAAACAACCTCTACATGGACGGCATAATTGGTGGGTATCCCTGCGGAGGAGCAGGCGAGCCGTGCGACCCTGACAACCGGCCATACTATCGTCCCGGCAACACAGTCACACGCCAGCAGATGTCCAAGTTCGTGGACCTGGGAAGGCGCAACATCGCCGATGCTATCGGCACCAGGCTGCGCATGACCAACCCCACGCAGATAGCACTAGTCATTTCCTCTACGACAACCGACAGCATCGATGCAAGCAACGCCTCGGGTGCTGAGGCAATTCAGGCTCTATGTACTCGTGCCGGCCAGAACTGCTGGGCTATGTATTCTAGTGCCGTGACCGGTGACTATGCAGCCGTTTTAAGTGGCGGGCGTGGCGTCTCTGTCTACAGCAACGACGACACATACGCGGCGCTCGACGCCAACACGGCTGCGGCTACCTCCTACTCGGTTAATGGTCATAGCGACAACTACCGCTCGGTCCTGGCCCAGAACGCCAGCACCAGTTGGTATGCGCTGTATGTTGACGCCCCAGTCGCCAGCACTGTCGGTGCCCACATTAATGGCGACTTGTCTGTCACCGGCAACTTGGTCGTGTCCGGTTCTAAGACCGGCTACGTGGTGGACATCATGCAAAATGCGGATGCGTCCGGCTTGGAGGCTGGCGATGTAGTAACCATCGTCGGTAACAGCTCGGCAGTAATAGGTAGCATCCCGGTGGTTATGGTGAAGAAAGCCAGCACCGCCTATGATACCGGCGTCGTCGGCATCGTGGACGAGGCTGTATACGTACCGGATTCTAAAACTCAGGCGACTTACGAAGCCGAGCAGCAGGCGCAACGATCTGCGTTAGCACAGCGCCAGCAAGGCCTGGCACAGGCAGTAGCCACAGGTACCAAGTTTGATCCGGGCACCGTGTCCATGCCTGCCTCAACCATCACCGACGCCGAAGGCACAGTGCACGCAGTATCCAACGCTACAACTATCGCCACCAGCGGCTATGCCAACGTGGTGACACTCGGTTCCTACAAGGCAGTGAAAGTAGACGCCAGCTTCGGCGCGATCCAACCCGGCGATCTGCTCGTAGCCAGCACCCATGCGGGCTATGCAATGAAGGCCACCGACAAGACCCAAACATCCGGAGCAGTAATCGGCAAGGCACTCGGCGGCCTGGAGACAGGCACAGGTGTTGTGCCCGTAATGGTTACGCTGAAGTAACATAAGAAACACGTGATAAGTGAGTGGGCTGACAGCTTGCTCACTTATCACATACTCTGCGCAAAATTGGCCCGAAAACCTATTGACAGGCGGGCCGAATGAGTGTATAGTAAAAGCACTGAAGGTTGAAGGACGCAAGTCTAGCAAACCGGAAGTATGAACCCCCAGATGATCCGTCAGGACTGTCTGGGGTTTCTTCTTTTGTCGGGCCTTTTGCAGGCGAACCTGCTAAGCCGCGAGGGGTGGGCGCGTGCGACTCGTCGTCGGTCGTCCTTCTTTCGAAATGTACCCGAAAGAACTATTCAATACCTGTCCCCTCTTGCCTCGCTGAGGTCATTAAGATAGTAGAACGCTATCACCCACCACTTGTCACCTCCGATCCTGATGCCAACGCTACCAACATTCAAACATAGGTTTACAATCACTAACAGGCGGGCTGTTCGTTTGCTACTGCTCTTCCTGCCTTTGCTCTTTTTACAGGGGGCGGCTGGGTTGCGCCCTGCCTGGGTGGCGGCTCAGGTGGCGCAGGGGCGCGCCTACTTCGCGGCCACAGGGCAATATCTCGACGGCGAGTTCATGCAGTACTGGCAGGCCCACGGCGGGCTGCCCATATTCGGCTATCCTTTGACACCTGCGTTCCGGGAGAATGGCTACCTGGTGCAATACTTCGAGCGGGCGCGGTTCGAGTTGCACCCCGAGAATGCAGGGTCGCCCTACGAGGTGTTGCTGGGCCAACTGGGTAAAGAGCGGCTGAAAAGCGACGGCACGACAGTCCCAAAGCCCGATGGCTCGCCTGCGCTGAGGGGCGAAGTGCTCTTTCCTGAGACAGGCTACAAGGTGGGCGGCGCGTTACTGGAATACTGGCAGGCGCACGGCGGGCTGGCTCAGTTCGGCTACCCGCTCGGTCCGCAAATGCAAGAGGCGGAAAGCGGCCTCACAGTACAGTACTTCGAGCGGGCGCGGTTCGAGTTGCACCCCGAGAATACGGGCAGCGAGTTCAGCGTCTTGCTCACTCTGCTCGGCGTCGAGCGCGCAAACAAGCTTGACCCGCTCCTGAGAGAGCACTGGAGAGAGAACGCGCCCGATGCCCACCTGCGCCTTGTGGGGCAGTACAGTCAGGTGGCCGCGCTCGACCCGGTCAATGTCATGAGCGATGTGGGCGGCGAGGTGCGCGTACTGGGGGGCGATAACCGCGTTTATGCCTCCTATGCGATTGAGAAGAGTGTGCCCCTAACCCTGACTGCGGCGGGGGAGTGGGGCGAGCAAAGCATAGTGCTGGTGGCGCACGGCGCGCCCGTAGACGCTTTGTGGGGAGCCTACAAGATGGCCGAGCCTGCATGGGGTGTGCAATCGGGCGACCCGACCTGGGGCGATCTCTATACCAAGGTGCAAGGGTTTCTCCGGCAGGACGCGGTGGACTATCTCGCGCCCGACAATGTCACACCCGTTCACGGCTACCGTTCGCCCGATAATATAGCGATCTGGCTGCGCGATTACGTCTACCAGTCGAAGGGCTTCAAGTATTTCGAGCCTGATATGACGAGCACACTCGATTACTTCCGCTCGACCCAGCGCGTCGATGGCAGCCTCGATGACTACCTTTATCACACCGGAGCCACGCTCGTGTACACCGGCCAGATAGAGGTGGAGGCTGACAGGGAGTACCTGTTTGTCGAGGGAGTGTGGACGGCGTGGGAGGCCACGGGCGATGATGCGTGGCTATGGTCGAATGTGGGCACGATGGAGCGCGGCCTGGAGAGTCTGTGGACCGACCCGCGCCGCTGGTCGCCGGAATACGGCCTAATCAAACGCGCGTTCACCATAGACACATGGGACTTTGAGCAGGGCAGTACCAACCTGGACGTGCGCCGCACCATTGACGGCGCTACTGAGTGGGGCATCATGCATGGCGATAATACAGGAGCGTATCACGCCGCGCTTACGCTGGCCGCGATAGAGCGCTATTTGGGGCGTGCCGACGTTGCCACGCTGTGGGAGGCGAGGGCGGCATCTCTGCGCGCAAACCTGAACAACCTGGCGTGGAACGGCCACTTCTACACGCACCAGGTACACCTCACGCCCGTTGACCCTACAGGTGTGGACGAGAGTCAGCAGTTGAGCCTGTCGAACGCCTACGCGCTGAACAGAGGCACGCTCTCGCACGAGCAGGCGGTTGCCCTCATTGAAACTTACCAGGCGCGGAGGGCGCAGAACGATGGCAAGATCTTCGCCGAATGGTACAGCATTGACCCGCCATTCACGTACGGCTTTGGTACGCCGGGCGAGTACGTGAACGGCGGGGTTATGCCTCTGGTCGGGGGCGAGTTGGCGCGTGGAGCATTCGACAATGGCTTCGAGGCATACGGCGTGGACATCTTGCGCCGCTATCACGCCATGATAGAGCGCGACGGCGGCTCCTACCTGTGGTACCACACCGATGGCACGCCCGGCATTTCGTCCGATGCGACGCTTAGCACTGACGGCTGGGGATCGTCGGCGATGCTGAGCGCGATGACCGAAGGGCTTGCGGGAGTAGTTGATAACGGCAAGCTCTATGAGGACGTGAACCTGTCGCCACGATGGGCTGCCACAGGTAGTAACGAAGCGGGTGTCGCCTTGCGGTATCCCGCTTCGGATGCTTACGTCGCCTACAGGCTGATCTTCAATGCCGCTAATAGCATTTCGCTGGCGTGGGGTGGGCAGTACACACGCAGCGCGCGCCTGCACTTGATGCTGCCCGCGGGCTTTGCGCCCACGCAGGTCACGGCGAACGGTGCGCCTGTCGCGTTCACCGTGAGCACTGTCGAGGGAAGCAGTTATCTGGACGCAGTGTTGGGGCCGTCGGGCCTACTTTCGATCAGATAATGCCTTTACCATTGACGCCGTGTGCATGCGGTGCTACAATCCGCACAATAGCGGTATCTTCTCGTATATCAGCTAAGCGGCATTTCCCCTACGAGGCACTAGCTTATAACTCTCTACTGGTAGAAAAAGGAGCGCAACATGAGTGAGGATTCTACTGGGCAACGTATCAGAGGGCGAGTCCTGGGTGTTCTCTCGGCCATATTCCTGGCGTATTTGTTGGTTGTAGCTTTGTTGAGTTCCGGCGCGGCCACGGCTGCTCTACCGGCTTCGGTTCCATCCGTAGCAAATGCACTGCCTCAAGTGCCGTTTGAACCGACGCCAACACCCACACCCATACCAAGCAACACGGCTACGCCTACCGCTACAGCTACGCCCTCGGGATGTGTGATAGGCTACAACTATGCTGTCGGGTCAGCTACTATTGTGCCTGGTACTACAGATACGGGCAACCATTGTGACGACTGCTCTACTTCCATCACACTGCCCTTCGCGTTCACTCTGTACGACCAATCCTTTACATCAGTCGCTGTAGGCTCTAACGGCTATATGTCGTTCGGCACCGGGGACGATACCTTCAGCACTACGTGTTTGCCCTCGACCACGATGACCTATGCGATCTTGCCCTTCTGGGTAGACCAGACCACAAACGCACCAAACAAGGGTATCTATACCAGTATTACAGGTACTGCTCCCAACAGGGTGTTCAATATTGAGTGGAGAAATTGCCTCTATGGTACCCCGACCTCCTGTCTGGCAAATGGCGACACGAGCTACGAAGTGCAGTTGCTTGAAAGCACATCCACTTTCAACATAATCTTCGGAGCGATGGGTTCGGCCACCACCGCGTCAGGTGCAGTGGGAGTACAGAAGAACGCTACCACCTACACGCAGTACTCCTGCAACACTGGTGGAACACAAGGCCAGCAACTTACCTTTATTTTCAATAGTTGTACTACTCCTACCAGCACTCCAGTGCCACCTACTAACACGAGCGTACCGGCCACCGACACACCTGTACCGCCAACAGACACGGCAGTTCCGCCAACCAACACACCAGGTGGCCCCACTGATACACCTGCTCCAGTGTGCACAATCTCCTTCGAGGACGTGCCCGTGGGCAGCACATTCTACCCCTTCATCCAGTGCCTTGCTTGCCAGGGCATCATCAATGGCTACCCATGCGGTGGTCCAGGTGAGCCTTGCAACCCTACCAACGACCCATACTTCAGACCTGGTAACAACGTCACTAGAGGCCAGTTCGCCAAGATAGCCTCCAACTCAGCAGGCTTCAACGAACCCCCTGGTGCCCAGCAGTACGAGGACGTAGCGGTAGGCTCTACCTTCTTCGACTTCGTGTGGAGACTGTCAGACAGAGGGTACATCAATGGCTACCCGTGCGGTGGTCCAGGTGAACCCTGTGGACCTGATAATCTGCCCTACTTCCGACCCAACGCCAACGTCACCAGAGGGCAGCTATCCAAGATAGACGCTAATGCAGCAGGGTTCAATGAGACTGCAGGTGCACAGCAGTATGAGGACGTACTACCAGGCTCTACCTTCTACGACTTCATCTGGAGACTATCCGACAGAGGCATCATCAACGGGTATCCGTGTGGAGGGAATGGAGAGCCATGCGGACCTGATAATCTCCCTTACTTCCGACCAAGCGCCAACGCCACTAGAGGACAGGCATCGAAGATCGTGTCTAACACCTTCTTCCCCACATGTTCCGTCACCACGAGGTAGCGTTAGTTAGCACATTCAGCAAGTGAAGAGGGGGCGTTGCCAGTGACGCTCCCTTCTGCTTGTGCGCATAGCAGAGAAGGGCAGTTATCCTGACATGGCGTCGGGCAGGCTTTCGATCAGATAATGGCCTTTTATTGCGTTACCATTGACGTGGTATGTGTGCGGTGCTACAATCCTCACGCGAGCAGTATTTGATCCTGCTCTACTTATGGGCGATTTGCCTCATAAACCTGCGCCTTATTTAGACGACTATTAGCAGAAAAGGAGCGCAAAATGACTTCAGATTCGAGTAGACACCAGATCAGCGGGCAGGGTCTGGCTATTATGTCAGTATTATTCCTATCGTTCTTACTGGCGGCGGCTATATTGAGCGCGGATGCGGTCAAGGCTGCTCTGCCTTCCTCTGCTCCTACCAGGGTTCAGGTAGAAGCGCAAGGGGCTCAACCAAATGCACAGGGGCAAGTGCAGGCTCGAGGTAGCGAGCAAAGGCAAAGCAATAGCTCTGGCGATAACTTAATCAATGGGGGACCGGCCTGGGCTACGGAAACGCCTATGCCTGCAGCTAAAGCCTATGCTGGTGGCGCGTCTGTTGGCACCAACTTCTACGTCGTTAGTGGCTTTAATGGCAGCGCCCTTGACCCGGCCTTGTACGGGTATGACACTACTACCGGCGTATGGACTACTCTAGCTCCCATCCCCACTCCCGTCAGCCAGGCGCGCGTAGCCGCACTCGGCACAAAGATATACGCGGCAGGCGGCTTTAACGCAGGCGCGAAGGACACTATGCAGATATACGACACAGGGACTAACACGTGGAGCCAGGGAGCGCCCATGCCTGCGGCGCGTTCAGGCGCAGGCGTGGTGGCGTTCAATGGGAAAATATACATTATCGCGGGCTTCGACATCAACTTCACCGAAACCAACACCGTGTACGAATATGACCCTGTCGCTGACACTTATGTAACAAAGTCGCCCGTTCCTGCGTCTGAAGGAAATATAGCTGCGGGGGTACTGGGCAACCTCATTTACGCGGTAGGCGGTTCCGCTTCGTTTATGCATTACGCATACAACCCTGTAACAGACTCCTGGGCCACTATCGCTGCGGGCCTGACTGCGAACTTCCAGACGCCGGGCGTGTTTGCGATTGGCGGCCAGTTGTGGGTAGAGGGTGGAAGCAATGGCTTCAGTCCGTACCCGAGCAACCAGCAAGTCCAGATATACGACCCGGGCACCAATACGTGGAGTTTTGGGCCTGAGTTCATTACGTCACGATATGGCTCGTCGGCGGCTGCCGCTATAAACAGCCGCGGCTATATAGCAGGAGGCGTGGATATATCTAACAATGTGCTGGCCGAGGTCGAGTCGATCCAGTCGAGTGGCACTCCAACCCCCACAGTTACGCCCACAATAGACCCGACTGCTGTGCCACCCACAGATACTCCTACGCCGACCGTGGATCCGACACTAGTGCCACCCACAGACACGCCGACATTAGTGCCGACAGATACAGTAGTTCCTACAGATACGGCAGTGCCCACGGACACTGCGCTACCCGCCACAGAAACCCCTACAGCTTGTACGCTGTCCTTCGAGGATGTGCCGGTTGGCTCAACCTTCTACCCCTACATCCAGTGCATGGCTTGCCAGGGTATCATCAATGGCTATCCCTGCGGTGGAGCGGGGGAGCCTTGCAACCCTACTAACGACCCATACTTCCGCCCAGGCAACGATGTCACAAGGGGCCAGTTCGCCAAGATTGCCGCTAACGCTGCGGGCTTCGACGAAACTCCTGGTGCTCAACAATACGAGGACGTAGCGGTAGGTTCTACCTTCTTCGACTTCATCTGGAGACTGTCTGACCGGGGTCTGGTAACAGGCTACCCATGCGGAGGCACAGGGGAGCCGTGCGGACCCACCAACCTGCCCTACTTCCGACCCAATGCCAACGTCACGAGAGGGCAGATAGCCAAGATAGACGCTAATGCTGCCGGGTACAACGAAACAGCAGGTGCCCAGCAGTACGAGGACGTGCTACCAGGCTCGACCTTCTACGACTTTATCTGGCGGTTAGCAGACAGGGGGTTGATAAGCGGATACCCATGCGGTGGAGCAGGGGAGCCATGCGGACCCACCAACCTGCCTTACTTCCGACCAAGTGCGAATGCCACCAGAGGACAGGCCAGCAAGATCGTGTCTAACACCTTCTTCCCAGCCTGCAATCCATAACAAGTCATAGGTCGTAAGTCAGGCGTTTGGTGCCTGACTTACGACCTAAGATCTAAGATCTAAGATCTACGACTCCTACGGGAAGATGCCGCGTAGGCGGGTTACTTCGGCTACACGCGAAATGGCGAGCATATACGCGCCGGTTCTCATGTCAATCGAGCTGTTGACAGCGATATCGTGCACATCTCTGAAGGCGCGCTTCATAACACGCTCCAACTTCTCGTTGACTTCCTCTTCGGCCCAATAGTAGCCCTGGATGTTCTGCGCCCATTCGAAGTAGGAAACGGTAACACCGCCTGCGTTTGCCAGAATATCGGGCAGAAGCATGATGCCCTTACTGTAAAGGATGCGGTCAGCTTCGGGCGTGGTGGGGCCGTTCGCGGCTTCAGCGACCATCTTGGCCTTGATCCGGTCAGCGTTCTTCTCTGTGATTACGCTCTCAAGTGCGGCAGGCACAAGAATTTCGCAGTCAAGCTCCAGGATATCTTCATTGGAAATATCATCCGACCCACCGAAGCCCGAAAGTTTGCCGTGCTCCTGCTTGTAACGCAGTGCACCCATAGCGTCGATACCCTTGGGGTTGTATATGCCGCCTTTGCTGTCGGATACCGCCACCACTATGGCGCCATCTTCGCTGAGAAGCCGAGCCGTAATCGCGCCGGCATTGCCGTAGCCCTGCACCACTACGCGAGCGCCATGCAATGAGAGACCTGTCTGCTTGGCCGCCTCACGCACGACGTACTGAAGGCCGCGCGCGGTAGCTTCGTTACGCCCTAAAGAGCCTTCCAGCGCAATAGGTTTGCCTGTTATCAAGCCGGGGACAGGATAGCCGCGCATCATTGAGATCGTATCCATGATCCATGCCATCGTCTGCGAGTTCGTGTTCACGTCGGGTGCGGGGATGTCCACCTCGGGGCCGATGATGGGTGCTATCTCGACGGCAAAGCGGCGGGTCATGCGTTCGTTCTCGGCAAGGCTCAGGGTCTTAGGGTCTACGATAATACCGCCCTTGCCCCCACCATAGGGTATACCGACTGTGGCGCACTTCCAGGTCATCCACATCGCCAGCGCCTTTACTTCATCGAGGGTCACACCTGGGTGATAACGTATGCCGCCCTTGGCCGGGCCGCGTGTCAGAGAGTGCTGCACACGATACCCCGTAAACACCTTGAACGAGCCATCGTCCATACGAACCGGGAAGTTCACGGTCAATTCACGTTTTGGCTTCGAGAGAATCGCCTTCATCCCCTCGTCCAGGTTCAGTTTATCGGCAGCAATCATGAATTGCTGGACCGCTATTTCATACGGGTTAGGCTTGTTTCCTTGCTCACTCGACATTGGTAGATTCTCCTCATTGAGTTTATGATAAGTATGATTGCCGCAGGGCGGAGAAGTGTGTTAGTTACTTCCTCGCAACACTTCCAATTTTCGTTTGAGCAAGTCGCGAGTGGCGTCGGCGTCGGCCTGCCCCTTCGTTGCCCGCATGATAGGGCCAAAGAATGCGCCCAGAGCGCTCTCTTTGCCTGCCAGATAATCAGCGACGGCCTTCGGGTTCGCGGCGATGGCTTCATCAACCGCCTTTTCAAGAGCCGACTCGTCGCGCATAACACCCAGGCCGCGTTCTGTCACTATAGCTTTCGCCGACGCGCCCCCCTTGAACAGTTCAGGTAAGAGGCCATTGGCGGTGGTGCGGTTGATTGTGCCCTCTACCACCAGTTCGACTAGCTCGCGCAGGGCTTCGGGCGTAAGTGCACTGCTCTCGATGGGCGTGCCTGCCTCGCTGAGGAGACGATTAAGGTCGTTCACCACGAAGCCTGCCGCTGTACGGGCCTGCTCTGCGGTAAAGCCAGAGTTACCTCCTACGCGCTCGAAATAGTCGGCTGTGGCCTGTGTGTTCAACAGTTGACTGGAGTCGTACGGCGATAGACCGTAAGTTTGCACAAACCGGGCGTGGCGAGCATCGGGCAGTTCGGGCAAAGTGGCGCGTATTTCTTCTACCTGGGCGGGCGTAAAAGTGAGGGGTGGGAGATCGGGTTCGGGGAAGTAGCGGTAGTCATGTGCCTGCTCTTTCGTGCGCTGTGAGATCGTGATGCCGCGCGGGTCGTCCCAGCCTCGTGTTTCCTGCACGATACGCTCGCCTCGCTCCAGCAGACCTGTTTGCCGCTCCACCTCGTATTGGAGGGCGGCGCGCACGGCCTTGAAGGAGTTCATGTTCTTGACTTCGACCTTGGTGCCATAATCGACCTGCCCCTCAGGGCGCACTGACACGTTGGCGTCGCATCTAAACGCGCCTTCCTCCATGTTGCCCGTCGATACGCCTATCCAGCGCAAAAGGTGACGCAGTTTCTGGAGGTAAAGCTCGGCTTCTTCGGGCGAGCTAATATCGGGGGCAGACACTATCTCCATGAGTGGTAGACCTGCGCGGTTCACGTCCATCAGGCTGTACGATGTGCCGTCAGCGCCGGTGCGATGCATTAGGCGAGCGGTATCCTCTTCGAGGTGGACGCGGATGATGCCCACGCGGAAGGTACGTGTAACGTTGCCCCTCGGATCGGTCTCCTCTACGTCGAGGTATCCGTTCTCGCAGAAGGGAAGGTCATACTGCGAGATCTGATAGCCCTTCATCAGGTCGGGGTAGGGGTAGTTCTTGCGGTCGAACTTGGAGAGGGCCGGTACGGTGCAATTGAGGGTGAGGCCTGTAAGAAGGGTCTTATTGACGGCCTCGGCGTTAATCACGGGCAGGGTGCCGGGCATACCCATGCACACAGGGCATACGTGCGAGTTGGGTGGGGCGTAAGCGATATCGGCATCGCACGCGCAGTACATCTTGCTCCTGGTCAGGAGTTGTGCATGTACCTCCAGCCCCACAGTGGTTACGTAGCGTGTTTTCGTGGGCATAGTAACTTCGTCCGGCGTTTCGCTTGCATAAGGCATTATAGGAGGCGCTCCTTCTAAGGGGCAACCGCCATTATATCACCCGCGAGTAACTCACGCAACCGTGGAGAGAATGGCAAGCCGTACATCACGGCTCGCGAGCCACGGGACATAGGCTTTCTTGTTCGCCAGGAGTTAGATATTAATATTATAATGAATTCAGATACACATGGATAAAAGAGTTCTCCCTGCCGAGGACGGGGTTCTCGATAATTTTTCTCGTGGTATCTTCCCTGATATGGCACGAGGACATTGTACAAGGAGACTTAGCACATGAATGACACAAATAAGCCGAAGCCGGGGCGAGATGGATCGTGGGGGCCTGCGGCACGCGACTGGGCTGCGGCACAGGAAGGAACGATGAGTCCTATTTTCAAGGCTGTGCTTGCCAGAGTAGGCGTTGGGCCGGGTAAAGCGGTGCTCGATGTTGGGTGCGGTACGGGACTTTTTTGTCTGCTTGCAAGCAGGATGGGCGCAGAAGTGGCAGGCATCGACGCTTCGCCGGGGCAGATTGAGGTGGCCCGAGAGCGTCTACCGAACGCTGATCTGCGCCAGGGCGAGATGGAGGAGCTACCATTCGACAGCGACGTGTACGACCTGGTGTCGTGCTGCAACGCGCTGCAATACTCGACCGATACCTTGCAGGCTCTGCGCGAGATGATCAGAGTGGCCAAGCCTGGTGCGACCGTGAGCATCCTGACCGGCGGGCGCACCGGACCGCACGGCATGCGCGCCTTCTTTGCCGGACTGAGCGCGTTGCGCGAGCAGAAGCCCGAGGCAACCCCGCTGCCCCCAAGGCCTCTTTTCGCTGACCCCGACGCTCTGGGCCGCTACATGGCCGAGGCAGGATTGACCCTCTACGAGGAGAAAGAGGTCGAATGCGACTGGGACTACCCGAATCTTGAAACAGCCCTGAAGGGTGGGCTGTCCTTTGCGCCCGGCGTGCGTGCCATAAGAGACCTGGGGAAAGATGCCGTCTATGAAGCGGTTGCCGCAGAGCTAGAGCAGTACAAGACTGCCAGTGGTGGCTATCACATCCCCAATATGGCGCGGTATGTGTTGGGTCGCGTAAAGGCGAACTAAGTGTTTGTGCCTATTTATCGAGGGCTTGAAGAATTGCCTCTCCCCAGTGTAGGTTTGCGGCCTCTCTGTAGGCGGGGCGGTCGCGCTTGGGGATTCGGGGTCGGGTGATCGTGCCGTCGCGGGCGGAAAGGGTCAGGTCGACCCCGATCTTGGTTGGGTGCGGTTGGTGGATGAGGCGCGCATAGATAGGGGTATCAGGTGCGAAGCGCGACATGGCTGCGTAGGAGAACTTGGCTTCCTCCCAGCCCGCCGAGGCCTCTTTGGCGACGCGCTGGAAGGCCGGGCGCTGCAGGCGCTGTGGGAAGTGGCACCAGTCGTTGGGCAAGTCTGCGGGCAGAGGACACGGTAGGTCGTGGGCGCACGGTGCGATGGTGTGCGCGCCACTCTCTAAGAGCACTTCGCGGGCGCGGAGAACTATGGGGAAGGCGGACGATGTGCCCGGCTCGACTATAAGCAGGAGGCCCGTGCAGTGTTCCCACGCCGAGGCGACAAGGGCGTCCCGCACGTCAGGCGTAAGTTCGTTCAAGACGTGGCCTATGACGATCAGGTCGTAGGTGGGGGTGCCGGGGGGCAGTGCCCCCGTGAGGGCTATTTGCCGCCACCGCGCACCGTTGACAGCCGGGTGCTCGCTGGCAGACGCCAACCGCTTCCCCAGGTCTATGGACGCAGGCTCACGCTCCCAGGCGTCCGCTGTTTCGATGTCAGGCCAGTGCTCGACTGCCGCCCATAGCGCGGTGCCGGGGCCGCTGCCGAGGTCAAGCATGGTGGTGGGTTGAAAATTGGGCGCACGCAGGGCTGTTGCGCACATAGCAGCCCATAGTTGGGCATACGTGGCGGGCAAAACAAGCGCGGCATAGCCTACCGCCGCGTATGGGCCGCGAAAGGGTGATTGCGTTCGGGTTGCTTCGGTGGTGCGCCGTGCTTCGTCAGCATCACGATACCTCTGGCTGATCTGTCTGGCGGCGCTCTGCCATTGGGACGACGGCATCTCGCGCAGTACGGCGGCAACCGCGGCTTCGAGGTCGGGAGGTAGGGTTAGCATTAAGGTATTATATGCGATCCATATGTACGACCTGAGATTATGGATCGCGGAGCATATGAAGACTCATTGAACACGAGCGTTAGCATACGTTGTCCTGATATAGTTATGTACAGCAAGAGACGTTCGATCGGAGGGCGAGATGTTTACACTGATAAGGGGTGGCGAGGTTTACACGCCCCAGCCTGTAGGCGTGGTGGATGTGCTGGCGGTGGGCGAGACGATATGGCAGGTGGGAGATGTGGAGCGCGAGGTGCTCGATGCCCTCGAAAAGACTGGCCTGGGCTATGACACGATTGACGCGAGCGGCTGTATAGTGCTGCCCGGCTTTATCGATCCGCACCAGCACATCCTCGGCGCGGGAGGAGAAGCCGGCCCGCAGACCCGCATGCGCGAGATCGAGCTACGGGATATAGTGCGCGCAGGGGTGACCACTGTTATCGGGATACTGGGCACAGACGGCACGACGCGCCATCTCACATCATTGCTGGCGAAGGCGCGCGCGTTGGAGATCGGCGGCCTAACCACCTGGATATATACGGGCAACTTCCAGGTTCCCTCGCCCACGTTCACGGGGTCTGTGCGCGACGACGTGGTGGTGATCGATAAAGTGATCGGCGTCGGTGAGATCGCGATTGCTGATTACAGGTCGTCGAAGCCGAGCGTAGCCGAACTGGCGAGAATCGCATCCGACTCGATGGTGGGCGGCACTATGTCGGGCAAAGCCGGGGTGACCCACTTCCACACGGGCGCCGGCCAAGAGAAACTGGGCATACTTCACAGGCTGCTGGACGAGTACACCGAGCTACCGCCGCACATTCTGCATGCCACCCACATCACGCGTAGTACCGACCTGATAGAGGACGCCGTGCGGTTGGCGAAGCGCGGAGCCTACGTGGACATGGATACTATCAGCGACGACTTTGGCCGCGCGTTCGTCTACTACCGCGACCACGGCGGACCCCTCGACAAGCTGACTGTGTCTTCGGATGCGGGCGCCGGTACAAGTGATGGTGTGCACACGCTTTACAATGCGTTCGTGCAAGGCGTGCGCGATTTCCACCTGCCCGTTGAGCAGATCCTCCCATGCTGGACAAGCAATACCGCTACCGTGCTGAAGCTGGCAAGCAAGGGCCGCCTGCAAAAAGGAGCCGACGCTGACGTGCTGGTGATAGACAAAGCCGACCTCCAACCGAGGCACGTTCTAGCACGGGGCGAGCGCCTACTTGGAGAGGCGTAGATGCCGGAGTATCTTTTGGATCACGAAGAACACGAAGGTTAAGAGGACACGAAAGTTAAGAGGGGATAATTGAAACGCCAAGGATTTGGCGTTTAAGGAAGCCAAACGTGAAAGGGGAATACCCAAACTAGAGCATTCCCCTTCCTTAGCATACCAACTTTGAATATAGCTACCTGACTCTCCCAAGCACTCCTCTTAACCTTCCTTAAATCTTCGTGCTCTCTTAACCTTCGTGTTCTTCGTGATCCATTCTTCTCTCTTGGCGTCCTTGGCGTTTCGCATTACGCGGCCTACTTGCCGAGGAGCCACTGCTCCATCATGGGGCGCGTGACGGCGCCTGTCTGGATCAGGCGGATGATGCCGTCTTTGTCGATGAAGAAGGTGGTCGGGATGGGGAGCACGTGATAGAGGCTCACCACGCGGCTTTCAACGTCAGGCAGCAGGGGAAAGTTCATCTTCAGTTCCTGCGAGAAGGCGCGCACCGTTGCGTCGTCGCTCTGGGTGGCGACGCCCAGGATCTCG
>DATINP010000005.1:0-3538 GCA_035474135.1 Chloroflexia bacterium | reverse complement strand
ATAGCACGTCGCCCAGTTCCTCGCGCCTCTTGTCCAGATCGTTCTCGGCCTCCAGTTCGTCTACTTCCTCGCGCACCTTCTCGAACACGCCGTTGATCTCGCGCCAGTCAAAGCCCACACGAGCCGAACGCACCTGAAGTTGCTGGGCGCGTTCCAGCGCGGGCATGGCGCGGGGCACGCTCAACAGCAGGCCTGTGCCCTCAAGACCCTGCTCTGCGGCCTGTGCGGCCTCGAACTTGCGCCCTGCTTTAGCTTTGTCCACGCGCTCGCCCGCCTTGATTACCTCCCAGTTGCGCACCACGTTGGCCGCGCCCGTCACCTGTACATCACCGAAGACGTGGGGGTGGCGGCGTATTAGCTTGCTCACTATATGCCCCACCACGTCCGACAGGGTGAACTCCTCGGCTGAGAGCGCCAATTGCGAGTGGAACACCACCTGCAGGAGCAGGTCACCCAGTTCCTCGGCGAGCAGTTCGGGGTCGCCGCTGTCCATCGCGTCTACGGCTTCATATGCCTCCTCGATAAGATGGTGCTTGATCGAATCGTGCGTTTGCTCGCGGTCCCAGGGACAGCCGTTTGGCCCGCGCAACCTACCCATCACGTATACCAGCGCGTCGAAATCGCGCGTGAGCGCCAACGGCTCAACGGGAGCGAGGTACACGCAGGCGAGGTGGTTGATGCCGTGCGCGTGGTCCATCTCGGCCAGCGTAGTCTTGATGGTGCGCTCTTGTCCCGGCACACCCGCGTTCAGCACGATGCTGACAGGGTGCTCGTCGGGATAGCGTTCCATGAGGGCCAGTTTGCATGCTGAGGCGATCCTATCGTTGTAGACTTGCGTAAGCAGGACCGGGTACATAGGAGAAAGCCCAGCCAGCGCCGGGAACACAGCAGGCTCCAGGGGCAGGGAATAGGGGCTGAACAGAAAAGGCTCGGGCGGCTGCCTCTCGTCATCAACAGTGCCATAGGCCGCCAGTTCTGTGCCGTCCACGATTTGCAAGCCGTTCTGTAGGGGATCGAGCGCGAGCGCATCGCATACGGGCTCGAGGAAGGAGAGACCTGCCGCGATCCTCAGGTCGACGTTCTGCTCTTTCGCCATATTGCGCAGGTGGCGCACCGAGGCTTCACCGATGGACGGATGGCCGGGCACGCAGTAAAGGACCGGCTCGTCCTGCCCGCGCGCCGCCTCGATCAGGCTTTCCGCTATACGGCGATAGATCTCCTCGAAGCGGCTTTCCTGCTCATACAGGTAGTCGAAGGTACGCACTTCCAGGTGGGCGGGTAGGTGGTCGGCTGTGGGGTGAGTGCGAGTGCGCAGGTAGACCACATGCGCGTTATCGAGCAGCCGTTGTACTTCAAGTGTGACGTGTTCCCAGGCGCCAGGCCCCAGCCCGGCGGCGATTATCGTTGGCATGAATCTGGCTCTTTCTATATAAGGGAGACCATCAATCGCAGGTCGGGAACCGCGGAAAAAAGGCATGCGCCTCTCCGTTGGGCGCCGACTACTCATGATAACACGCTCTCATAGAAAGGGGCAAAAAGATGCTAAGGATTGGCACCAGTGGCTACAGCTATCAGGATTGGAAGGGGCCTGTGTACCCTGAGCACATCAAGGATACCGATATGCTGCCCTTCTACGCCCAGGAGTTTGATACCACTGAGATAAACTATACATATTACAGGATGCCGTCGGCGCGCACCCTGGCCTCGATGGCTTCAAAGGTGCCGCCTAACTTCCTCTTCACTATCAAGGCCAGCAAAGAGTTAACCCACGAGCGCGACGATGATACCCAGGGCAACGGGGCCACTCCCGAAAACTTCGTTCTTTTCCGTGAGGCTCTGCAGCCGTTGATCAGCGAAGGCAAGTTCGGGGCAGTGCTTGCCCAGTTCCCTAGTTCGTTCAAGCCCACTGACGAGAACCGCGACTACCTGGCGGTATTCCGCGACCGTATGGGCGATCTGCCCGTGGTTGTAGAGTTTCGCAACGCGACATGGATCACAGACGAAACGATGGAGCTATTGCGGAAGAACAACCTGGGCTACTGCTGTGTGGACGAGCCGCATCTGCGCGGCCTGGTCCCGCCCATCGCCGTTGCCACGTCTCCTGTTGCCTACGTGCGCTTCCATGGACGCAACGCAAAGAAGTGGTGGCACCACGACGAGGCCTACGAACGCTACAGCTACGAGTACTCGCCTGAGGAATTAGAAGAGTGGGTGCCCAAGATCGAAAAGCTACAGGTGGCCGCCGACACCACGTTCGTCTTCACCAACAACCACTACAACGGCGCCGCAGTACGCACGGCTGAACAGCTAAAGGATATGCTGGCAGGGCAAGTGAGTCGGACGAGTCGTAGATCATAGATCTTAGATCGTAAGTCGGGACGACCGACGACTGACGACCGACGACCGACCACGCATGACGCAGTATGCATGACGTATGACTTACGATCTACGATCTACGACTCGCCGAAGGACGACCGCGCTTTCCTTCAGCGCGATCTTGTGGGATGATGACCTGCGTGTTCGTAGCTCGCGTACTTCGGGCTGTGTGAAGCCTGCGATCTCGCCCAACTCGGCTGTTATGTCGGGCACGGGCACCAGCACCCCGGCGTGAGCCGACTCACCCAGGATCATCACGAGGGTAGCGCCAGGGGCCACCATATCGTGGATCGATTGCATCGAGCGCAGCAACCCGCCGAAGTACTGGCGGGTCATACGCCCGTAGTCCCACCCCCAACCCTTGTCTTCCAACTTCTCATCAATCTGTTCGGCTATTTCCGTGACCGAATGTACATGCTCCACCAGCCGCCAATCTTCTACATCGCGGTAGGTGGCTTTTGCATCGCAGATCATCATCTGCTTGCGAAGAGCCTTGAGCGCGTCCATATTGGCGACAAAGCCCAGGAAGAATAGCTCGAGGCGCGTCTGCATTGTGTAATCGAGGTTGTTTAGATACGGAGGCGAGCAGACAGCCAACTGTGCGGGTAGGAGAGTTCTGTCGAGGTCGCCGGGGTCGCGTATGTCCCCCTGCTTGACATAAACTTCTCTGCCTGCCAGCCGTCCTTCTTGCTCGGCGTACCTCACATCCGCAAGCATCTTGTCCAGTTTGGCCTCGAACATGGCGAGCACGGGCGCGTCCTGCTTGACTTCGCGTGACCCGAAAGCATGTGGCGACAACTTCATATTGCTGGCACCACGCAGTATCGCTGCCAGCGCTAACAGGAAGAAGGGTCGGGCGGCTTCGGTCGTGTTTCCGGTAATGCATTCGCGCAACGTAACCACCTTGCATGCGACTTTGCGGGCGATCCAGCGCTCTCGGCGAGGCATGTCCGGCAGCTTGCTGTCGTCGATGAGGTCGTCTACGCAGGCCTTATCCAGGCGCACACGCGCGTCGGCCACTATCTTCGCAGCCTGCGCCTTCAATGGAGCGTAGTGCCAGTTGTGCGTTTTCACCCGCGACGCAAAGCAGAGGAAGGGATTGACTTCAATGCCTAGAGCGTTGCACCCCGCATCGCGGGCGGCGAGGAGGGATGTGCCCGTG
>DATINP010000004.1:0-3551 GCA_035474135.1 Chloroflexia bacterium | reverse complement strand
GATGCTGAAGTGCAGCGAAACACCTATATATCGTTGATTTACCATTAAAGCAGGATTTTGGCGGGTTGTCAATAGGTTTACCGAGCAAATTTAGAAATACCCGGTTCGAACCCGACACACCGTATTATTCTATATTGTCTGGTGCCGAAGGTGGGACTCGAACCCACATGAGGCTACCCTCACTCGCTTTTGAGGCGAGCGCGTCTGCCATTCCGCCACTTCGGCTTGCTTTACTTGATGTCCAGGTCTATCGCCACCGGAAGCGATTCGGCTTCCCAGCCTGTCTTCTCCACCTTGTCGCGCTTGTAGTATTTTTTCACTATTAGCCGGCGAGCCAGAGCTTCTTCCTGGGCGTCGGTGATGATTCGGCCCGCGCCGTTATACACCTGATCACGTATCCTGACCTGTACATCGTGGTTGGCCGAGATGTTCCTAACCCAATCGGCACGCTCGCCGCTGCCCGCTAACATAAAGAGCGTCACACTCGCGGGACGTTGGGCGAACCATATCTCGATTGTGTGTGCCCGTCCGGTACTGCGCCCTGTCGTCGTCAGATAGCAGTTCTGCTCGGATTCGGGTAGAGTAAGCTCGGTCAAACCACACATATTATACCCTATTGATAGGAATTGCTTCAAGCAGCGATCCCTACTGGTCACACGACGAACACATTCTCGATTCCGGCAGGGGGCACCTTTCCGCCAATATAGTATAATCGCAACAAGCCCAGCGTGGACAATAGAAGTTCACCGCCGTAAATAGATAACCTGACGCTGTCGGTTCCTTGCGTCGGCTTGCCTGCTACTTGCAAAGGAGTCTGTTATGCCAATTCTAAGAATTGAGCACCCGGTTCCCAGTTTCGACGGTTGGAAAGCGGCTTTCGATAGCGACCCTGCGGATCGTAAGCGTTCCGGGGTCCGTCGCTACTGGATATTACGATCTGTCGACGACCCAAACTACGTCATGATAGACCTTGAATTCGATACCACGAGCGAGGCGGAAGCTCTCCTAGCGGCAATGCGCATCGTGTGGAACCGGGTAGAGGGACAGATAATGTGGAACCCACAGGCACGCATCGTCGAAACCGTGGAAACCAAAGAGTACTGACCTCGGCTTGTGGCCCAAGTAATGCTACAGTTGTTTACAAGGGCTAACCCCATAGAGGATAATATGGTGCGCCGTAAAGTTGAAAGCCAGCCCGGTGCAAACCATAATTGGCACAAGATTGAGGTTGCAGTCTGCGAGGACAGCACATCAACATAATAAGAGAGAGGTTTATGAGAAGGACATTTCATTTCGAGCAGTCTCCGGCCTTGACGCCGGCCATGGCAACAGCATCTCCTAGCACACACTATTCACGCATGTACCTGAAAGGCCCCCTCATGCAAGTCCATTCTTCACTGGGCGGCGGCTCGGATGACCACACGATTGAAGTCGATCGACGACGGAAGGACGACTCCTCGGGTCCGCGTGAGCGTGCAGAAGCCCCTCAAAGGCACCGAGAGGGCGGCGGCACCGGACAACCTGCAGGCGACTCTTCGGGGTCGTCGGGTAGCGGGTGGGGCGCGCCACCTTCAGGATCGGGGTCGTCGGGTAGCGGGTGGACCCCTCCCCCGACAGGCACAGGTTCGAGTGGGGGCGGCAGCAGTTCCGGCGGTATGTCCATCATAGGGATAATCGTGCTGCTGGTGGTTATTGCAGCAGGTTACTTTCTGTTTGGAGGGTCGTCAAATACCCCCCAGGACACCCTTGCAACAGCTACCCCTGTCATATCAGGAGTTGCCACCTCTGTTCCAGGGCCAACGCGACCGATAGCCGTTTCCGGTACCGCGATCAAGGGAGAGAAGTGGCTGGTCATGCTCTATCAGGACGCGGACGACCCGGCTCTTGAGCAGGATATCTTCGTCGACATGAATGAGGCAGAAAAAGCCGGGTCGGACC
Organism: Chloroflexia bacterium; assembly: GCA_035474135.1. Lineage (GTDB taxonomy): Bacteria > Chloroflexota > Chloroflexia > QHBQ01 > JADMIH01 > JADMIH01. Next base: position 1,613 of record DATINP010000004.1, on the reverse strand, counting down.
AAAACGTACAAATCGTATCCCAGATCGACCGCTACAAAGGCGCCTTTTCCGGGGATGGGAACTGGACAGGTGCCCGCCGGTACCTTATTACCCAGGACGACGATCTCTCTCGGATTAGCTCGCAGATGCTGACGGACCTGGGCACTACGGACTCCTCAGACCCTAACACCCTGGTCGACTTCGCTACCTGGGCCATAAAGACCTATCCTGCCGATAAATACGCTCTCATATTGTCGGATCATGGTATGGGGTGGCCCGGTGGCATGACCGACCCCGCCGGAGATGGCAGGAGCGTGCCTGATGCGCCCCTGGCCCAGGCTGTCGGCAGCCAGATGTTCCTATCCGACATCGACGGCGCCCTGGCCAAAATACGCTCGAACACGGGTGTTGACAAGTTCGAGCTTGTGGGCCTTGATGCTTGCTTGATGAGCAGCCTCGAAGTACTGGATGCGCTCGCACCCAGCGCCCGCTACGCTGTAACCTCCGAGGAAACCGAACCGTCGCTTGGCTGGGCATATACCAGCTTCCTGGACAGCCTGAAGGCCAACCCCGGTATGAGTGGCGGCGACCTGGCCAAGAAGATAGTAGAAAGCTATATCAATGACGACCAGCGAATCCTGGACGACAGCGCTCGTAATGCCTTCGCCGGTGGCAGGGCATCCGCCTCGCAGGTTTCGCAGCAGTTGTCGCGTGATGTTACCCTCACCGCTGTTGACCTGGGGGGCATCCCTGCCCTTATGAACGCCGTCAATCAGCTTGCATTTACCATGCAAGACGTAAACCAGCAGCCTGTAGCTCAGGCCAGGCAATACACACAGTCGTACACGAACGTGTTTGACGACAACCTGCCCTCGCCTTATATAGACCTGGGCAACTTTGTGCAGTTGCTGCAAAACTACAAGCCCACAGGCGATATAGCCACAGCCCTCAACAATGTGCACAGTGCGATGGGTGGCGCAGTGCTATCAGAGAAGCACGGCGCAGATAAGCCGGGCGCGACAGGTATTTCGATCTACTTCCCCAACTCGACACTGTACAAGTCGCCGGTGAGCGGTCCGGAGTCTTACACTAAGATTGCCAATCGCTTCGCAACGGACTCGGTGTGGGATAACTACCTCGAGTTCCACTACACGGGCAACAAGTTCACACAGGCACCCGACGTGATAGGCGTACCGGGACGCACCGATACCATTACCTCGCCTGCACAGGGCGTACAGGTTTCGGCGCTGACCGCGAGCGGACAGGAAGTCGCGCCCGGCGGCTCGCTAACCCTCAGCGCAGACGTAACCGGCAAGAACGTAGGCTACATCAAGTTCTTTACCGGGTACTACGATAGCGCGGCCAACTCGATTGACATTGTGGATACCGACTACCTGGAGAGCCAGAATACCCAGCAGGTAAACGGTGTGTACTTCCCCGACTGGGGAACCGGTGATAAGTTCACGGTGCAATTCAAGTGGGAGCCGATTGTGTTCGGCGTAACTGATGGCACGAAGACAGTGCAGACTCTCCTCTCGCCACAGACTTATGGCGCGCAAGCCTCGGATGCTGTTTATACTGTTGATGGAATGTATGCCTTCGCGAACGGCGGTGATACAAGATACGCACGCCTC
>DATINP010000003.1:0-24742 GCA_035474135.1 Chloroflexia bacterium | reverse complement strand
CATCGGGCAACCCGGTCGGCTTTGACATAGACGTTGCCGCCGAGATTGCGAGCCGCATGGGCCTGCAATCCAAAGTGATCAACTTCAACTTCAACGATATCATCCCGGCCCTCAATGCCGGCCAATTCGACATTATCGTCTCGGCTATGAATATCACCCCTGAGCGCAGTCAATCTGTGGACTTCGTGCAGTACTACGCAGCAGGGCAATCCGTGCTGGTGCCTAAGGGCAACCCCAAGGGTATCAAGACCCTCGACGACCTGTCCGGACTGACGGTAGCAGTGCAGCAGGGCACCAGCGAACAGGACTCGCTCACAGCCGAGAACGCCACCTTGAGCGCGGCAGGCAAACCCGCTATAAACGTACTGGTGTACGGCACCGACACCGACGCTGTGGACCAACTGCGCGTGGGCCGAGCCGATGCCGCCATGGACGACGACCCGGTGGCCGCCTACTACGTGGCCCTTAGCCCCAGCTTCGAGGTAGCAATCGCGGCCTACAACCCGCAGGACGAAGGCATAGCTATATCGAAGACTAACGCCGACATGAAGACCGCCATCACCAAGGCGATCAGCGACATGAAGAGCGATGGCACCCTAGACACTATCAAGGCCAAGTGGCAGCTAAAGTAGGGTAGGAATTGACGGCGGGCGACCGACGACCAACCACGCATGATACATACCGTCGTCGGTCGTCCGTCGTCGGTCGTCCGCCGTCCGCGGGGCAAACCGATGTCAACACGCAACAACTCTGACCAACTGCGCACCTGGGCACTAATTATAGTAGTACTCATTGTGGGCGCAGTGGTCGCGTTCTATGCCTGGCAGTTCGGCACGAAGCTCGACTGGACGTTCATCTTCCAGCACTTCTTCGACGGTGCGCTGGTGCAGGGCGCACAGATGACTCTCTTTCTGTCGGTGACCGCCCAGATCGTGGGAATAATGCTGGGGTTGGTAGCAGCCCTTATGAAGCTGAGCAACAGCCCCATCCCCGTCGTGAACATCGTACTGCGTGGCATCGCCAACTTCTACATCTGGCTCTTCCGTGGCACTCCCCTCCTTGTCCAACTTATCATCTTCGCCACCGGCCTGTACGAGGTCGGCATCCATCTCGACCTGCTCACTGCTGCGCTGCTGGCCCTGAGCCTGAACGAAGGCGCTTATATGGCCGAGATCGTGCGCGGGGGCATCCAGAGCGTGGATACCGGCCAGATGGAGGCAGCGCGCTCGCTCGGCATGACCTACGGCCTGGGCATGAGGCGCATCGTCTTCCCGCAGGCTTTGCGTGTGATCCTGCCCCCCACGGGTAACGAGTTCAACAACATGCTCAAAAGCTCCTCGCTGGCCTCTGTCATCAGCGTGGGCGAATTACTACAGCACGCGGGCGACCTCAACCACCTCTACTTCAAGACATTGGAGACCTTCACGATCGTGTCGTGCTACTACCTCGCCATGACCACAGTATGGACGTGGATACAGGGCTGGATGGAGAACCGTCTGGGCGAGCGCAAGATACAGAATACCCAGCGCGGTTTCTGGAGCCGGGTGCGCACCAACGTAACGAGCGGCAGAGGGACTCTCGACCACGTCTGACGAGTGCTGAGTGCTGAGTACCAATGACGTATGACGTATGACGTATCACCTCTTGCAATCACTAACTCAGAACTCAGAACTCAGAACTCAGAACTCAGCACTCGGAACCCCGAATGGAGCATCATATGTCGATAGAGCAGGCCACCCCCGGCCCAATCGTCCAGGCCATAGACGTGCACAAACGCTTTGGGACCACCGAAGTACTCAAAGGCATAGACCTGCTGGTACAACCCAGGGAAACAGTCGTAATCATTGGGCCGAGCGGGTCGGGCAAGACCACATTCCTGCGCTGCATCAACCACCTCGAAAAGATAAACCAGGGTGCGATATACGTGGGCGGCCAGCTAATAGGCTATCGTAAGCAGGGCGAGCACATGGTGGAGGACAGCGAGCGCAATATCGCGGCCCAGCGCGCACGCATCGGCATGGTCTTCCAGCGCTTCAACCTTTTCCCTCACATGACCGCGCTCGAAAACGTGATCGAAGCCCCCGTACACGTCAAGAAGGAGCCTAAGGAGCAGGCCATCAAGAAGGCTCTGGAACTGCTGGCGAAGGTGGGACTGAGCGAGAAGGCCAACAACTACCCCACCCAGCTATCGGGCGGCCAACAGCAGAGAGTGGCAATCGCCCGCGCGCTGGCGATGGACCCCATGCTAATGCTATTTGACGAGGCAACCTCGGCTCTCGACCCCGAACTGGTGGGCGACGTGCTCAAGGTCATGGAGCAGTTAGCGCTGGAAGGCATGAGCATGGTGGTGGTGACGCACGAGATGGGCTTTGCGCGCCACGTGGCCGACCGTGTGATCTTCATGGACGACGGCAAGGTGGTCGAGTCCGGTCCACCCGCCGCGGTATTTGACACCCCCCAGCACGAGCGCACTAAAGCCTTCCTCAGCAAGATACTGTAGGTGGAAAGCGGCCGGCACATATATGGGGCACACCCGAACTTTCGGCTGAAATGCGCCGGGCGTGTGCACCCTTCCCATGATCGGCTATAATATACAGTAGATACTGATCGCTAATTACAAGGAGGTAATTAACAAATGACCCTTAACACATCCGACTCTCTCCAATCCACGCAGGTATCATCGAATGGGACCGCCCCCGCCCAGCACAAGAATGCGTACGCGGCGTTGCGTAGAAGCATGGGAAAGGGCGGACTTCTGGACAGCGCGAATGCTTATTTCAACCGCGCTGCCGACCTGCTGAACCTCGATCCAGGTATACGCGCCATACTGAGTACTCCTGAGCGCGAATTGCTGGTAGCAGTGCCCGTAACACGGGACGACGGCCACGTGGAATTGTTCGAGGGCTGCCGCGTGCAGCACTCCACCGTGCTTGGCCCTGGCAAAGGCGGCATACGCTATCACCCCCAGGTTACGCTGGAGGAAGTAGAGGGACTGGCAGCCCTCATGACCTGGAAATGCTCCGTGGTCGACCTGCCCTTCGGTGGGGCCAAGGGCGGCATTATTTGCGACCCTACTACTATGTCCGAAAATGAACTGCGCCAGATGACACTTGGCTTCACTAAAGCCATAATGCCCATCATCGGCCCCGAAAAGGACGTGCCCGCCCCCGACATCAACACGGGCGAGCAGACCATGGCCTGGATGGTGGAGGCTGCGCAAGCGATCAAAGGTAAGAATATGCGCGCCCTGGTGACAGGTAAGCCTATCTCTTTGGGTGGCTCCGAGGGACGCTCTGAGGCCACCGGGCGTGGTGTGGCTATCGTCACCCGCAGTTTGCTAGGGAAGATAGGCAAAGATATCAACGAGACCACCGTAGCGATCCAGGGCTTCGGCAAGGTAGGCTCCTACGCCGCCAGTATCCTCGACGAGATGGGCTGCAAGATCGTGGCTGTCAGCGACGTGTCGGGCGGCATCTACAACGCCGACGGGCTGGACGTGCCAAGCATCATGCGCTATGTCGCCACCTCGCCCCGCCACCTGCTCGAAGGCTACCAGGGCAACGTAAAGTCTATTACCAACGAGGAACTACTCTTCCTCGATGTAGATGTGCTGGCCCCTTGCGCGATGGAAGATCAGATCACTGCCGCGAACGTGGACAAGATAAAGGCACGGGCCATCGTGGAAGGCGCTAACGGCCCCGTAAGCGCAGGAGCCGACAAGGTGTTGGCCGACAGGGGCGTATTGATCGTACCCGATATCCTGGCTAATGCAGGTGGTGTGGCGGTCTCTTACTTCGAGTGGGTACAGACTATGGGCAACTACTACTGGAGTCTCGACACTGTACGCCAGCGTCTCGAAGAGAAGATGGTGCGCGGCTTCGAGGACGTGTGGCGGTTTACCAAGAAGCACGACGTAGACATGCGCACAGGCGCGTATATGCTCGGCATCAAGCGGGTGGTGGACGCGATGAAGAAGCGCGACGCCGGAGTGACCGACTAGCTACGTAGCATAGAAACCTCTATCCTTCTTATTGGGCCTGATTGCAACGTCAGGCCCGTTTCAATTCTGCGCAGGGAGGCGGAACGAGGAGCAACAAAGGCAGATCGATTTTTGTCGCGACAAAAAAGGCATGGCATATCACGCAGCACTAAGGGCACGAAAAGTGCTGTGACATCCCCCTGTGCGCCCATTCGCACACGAAGTAAAGGAGAATATCAATCATGATCAATAACATCAAGGCTGAACTCGAAAAACGAACCGGCCTCCCGGCGAACGTGGTAGACCAGGTGATAAATACGTTGGGTGAAGTCATAGGCGAGCGTTATCCGCAGTACGCGGGCATCATCGGCCCCCTGCTCGGCGTCTCGACGGCACAGGGTGGCGCGACAGGATCAACAGGGGCGACAGGCGGTGGACTGAACTTACCCGACCTGGGCAACCTGGGCAATCTCGGAGGCATCTTCGGCGGTCAGACTGACCAGGGCGCCCAGGACAGCACCACAACTAATAAAAGCTAATTACACCTGCATGACCCTCATATCGAAGCAAGCTACCCCACGCCTACAGGTGCGGGGTAGCTTGCACTTTCCCTGTGAAGGCCGGTTGGACATGTGCACAAAGCACGAGCACAGGGAGCTATTACAACGGTGAACAGCACAACCGGCGAGCAGATCCCTGCTAAGGAGCAGCACCCCCACGGCGGCGATTGGCTCCGCGAGATCGTCTTCGGCCTCAATGACGGGCTGGTGACGACCCTTGTATTCATCATGGCTCTGACCACCGCCACCCACGATCCCCTCATATTGATTGTGCTGGGACAGGTGCTGGCCGGCGGGATCTCGATGGCGCTGGGAGGCTATATTTCCGCCCGCACCAATCAGGAGGTGCTGGAACAGCGTATCGCCACCGAGCGTTTCGAGGTGCAGCACGAACCCGACGAGGAGCGAGCCGAGCTTCGCGCCCTCTACGAGCAGAAGGGCTTCACGGGCGACCTGCTGGAGCGCATTATCGACCACCTCACGGCTAACGAGGAGAGGTGGCTTCACGCGCTTGTGCTGGACGAGTTGGGCATCGTCGACGAGCATAAGATCGTCCCGTGGCGGCAGGGTGCGCAGATCGGGATCTCGTTTGTCATAGGCGGCCTGATCCCCGCAGTGCCGGTGGTGCTGGCCTTGCCCCAGATGGGCTGGTGGGCCTACGCGCTGACGGGGCTGGCTGCGCTCGCTCTCGGCGCGGTGAAGGCGCAGTACACTGGCAAAGGCCCCCTGCGTTCGGGCCTCGAATTCCTGGGAATAGTCACTGTGGGCACACTGGCGGGCGTGGGCCTGGGGCTTTTGCTCCACATTTCGTAACGCAGGCAGGCTCGCCGTGGAGTGTGTACCGGTTGTCATTCACCCTGATTGCCGGTAGACCAGTGCGCCCACTCGTTATGGTGCACTAACCTCAGGCGTTTGGTTACCAAAGTTCGCAGTGACCTCTATCGCGGTGGCCTCGAACACATCCCCGTTTTGCTGGCCCATTGCGAAGATCATGTCGCCTGCCTTCAGATCGGCGGGCTGTATCTCCACCGACTGCTGGAGGCGCGTGTCGCTACCCATCGTGAAGGTCGAGGTCGTATCGTCCGTCGCCTGTAGTGTGACCGTGCTGCCGTCGATCTTCTGGACCGTGCCCGAAGCCACATCACGCGCCACGCCGGGCGTGCCCTGGGCGTTCGCGCCACCCCCGAAGTTGCCCCGGCCCTGCCCGTTGCCGCCAAAGCCGGCGCCTGGTGTACGCTGAGGAAACACGCCGGGAGTGCCGTTAGCGCCTGCACCACGTCTGACGAACCCACCCGGCCCGCCAAACCCACCTGCGCCACCGGGTCCACCGAACCCAACGGCCCCGCCCGTGCCGATGCTCACGATCTGCGCCGTGATGGTGTCGCCGTCCTTCGTGCCTATAGCGGTAACGGTATCGCCCACCTTGATGTCCGAGGCCTGCGCGGTTTCCGTCTTGTTTATCCTGGCTCCATCACCCAACTGCACCACGCTCTTAGTGCCGTCAGCCAGGCTCTTGACGGTGATCTTATTCCCGTCTACCTTCTCCACAGTCGCGGCGAGACCAGGTGCTCTGTTCGCCCCGCCCGGCTCCGGGGTGCCCTGGTCATTAACGACGGGGGTGCCGCCCCGATCTGCCAGAAACGCATTCTTGGCCGCGCTCTGGTCTGTGCTACCCGTGGCCGCGCCCGCAGGATCACCGCAGGCTGATAGCAAAGCCCCCATAGTCAATATTGCAAGTGCAGACAGCACGATAGTCCGCTTCTTCAGTTTCACGTTCAACTCCTTTTAGTTTGCTAGTTATTCAGATCGCTTATATCCTTGACCGATCAAGGGGAAAGGGTAGGCGGGAACACCGCCTCTCAGCACTCAGCACTCAGCACTACTCATACCTGAGCGCGTCAATCGGGTCGAGCTTGGCCGCTCTGCGTGCAGGCTCGATGCCGAAGAAGAGGCCCACTGCCATTGCGAACCCCACGGCCAACAGAACCGAATCGGTACTGACGAGGGCACGTGCCTGGCCCGTTTCGTTCGCCACCACTGCTATCAGCACCCCGATCCCCAGGCCTATTAACCCTCCGGTCGTACTCAGCATTAGCGCTTCGATCAGGAACTGGGTCAGGATGTCGCGCTCACGTGCGCCTATCGCCTTGCGCAGGCCGATCTCTCGCGTCCTTTCACGTACAGACACGAGCATGATGTTCATGATGCCGATGCCACCCACTATGAGAGAGATCGCGGCGATCACAGCCAGGTAAATGGTCATCGTGCGAGTGGTAGCGGTGAGAGTGTTGATCAGGTCCTCCTGGTTCGCCACGGTAAAATCGTCCGCGCTGCCGTCCGCGGGCAGGTCATGGCGCGAGCGCAATAGACCCTCGACCTCGGCTTTGGCCTGCAAAATGGTGTCCTTGTTCGCGGCCTGCACCACAATTGTGGACAGCGCTGTCTTGTTGCCCGCGCTTTGCACCCGCCCGCCCGATATCTTCGCCTGGGCAACGCCCAACGGGATAAGCACGCCCGAGTCGTCGAAGGTCTGCGAGCTTGATCCCTTGGCCTTCAACGAACCTATCACTGTGAAATTGATGCCTTTGATACGTATGATCTGGCCCGTAGGGTCGACCCCATCACCGAACAGGTTCTTAGCGGCCTGCGACCCCAACACCACCACGTTCGACTTGCTGTCATCGTCCGTGATGAAGCTCCCGTACTGCATCTGGTTGTTGTGCATCGTCAGGTAAACGGGGGTCACGCCTATCACGATAGTGGTCTCACTGGTAGACCCCAGTACCACCGTGGTTATGCTCTGCGACTCGGCACTCACTGCTGCTGCATCGGGCACGTTCAGCACGTCTGCGATGGCCACTGCATCGTCGGTGGTCAGTGTGGCGTTGCCCCCACCCGCCGCACCCGAAGCACGCACGGTGAGCAGATTCGCGCCGTTAGCGGTGATCTGGTCGGTGATCTCGGCCTGGCTGCCGTTGCCTATCGCCAGTAGAGCCACCACCGAAGCCACCCCTATGATCACCCCCAGCGCGGTCAGCACGGTACGCACCTTGTTCGCCATGAGGGTGGACCACGCCAATCCTATGCTCTCGAAGATACTTATGCCTCCCGTTTCGAGATCTTCCAGGCTGCTCTGTTCCTCCAGCCCGGCTTCTTGAGGCTGCGCTATCTGTCTTCTTTTGGTTAGCTCACCGAGGTCAATTGTAGACATGCTCGGCCTCCTTATTCGTAGGGTCATCCCCTTGTTGGGCCGCGCCGTCGTCTGCCATTCGTCCACCGTTGACGGTCGCCCGTCGACGGTCGTTCCCGTTTGTCTTGTCGCTCGCCAGCAGTCCGTCGCGCACCGTGATAACGCGGTGGGCATGGAGCGCTACGTCGGGTTCGTGTGTCACCAGTACCACGGTTATGCCCTGTTCGTTCAGGTCCTCGAACACCTGCATCACCTCTTCGCTGGAATGAGAGTCGAGGTTGCCCGTCGGCTCATCGGCCAGCAGGATAGCAGGTTGCGTGACCAGCGCGCGGGCGATAGCCACCCTCTGCTGTTGGCCGCCGGATAGCTCGCGTGGACGGTGTTCCATCCGGTCGGCCAGTCCCACGATCTCGAGCGCGGCCTCGGCCCTCTCGCGCCTCTCAGCCCTCTTGACGTTACCCTTGTAGATCAGGGGTAGCTCGACGTTTTCAAGAGCAGTACCGCGCGCCAGCAGGTTGAATTGCTGGAAGATGAAGCCGATCTTGCGGTTGCGCACCGCAGATAGCAGGTCGCTGTCCAGTTGCTCCACGGGCAGACCGTCCAGCATATACTCACCTTCTGTGGGCGTATCCAGGCAGCCAAGTAGATTCATCAGGGTGGATTTGCCCGACCCCGACGGTCCCATGATCGCCACAAACTCGCCCTTGCTGATGTCGAAGCTGACCCCGCGCAGAGCCTGTACCTCGCTCTCGCCCATGAGGTAAGTCTTCGCCAGGTTACGCACCGAAATGATAGGTTCCATTCTTGCAATTCCTTTTCGTAGCGCCAGTGACCAGTGACCGGTGACCAGTGACCGGTGACCAGTGACCAGTAGGGCTATGCGTAATGCGTCATTGGCTGTCACTAATCACTACTGGTCACTGGTCACTGGTCGCCTACGGATTCGCCCCTGTCCCGCGCTGGAATCTGCCACCGCCACCGCCGCCGCCGTTGTTGATAACAAAGCCCCCGCCTGGGAAGGCTCCTGTAGTGGGGAATCCCTGGTTGGCGCCGTTGGTGGTGGTAGATGCACTAATAACTACCTGCACCTCGTCACCCGCCCGCAAGCACTGGTTACCTGTGTCCACACAGCTTGTGACCTCGGTCATACTGCCTGCGCTCGCGCCCGTGAGCACCCCCACGGTCACCGGGGTCTTGTCGGCGCCGTACAGCACGGTGACTTCTTTGTTACGACCCTGTGTGGTGATGGCGCGGGTGGGCACCTGGATCACCCCAGCATGGCTCTCCACTATGATATTGGCCGTGGCGCTCATGCCCGTCCTGACGGGTTCAGTACCAGGATTGAACTGGACATTGACCGCATAGGTCACCACGTCCTGGCTGGTGGTCGACACATTGGACACCTCGCTCACCGTACCGGTAAACACAGTGTTGGGCAGCGCGTCTATGGTTATCTTGGCTTCTTGCCCCACCTTGATCTTCTGGATATCGCTTTCGCTCACCGCCAGCACAAGCTGCAGTCCGCTCTCGTCATAAATGGTGAGGGCTTCCGAGCCTACGGTGACCTGGGCGTTGGGTTCAGCGGTAACGGCGGCGATGGTGCCGCTAAAGGGAGCGGTGAGTACGGTCTTGGCGAGGTCGGCGTTGGCGTCATCCAGCGTCTTCTGTGCAGTGGCAACCGCCTCCTGCGCCGTCGCTATATCACTGCCGGTGGCGGGTTCTACCAGTGCGGCAAGAGTAGCCTGCTTCTGCGCTACGGTGGCCTTCGCCGCCGCGATCTCCTGCGGAGTAGCGCCCGCCTTCAGCGCGGTCAGTGCGGCCTGTGCCTTGTCCACCGCGGACTGGGCCGTTGCCAGGTCGTCGGCGGTCGGCTCGGCATTTAACTGGTCGAGGGCGGTCTGCGCCTTGGTGACTGCTGCCTGCGCTGTGGCGAGGTCGCTCGCCGTGGGACCTGCCTTCAGGGTATCAAGAGCGGTCTGCGCCTTGGTAACCGCTGCTTGCGCGGTCGCAAGTTGGTCTTTGGTGGGGCCTTTGGTCAGGTCGTCGAGGGCCTTCTGGGCGGTGTCAACGTCGTGCTGAGCCGAAGTAAGGTCAGCAGTGGTGGCGCCCGCCTGCAATGTCGCCAGTTGCGTCTGCGCGTCGGCCAGCTTGGCCTGGGCCGCAGCCACATCGTCCTTTTCCTTCTGGATGACGTTATTTAGCAGATTCAGGTCCTGCGTCTGTACTTGCTCGGCATCCTTCATAGCGTAGTAGGCAGTCCAGTACTGGGCGTACTTGGGGTTGCTGGAGGGCACCGTTATGTTGCCCTGCTCGTCCAGCACCTGGTCGGCAATGTTGCCGTAATCGGTCTGGGCCTGCTGGAGGTCGCGGTTGGCCTTGTCCAGGGTCAACTGCGCTGTCTGCTTGTCGAGAGCAGCCTGGGTTTGGATGGAAGTGATGGAGGCCTGGGCCTGAGTCACGGCGAGTTGGGCCGTGCTGAGGTCGGCCTGGGTGGGTCCGGCTTTGAGAGCATCTTGCTTGGCCTTCGCCATATCGAGAGCAGACTGCGCTTCGGCAAGGTCGGCTGCGCTCGGAGGGTCGCTCAGGGCGTCATAGGCTGCCTGAGCAGCATCGAGGTCGGCCTGCGCGTCCTTTAGATCCTTGTCGCTGGCCCCGGCCTTTAGCTCATTGTAGGCCGCCTGTGCCGCATCGAGGTCAGCCTGCGCGTCCTGTAGCTCTTTGGGGGTGGCCCCCGCCTTCACGGTCGCCAGATTGGTCTGGGCGGTCTTGAGGTCGGTCTGGGCATCGGCTATGTCCTGAGCCGTGGAGCCTGCCTTCAAAGCGTCAAGCGCGGCCTGGGCCGAGGCTACGTCGGCGTTCGCGCTGGCTACTGCCGCCTCTGAAGGTCCCTTCTGCAGGTCAGCCAGCTTGGCCTGGGCCGTGTTGACGCCCGCCTGCGCTTGTGCCACCGCCTCTTTCTGGTCGGTGTCGCTCTGCCGCACGAGAGGCTGCCCTGCCGTCACCTTGTCGCCTGACTTCACAAGAACCTCGGTAACTGTGCCCGCGGTCTGGTAGGTAACCGACTTTTCGGTGTTCGCCTGCACATTGCCGTTGCTCTCGACCGTAATATTCAGGTCGCCCTCTGTGACGGGCAGAGTAATGGTGGACTGAGCGGCAGCAGAGGCGGTGGTCTGGGCGCGCCAGAGTAGCACTCCGCCCGCGATACCCCCCAGCACCACCAGGGCGATGATCATTTTGACAAAGCCGGGCAGCCTGCGTTTGCGCCCCTTGATCCTTTTAGTGGCTAGTGTCCTGTTTTGCGTTGCCGCGCTTTTATCCTGCAAAGCCGGGGATGTGTCCATTCTTTCCTCCGGCCCTATCTCTGTAAGAGTGTAGGGCCGTGCCTCCTTTCGTGATGTTTGCTGCCTGCTTACTGCCCATTCTTAATTTAGTTACCTGCTGCATGCGTTGTTTTTACACACGACAAAACCAGGTAGATCGTGTGCAGAACGTGCCTGCACAGGGTTCGTACCCAATCAGAATAGCGCGATTGGATTAAAGTTAGAGGGGAGAATAATTAAGAATTGGTTATGGTGGGCAAGGCCCGTCCCCGACGATTGTATCGTGTGCTCAGGACGACGAATGACCGGCAAGAGGGTCTCGTCCAGCCCCATTTATCGCGACAAAGAAAGCACCCACCGGACAGGCGTATCCGGTGGGTGCTTACCCTGTTGGCAGACGAGGGCGCGTTACCTGCGGAGTTGCGGGTCGACGGCCAGGTAGACTATCTTGCTGATTTGTGCCCTGGTGGCGTTGTTCTCAGGCACGAAGTAGGGCTTGTTTTCCGGTCCGCAGGCTCCTGCAGGCGGGCTGCCGCAAGGGTAGCCCGATAGGACGGCGTGAGCCACAGCGGTTTCTATATACCTGTAGAACGTCGACCCCTGAGCTACGTCCTCAAATGTATTGTCCCCCGGGTCGAGCAGCGTCCACTGGGCAGGATCGGCATCTATCGCCGCCAGTACGGCGATCTTGGCTAACTGCCCGCGCGTCACATTGTCACTTGGGCGGAAGGTGCCATCTGCGTATCCGTTGATCAGGCCCAGATTGCGAGCGGTTTCCACGTAGTCGTAGAAGGTCGAACCCTGAGACACGTCCGAGAAGTGCGGCCCACCCGTAACGTCAATGGGGAAGCCGAACGCCTTCACCACGATCTTGGCCACCTGCCCGCGGGTCGTATTGTTCTGCGGCTTGAAGCAGGTTGCGCCCTCGACGCTGCAAGGGGGCATGGTGTCGTAACCCGAGATCACGCCCTGGCAGAACATCCACTGCACATAGTCGTATTCCCAGTCCAAGGGCTGCACGTCCTCGAAAGTAAGCACGCAGGCCGTGGGCGTAGCCGTAGCTTCCGGCGTCCCTGTCGTCGTAGGGCTATCAGTAGGCGAGAGGTTCACCCTGGGTGTGTCGGTTGCCGCCTGAGTACGGGTAGCGCCTGCGGTGCTTGTTGCCATACTCGTTGGAGTGGTCGTGCTCACCAACGTACCGACGGGTGTACCGGTATCGGTCGTTATGGCCGTTGCTGTAGCTATCGCCGTCCCCGTCGCCACCTGCGTGCTCGTGCTCACTGTCGTGTCCGTCGGTAAGCTAGTTGATGTGCCTGTTGGAATGCTCGTGCTGACCGGCGTGGCGGTGTCGGTTGGAGTTGCAGTGGGCGTGATGCACGGCGAGGTGAAGTGCTCCATCAGCACTAGGCTGTTGGGCGGAGCATAATACCCCCCTGCCATCCACAGGTCACCCGCGCTTATCGCTACGACCGCATTTAGCTGGTTGTCGTCCGGTCCATTGTTAGGGCTGGATACCACCGACCAGGCTGCGCCATCCCAATGCTCCACCAACGTCTGCTCGCCGGGGCTTTCCAATCTGGAACCTACGGCCCATACATCGTTATCTGAAATAGCTGCTAGCGCATCGAGCACATTCCCAGCAGAACTGGGATTGGGGCTGGTCACTGCAGTCCAGGCTGTGCCATCCCAATGCTCGGTCAATGTTCGCTGCACAGAACCAACTCGAAACGTCCCTATAGCCCATACATCGTTTGCCGATACTGCTGAAACGCCCAGTAGATTATTGTCGCTAGCACCCAGGTTGGGGCTTTGCACAACCGACCATGCCGTGCCGTCCCAGTGCTCTGTCAACGTCTGGTATCCGTTACTCTCAATGTGGAATCCGACTGTCCATATGTCATTGGACGACAAAGCTGACGCAGCCAGGAGGATGTTGTTCCCAGCACCCTCGTTAGCGACCGGTATAACCGACCACGCCGTACCATTCCAATGTTCGGTCAGCGTTCGCCAGGTGCTGCCATCTTGTGAATAACCCACTATCCACACATCGTCGTGCGATATAGCCGATATCCCTAAAAGTTCACCTGATGTAATCGACGGATCAAGGGTCGAGATAGTCCACGCCGTACCGTCCCAGTGCTCGGCTAGCACATTAGGCGAGTAATCTATAGTGTACAGTCCTACGGCCCACACATCGTTAGCCGATATTGCTGCCAGGGACGTGAGTTCGTTGTCTCCCAAACCGATATTGGGGCTGGGCACAACTGACCATGCTGCACCATCCCAATGTTCGATCAACGTCCGATCCGCATCGGCGACACTGTCATGATACCGTCCCGCGACCCATACATCATTGGCCGACACAGCAGCCAGGCCGTTGAAAAGACTTAGCGTAGAAGTCAGCACCGGAGTATCCACAACAGCCCCGAAGAGAGAGCAATCGTCGGGCGTAGGTGTCGGCGTCAAGGTGGCAATGCAGGGCAAGAAGAAATGTTCTATCACAGTATTGACAGTAGGATAATCAGCGTAGGCTCCCACCATCCAAAGATCATCGCTAGACACCGCCGTAACCCCAAACAGCAGATTATCCGATGAACCGAAGTTGGGGCTCTGCACAACCGACCATGCCGTGCCGTCCCAGTGCTCCACCAGAGTCTTGTAGGTTCCATCCAGCAGAGAGCCCACCGCCCACACATCATTGGTTGATACTGCCGTTACTCCCGTAAGTTCTGCCCTTAGCGAACCAAAATCCGGGCTGTCTACCGCCGACCAAGTCGTACCGTCCCAATGTTCTATCACTCCGTTACTTGGTCCGGAGTAACCGTAATATCCTACAGCCCACACGTCGTCGGTCGCTACGGCTGATACCGAGGTGAGGTCGGTGCCTGTGTCGGCATCCGGCACGACAGACCAGGCCAGACCATCCCAATGTTCTAATAGCGTTCCTTGTAAGCCGCTTCTATCTCCGACCACCCACACATCATCCGGCGCTATCGCCGCGACCGCGCTAAGGGTACTGTTACCCTGATATGCGCCAGGAACTACCGACCAGGCCAGGCCGTCCCAATGTTCTATCAGCGCCTGCGATCCAGTGTAGCCCACAGCCCAAACATCGTTGGATTCTGTACCTGCTACTCCTAATAACTCGCCCAGTTGGACATTAGGATCGAGGTCGACCAGGCTCCACGCCGTTCCATCCCAATGCTCGGCGAACACATTATTGTGGTGGGCCTCGTCGTAGTACGCGCCTACGGCCCATGCGTCATCGCTTGCCAACGCGACGAGTCCATGCAAATCGTTGTTAAGCGCGCTAGGATTAGGGCTGGGAATGATATGCCATGAGCCTCCGTTCCAGTGCTCGATCAAACTACTGCTTGTGCTGCCGACATCGTATATTCCCGCTGCCCAGACATCGTTGGCTGAAACTGCCGATATCGCCTCTAGCTTACCAAAGGCGTACGGGCTTTGCACCACCTCTCCCACCAGACCGCACGGGTCGGGCGTGGCGGTGACCGTTGTGTTGCCGTTGGCCTGCAGGGTCCCTGAGGGTAACCCGGCGAAAGCTACACTGCCCGTAAGCAGCAGGCCGAATAGCGCGACCGCTATTATGGCGAACACGCTGAGCGAGCGCCATGACAGGCGCGACTGAACCGATTCCCTTGATGTTACTGGCATATACCCTTTGCTCCCTGCCCCCTGGCAAAAACAGATCCTGCGTAATACTGTCTCATTACAAGTAAAACTGGAAACTAAAATACCTATTGAAAGCATAGCAGCGCACTCTGTCACCGTCAATTGTACTTTGGTACCACCTTTTGTTAACAAGGGGTATACTTTAGTATTACCTCGCCGCTCATATCCACTCCTCTGCCCTTACTGACCTTTCCCCACCCACCTCTCTTGACCGTGTGCGGTGCCACCCGTACAATAGGGGGAGGGAGTAGCAAAGGCGCCACCCCATCACGATGCCGACAAGTCTACAAGGCACGCTGACAGTGCCCGACTTGCAGTGTGCATGCCGGGCAATTAATTCCGCAAAGGACAGCAAGGAGAAAGTCTGTGGTCCAGCGCAAAGACGGCTTCACGTCAATCGACCAATATATCGCCACGTTCCCTGAGGATAGACAAGTGTTACTTCAAGCAGTTCGAGCCGCTATCAGGGAGGCTGCGCCGGAGGCTGTAGAGGTAATAAGCTATCAAATGCCCGCGTTCGCGCAGGACGGGAATCTGGTCTATTTTGCCGGGCTTAAGGATCATATTGGCTTTTACCCAACGCCAGGTGGAATCGAGGCGTTTCAGGATGAGCTATCCAGGTACCGGACCACGAAGGGCGCGGTAAACTTCCCTGTTGACCAGCCAATGCCCCTGGAGCTGATTGGCAAAGTCGTTCGATTCAGGGTTGCCGAGAACAGCAGGAAGGCCGCAGCCAAAGCAGCCAGAAAGAAGGCGTGAAATATGCTTGCCGGTTATGAAATCGGCTGAGGCCCGTACTTCGACCTCAACAGCTTCTTGTCGATCTTCCCTACGCTTGTCTTCTCTATCGCGTCCACGAACTGCACGCTTTCAGGCACAGCCCACGTCGAAATCAGGCCCTTATCCACGTATGTCCTGACATGGGCCGTAATATCGTCAGAAGTGATCTCGCTCCCCTGTCCCTCTTTCAGCACGACCAGCGCGAGGGGGCGCTCGCCCCACTTCTCGTCCGGTATGCCGATCACTGCTGCTTCACTCACGGCGGGGTGCTGCGAAATAATGTCCTCGATCTCCAGCGACGAAATCCACTCGCCCCCCGTCTTGATCACGTCCTTGATGCGGTCGGTGATCTGTAGATAGCCCTGCGCGTCTATGTACCCGATGTCACCTGTGTGCAGGTAGCCACCGCGCCACAGCTGCTCCGAGTGCGTGCTGTCCTTGAAGTAGCCCTGCGTCAGCCAGGGAGCGCGCACCACGATCTCGCCTGCTGTCTTGCCATCGTGCGGCAGGTCGCGCATCTCCTCGTCCACTATATGCATCTCTACCAGCGAGATCGGCTGGCCCGTGCGCGTCAGCACGTCAAGCCGGGCATCCTCGTCGCGAGCCGCCATCTCAGGCGCAAGCTGAGCCAGAGATAGGATGGGCGCGGTCTCCGATAGGCCGTAGCCCTCGAAGATGTCAATGCCACGGTCCAGCGCCGCCTTCGCCAGCCCTCTGGGCAAAGCCGATCCCCCGATCACCACCTTCCAGTGGCTCAGGTCGACGTCCCGCGCCGCCTCGCTGTTGAGGATCATGTGCAGCACCGTCGGCACGCAATGAGAGAAGGTCACCTGCTCATCCCTGATCAGGCGCGCCAACACGTCGGGAAGGTATCTACCGGGGTACACTTGCTTCACACCCATGAAGGTCGCCATGTAGGGAATCCCCCAGGCGTGGACATGGAACATGGGCGTCAGGGGCATATACACATCGTCGCGGTGGAAGCGTTGTCCCGACCCCGGCGTGCTGAACGCCAACAGCGCGCCCAGTGTGTGCAACACTATCTGGCGGTGGCTGAAGTACACTCCCTTTGGTAGGCCGGTGGTGCCCGTCGTGTAAAACGTAGTGGCGCGGGTGTTCTCGTCCAGCTCGGGGAACACGTAATCGGGCATGCCTTTCGTCAGTAGTTCTTCGTACTCGGCGTCTATGGGCAGAGAAGTAGCCGGGCGCTCGTTGACGTCCGATAGCAACACATACTTATCCACCGTGGAGATGCGTCCCTTTATAGCCTCAAGCAGAGGCAGGAAGTCGCTGTTGACCAGTACCACCTTATCCTCGGCGTGCTCTATCGTGTAAAGCAGTTGCTCAAGAGGCAGGCGCACGTTGATGGTGTGCAGTACCGCTCCCATCATCGGTACGGCGAAGTAGGCTTCGAGGTAGCGCGTGGTGTCCCAATCCATCACACCCACAGTATCGCCCGGCCGCACTCCCAGGCTTTCCAGCGCGCCTGCCAACTGTCCCACTCGCCCGTATAAATCGGCCAGAGTATACCGGCTGCCGTTCGCCGACACAATCTCCTGCTGCGGTCTGTTCGCCAGTGAGGTGGTGAAAAGCCCCTTGATAAGCAACGGATAGCCATAAGCCGAGGGTGTGCTCTCTATCAAATTACCCGACATGATTCGAAGCTCCTTTGTAAACCGGACCGCCGGACGGCGTAGTACTGCTCATGTTACTCTAATCCATTATTCACCTTATGTACACCCATTTATACCCGTCTGATCACCACCCTATAGTAAATTGGTTACAGAACGACCGGGTAACGCAAGCAACAAAAAGAATAACAGGACAATGCTTTCGCGGATCGTACTATGTGGGGCGAGTCCCACATGAGGCAAGAGTTTTGTTCATTAGACCTGGTATATCAAACAAAGTTGGAGGGTAAACAAATGACTCAAGGCATTCGTTGGAGAATCATCACCCTACAGATCGTGATGATCATCGTTTTCGGATTTGGCGCAGGCCTGGCATACTATGCCGGCAACTTCACCCACGACCAGATACGCTCTCAATTAGCCCCACAGCAAATCAGCTTCCCACCTGTCGGCAAAGGACTCCCCGAGAGCCTGAACCAGTATGCAGGCCAGCAGGTTCTGACCGGCGAGCAGGCCCACGCATACGCCGACCAGTACATTGCCCTGCATCTGAGCCAGATGGGCGACCCCGCAGGCAAGCCGTACTCTTACTGGTCTACCGTTGCCCGAACTGAAACCGACCCCGTCAAGCAGGCAGCAGCAGAAGATTTAGTGACAACCATGTTCCGCGGAGAGACGCTTCGCTCGATGTTGAACCAGGCCTGGGCGTTCGGAACAATGGGTGACATAGCGATATATGTCAGCATGGGCCTCGCGTTCATGACCCTGATTGTCATCGGCACACTGGTCTTTGAACTCCGCTTCGCTCCCGAGCGAAAGACTCAGACGGTACTTGGAAACACAGCGCCGACGAGAGCGTAACACAAAGTAGCTGGACAACTGAATAATAGAAGCGGCCCACTCAATCGATGTGGGCCGCTTCTCTATTCCTCGTTATCTCTTACTCTCCGTGATCGATTTACATAGCACGCTCGCAAATCCACTTGACACCTGGCATGCCTTATGCTAACATCCACTCCAGCAAACTGAATAGCCCGCGTTGATGTGGAATAGTAGTTGTGGCAGGGATTACAGCGAATCGGGGATGGTGTAAGCCCGAGAAACCGGTTACAGCGAACGCGTCACGGAGCGGTCCGCCGAAGAAAGCCCAAGGGCGAGCAAGTAGGAGGGAGTGGTTGGTCACCACGCAACAAATAACCACGAGCGGTCACAGGCCAAAAATGTGACAATCAGGGTGGCACCGCGGGGGTTTTGTAACTCTCGTCCCTAGCGTTGGGACGGGGGTTTTTTGTTGCCCAAAATCTCCCCTCTCCCGCACACAACCTGTCACTCTGATTAGCGCACATAACGGAGGCGCACAATGGTAGCTAACCTGACCAACCTGACTACTGTGGTCAAGCTCGATAAAATCGCGTCAGCAACGCGCACAGCCAATCTCACGCACGAAGTGGAGGTCTCGCGTATCATCACAGCCGAGCGGGGTAACGTGCTCGTTGTAGAGGCTCTGGAAGAGCAGTCGGTCTATGGCGAACTGGAGCTTGAAAGCGGACGCATGGCGCGCATCATCAAAGGCGATCTCATAGCGGGCGTGCTGGGCGAGCGGCAGGCCCTCAAAGGCTTTGTGGGATATGTGCCTTCGCGCATCGGGCCCGGCGACGTGCTCCACATGCTTAATATGGGGGGCGTGATCGGGCTTTGCTCGTCGGCCAACGCCGACTTCGGCCAACCCCTGCGTGTGCGCGTGGTGGGAGCGGTCATATCGAACGGCGTGCCCGCCAACATCGGTCGTCATGCCGTGCCCTGGCAAACCTCGCTTCCACACTCCGCGCCCATCATCCTCCTGTCGGGCACCTGTATGAACTCGGGCAAGACCACCGCCGCCTGCGAGATCATCAAGGGGCTGAAAAGCCGGGGCTACCGGATAGCTGTCGCCAAGCTGGCGGGAGTCGCCACCCAGCGCGACCTCCTCAACATGCTCGACCACGGCGCCATTGCCGCCATGTCCTTCAGCGA
Source organism: Chloroflexia bacterium (assembly GCA_035474135.1). GTDB lineage: Bacteria > Chloroflexota > Chloroflexia > QHBQ01 > JADMIH01 > JADMIH01. The sequence continues at coordinate 5,576 of DATINP010000003.1, read as the reverse complement.
CGCGGGCCTCCCCTCCACCACCCACACCGACAACTGCCTGGTGCCCGCCGCCAAGGGCATCCTCGCCGCGCTGAACGAGCAACACCCCGACGCAATCGTGGTGGAGTTCGGCGACGGGATCATGGGGCACTACGGCGTGGATATACTCCTGGGCGATGCCGAGTTAATGGGGCACGTCAGGGCGCATGTTCTCTGCGCCAACGACCTCGTAGCGACCTGGGGTGGCTTGCTTTTCCTGAGCCAACTCGGCCTCGAGGTGGATTGCGTATCCGGCCCCACCACCGACAACAGCGCGGGGATAGATTACATCCAGGGCCGCTTCAACAAGCAGGCCGTCAACGCGCGCAGTACGTCCGGCGTGCTGGCAAACCTGATCGCAGGCAAGCTGTTCGGCGCCGCGCCGGGCGAACTGGCGCAAGCGCGAGTGCTGAGTGCCGAGTTCTGAGTGAAGGATTTGCATGGCGTGCTATTGCCGTCAGCCGTCTGCCGTCTGCCGTCGGAACTCAGCACTCAGCACTCGTTTCTCGGCACCCGTCATGTGCAAAAACGCCGTGCGGCTCTCGCTGCGGTGTGATAATATGAAGTCGAAACCGGGGGTGATCTTATGGTAAGGGTCATATTGCGAGATGTGGTCGAAGACGACCTACCTGTATTCTTCGAGTACCAACAGGACCCGCTCGCCAACCATATGGCCGCTTTCACGTCCAAAAACCCTGCCGACCGGGAGGCCTTCATGGCACACTGGGCCAGGATCCTGAGCGACGACACCGTCACGACGAAGACCATACTGCTGGCAGATCAAGTAGTTGGCAGCGTCGGTAGCTATGTGCAATCGGGCGAAACAGAGGTCACTTACTGGATTGGACGAGAACACTGGGGTAAAGGTATTGCCACAGACGCGCTCTCGCAGTTACTGGAACAAGTCAAGGTGCGCCCTCTGCATGCCCGGGCCGCCAAAGACAACCTCAGCTCGATTCGGGTTCTGGAAAAATGCGGGTTTGCCATCACAGGCTACGACAGGGGTTTCGCCAACGCACGCGGCGAAGAAATCGAAGAAGTCATAATGGAACTGCAGGATTAACCCGCCATAGGAGCAACGATGAACGCGCCTGAACCAACCGAACGAAGCGAGCCAATGTCGGGCATCCTCATAATGTCCGACGGTACTGTCGTTGAAGGGAGGGGGGCAGGCGCTCCGGGCGTGGTAGTTGGCGAACTGGTCTTCCAGACAGGCATGGTCGGCTATCAGGAAGCTTTGACAGACCCCTCGTACGCGGGCCAACTCCTCATCTTCACCTACCCCCTCGTGGGCAACTATGGTGCGGGCCCCCTTTCCAGCCAGAGCACCCACATCCACCCGCGCGGCGTGGTGATGCGCGACCTCATGGAGAGCGCCGGACATAGAAACTCCGACCATTCGCTCGATTCTATGCTCCGATTGCACAGCATACCCGCGCTCGTGGGTGTAGACACACGCTATCTAACCCGGCAGGTGCGCACACACGGGGTCGTGCCCGCGGCTTTGGCCTCCATGCCTGCCGGTGAAATGCCCCCTCAGAGCGAACTGCTCGCGCTCGCCCAGTCGCTCAACTACGATGCTCTAGACTTCGTGGCTGAGTGTTCCACGCCCACCCTCATTTGGGATCCACCCGCGTCGTCCGGCGGGCCGCGCATCGCCCTGGTGGACTATGGTGCGAAGGCCGCCATGCATGACCATCTCCAAAAGCAGGGTGCGGGAGTGTGGACCGTCCCCGCGACCATGAGCGCGGGCGACATCCTGGCCCTCCGGCCCGACGGTGTACTGCTGTCCAACGGCCCCGGCGACCCCGCTCGCCTTGACTACGCGGTAAACACCGTGCGCGGTCTGCTGGACAAGGGCGACATGCCCGTGTTTGGCATCTGCCTCGGCCATCAATTGCTCGCGCTGGCGGCGGGAGGGCGCACCACCAAAATGCGCTTCGGCCACCGGGGCATCAACCAGCCCGTACTTGAAACCGAAACCGGACGCGTATCGATCACCACCCAGAATCACGGCTATACTGTCGACCCCGACTCGGTGCCCACTGATTACAAGATTACCCACACTAACCTCAACGATGGCTCGGTCGAGGGCATCGCCCACGCCACCCGCCCCGTGTGGGGAGTGCAGTGGCACCCCGAGGCCCACCCCGGCCCAACCGATACGGTAGGAGTGATAGACAGGTTTTTGCGTACAGTGGACGACGTACGACCGACTGACGACTGATCCCTTTATCATTGGTCGTCTGTCACCAGCAATAATTCCTCTCGGAGCGCTTCCCAAATGCCTAAAGACCCCACAATCCACAAAGTGCTGATCATCGGCTCAGGGCCGATCGTGATCGGGCAGGCCGCCGAGTTCGACTACGCGGGCACGCAAGCCTGCCTCGCCTGCCGCGAAGAAGGCGTCGAAGTAGTGCTGGTCAACTCGAACCCGGCCACCATCCAAACCGACCCCGGCACCGCGTCCCGAGTCTATATCGAGCCGCTCACCGTGCCATCCCTGGCCGAGATCATACGCAAAGAGAGGCCCGACGGACTGATCGCCACAATGGGAGGCCAGACCGCCCTGAACCTCGCCGTTGATCTGGAGCGCGACGGGGTACTTCAGGAGTGCGGCGTGCGAATGCTGGGCACCTCCACCTACAGCATCCGCATGGCCGAGGATCGCCGCATGTTCGCCGACCTCATGGTGGACCGCGGCCAGCCCGTCCTCCCTAACGCATCGGTGGCTGACCTGTGGGCGGCTGTGGACTTTGCCGAGCGCAACGGCTTCCCTCTGGTGGGCCGCGCGGCCTTCTGTCTGGGGGGCACAGGATCGGGGCACGCCGCCAATATGGAAGAACTCGAGGCGTTGGTGGGCGAAGGGCTGAAGGTCAGTCCCGTTGGCTCTGTACTGCTCGAACGCAGCGTGGCGGGCTGGGCCGAGATCGAGTACGAAGTGTTACGCGACGCTCAGGACAACGCGATCATCATCTGCAACATGGAGAACATGGACCCCATGGGCGTGCATACCGGTGAGTCCATCGTGGTGGCCCCCAGCCAGACCCTCTCGGACGAGGATTACCAGCGCCTGCGCACAGCCTCCCTTGAGATAGTGCGCTCGCTCGATGTGCGCGGCGGGTGCAATTGCCAGTTCGCGCTCAACCAGCAGACGGGCGAGTACGCTATCATCGAGGTCAACCCCAGATTGTCGCGCTCGTCGGCGCTCGCATCGAAGGCCACAGGCTACCCTATTGCGCGGGTGGCCGCCAAGATCGCGCTTGGCTATACCCTGGCCGAGCTACGCAACGACATCACAGGGGCAAGCGCCTGCGCCGAGCCTGCGCTCGATTACATAGTGGTCAAGCTGCCGCGCTGGCCTTTCGACAAGTTCCGCAATGTAGACCACCATATCAGCATGACCATGAAAAGCACGGGCGAGGTCATGGCAATTGGCCGCTCGTTCGAGCAGGCTTTCCTCAAAGCACTGCGCGGCCTCGATGTCGGATCGGCCTGGCTCACAGGGAGCGCCGCCTGGACACAAGAGCGCATTGCAGGTTGCCTGGCTCGGCCCACGCACGAGCGTCCCGCCGCCATTTATAACGCGCTGGCACGGGGCTGGAGCGTCGCCGAGGTAAGCGCGCAGAGTCACATCCACCCCTGGTTCATCGAGCGTTTCGCCAACATCCGCGCCCACGAAAGCGCAATCCGCCGCATAGAATGGCCCTCGGGCGGCGAACTGCCCTCCAAAGAAGCCGCGTTCGTGCTGACCGAAGCCAAGCGCCTCGGTTTCTCGGATCAGCAGCTTGCGAGCCTCATCAACCCGCACCCCACTCCCGATCTGCCCGCCACGATCCGCAACTGGCGCAAGTCGCTGGGCATCATGCCTACGTACAAGATGGTGGACACCTGCGCGGGCGAGTTCGCCGCGTCCACTCCCTACTTCTATTCGACCTACGAGATGGAAGATGAGGCCGATACGCTGGCCGGCCCCAAGGTGATAGTGCTGGGAAGTGGCCCCATTCGTATCGGACAGGGGATCGAGTTCGACTACTCGTCGGTGCACGCGGTCGAAGCGTTGAGGGCGATGGGCGTGAAAGCCGTCGTGGTCAACAACAACCCCGAGACCGTCAGCACCGACTATTCGCTCAGCGACCGCCTTTACTTCGAGCCACTCACGCTAGAGGAAGTACTGAACGTGGTGGAACACGAGCGCGACGGCCTCCTGGGGGTGATCGCCCAGTTCGGCGGGCAAACCGCGCTGAACCTGATCCGGCCTCTCGCGCAGGCGGGAGTCACTCTGCTCGGCACGTCGCCCGATTCTATCGCCGCCACCGAGGACCGCCAGCAGATGGCTGCGGTGTGCGAGCAGTTGGGCATTCCCACCCCTGCGTGGAGCATCGCCCACAGCCAGGACGAGTTGGAGGCCTTCGCCCCCCAGATCGGCTTCCCTGTGTTGGTGCGCCCCTCGTACGTGCTGGGCGGGCGAGGTATGCGGATCATCTATACCCAGGACGAATTACGCAGCTACCTTAGCGGACTGGGCGCGCAACTACGTAAGCACCCCATCCTGGTTGACCGCTTCTTGCAGGACGCCGTCGAGATCGACGTGGACGGCGTGTCGGACGGGCACGATGTGTTCACCGTTGTGATGGAGCAGCTAGAAAAGGCCGGCATCCATTCAGGCGATAGCTCGTGCGTCTACCCACCGCAGACCCTCTCGCCCGAAGTAGTGGCGACCGTGGAGGATTACACCCGCAGCCTGGCTCGCCACCTGAAGGTGATGGGCTTGATCAACGTGCAATATGCCGTGAAGGACGACAAGGTGTACCTGCTGGAGGTCAACGCCAGAGCCTCGCGTACGGTACCGTTCGCAAGCAAGGCCACGGGAGTGCCACTGGCGCGCATCGCCACGCGCCTGATGATGGGTGTGCCGCTGTCCGAGATAGCCCTCTCCGGCTATGAGCCACCCGCTCGCGTGTCGGTCAAGGCCGTAGTGCTGCCTTTCAACAAGTTCCCCACGTTGATGCCCGTGCTGGGACCTGAGATGCAAAGCACAGGCGAAGCTATGGGCGTGGGGCTGACCTTCCAGGACGCGCTGGCGAAAGCCTTTATGGGTGCAGGCGTGCCCGCCCCATCCGATCCGCCGCCCACTTCCTCAGCCCCCATGCTGATCGAGGGCCGCATTTCCTAGTCGCTTTTTTGTCGCGACAAAAATGTCCAGCGTGTTTCCCTACCCCAAATATGATAAAATAGCGCACGGATCGCGCCTGCGATCATCTTTTTCGTAAGGAGTAGCGGATGGTCGAGGTCGCTCGCGGCGAGTTTAACGGTATGGACTGCCTCTGGCTCAGCAATGGGCTGGTGCGCCTCGCGGCGACCATTGATCGGGGGCCACGCATTGTCTTTTGGGGGTTCGATGGCGGCCCTAATCTCCTCGCCGAACTGCCCGATGCGGTATTGCCCAGCCCCAACGGTCCTCTCAATCTGCTGGGCGGACACCGTCTCTGGTACGCACCCGAAGTGGTCGAGACCACCTACCGGCCCGACGCACAGCCCGTCACCGTCGCTCAAAC
>DATINP010000002.1:0-9322 GCA_035474135.1 Chloroflexia bacterium | reverse complement strand
CCCCTGGTTGTCGTAGTCGGTGAAGCCCAGCACCGAAGCTGCCAGTCCGCTAACGCCGTCGACCGCCAGGTTGGGGTAGTTCCTGAGCGACTGTATCTCGAAGTTGACCACAGGCTTGATGATGTCCTTGTACCGATTGCTCAGATCTACGATTTTGCTGCGCATAGTACCGTCCACCCTGTTCGCTACCTTCAAATAGGTTACGTTTTGGTCCAGGGCGTCCCGAAACTTGGTGAACATGGCCTGTGGATCCTGCACCAGTGTGGGCGCGAGCAAGTCGGCGATTTCGTGCAGGTCGCTGTCGGCGGTAGTGTGCGTGAGATCCACGTAGACGTCGTAGGCCGTAGCGTTGCCCGCCAGCAGTAGCCCACGCGAGTCGTAGATCAATCCGCGCCTCGGCACTAGCGTATCTTTGCGCTTGATCCTCGATTCGGACATAGACGACAGATCGGTGTATTGCAACACCTGCAGTTTGAACACGGTAAAGAGGTTGTACCCCCCGAGCACCGTAAAGACGGCAAGGATAATCCACAGCCGCCGCGCAGAAACGCGCTGAGGCCGTGCGGCCTGTTTGCCTCTATTCCCACCTGTTAGCGTTGCCTGTGCCATGTACTCCCCGCTTTGCTGCGCGAATTCTTAATTACTTGCCTTACGCAGAGCCCGGCGACTCAAGTCGCGGGCTACGTTTACGAAGTCCGCCTTCGCGGACTATCTTTCCTCAAGATTGGGCCTGCTTGTAGTTCATTATTTGGGCTAATTAACCCGCGACTAAAGTCGCCGGGCACTCTCGATGTCTCACTTATCACTAATCACGCTCGTTGCCGTCATGGGCAGGGCAGCCAGGGGGCCATCTGCCAGGGGCAGGTAGGTATAGTGGCCATCTAACTGGACCATGTTCAACTGCTTGGTGGCGCGGTTCGCAATGGTAGTTAGCGATTGGGCGTTCGCGATCTGCAAGCGCAGGCTATCCTGGTCCCGCTGAAGCTGAGCATGCTGGGTCTTCAGGTCTTGCAGCCGGTAATTCGCGTTGCTTACATTCGTCACCTGCGATAGGTAGAGAAAGCACACCGCCGCTATGATCGCGCACGCAACAAGCACCGCGATCCCTGGGTGGGGGTCTATCCACCTGGGGAGTTGCGGGCGTAGCTTGCCTGCCGCCCCCGCCGCGCCAGCCACACCGCGCGGTACGACCGACAGCGCGCTCTTTCGGCTGCCCGGCTGTTTATTGCGGCGCACCAGGGGTGCGGCCTGCGATTGGTATTTTTTACGTCTGATCATCATGCTAGATCCGTTCCGCTATTCTCAGCTTGGCGCTCCGGCTGCGCGGATTGCGCTTCGCTTCTTCGTCGTCCGCCGTGATCGGCTTGCTGTTTATCGCCTTTAGAGTGGGCACGCGCCCGCACACACACACGGGGTATTCGGGCGGGCACACACACCCCTTCTGCTCCTGGCGGATAAAAAGCTTCACGATCCTGTCTTCCAGCGAGTGGAAGGAGATCACCACGAGCCGACCGCCAGGCTTCAGCACGCGCACCGCCGCCGACAGACCTGTCTCCAACACTTCTAACTCTCGATTGGCCGCTATCCTGAGCGCTTGAAAAGTCTTCGTAGCGGGGTGGATCGTGCTGCGGGTACGCCCGGCAGTACGGCCCCCAACTGCCCTGTACACGATCTCTTCCAGTTGGCCCGTGGTGGTGATCGGTCCATTGTCGCGAGCCTCTACGATCCGCCGAGCTATCCTGCGGGACGCAGGCTCCTCGCCATACTTGAAGATCAGGTCAGCTAGCTCGCCTTCAGGCAGTTCGTTCACCAGGTCAGCCGCGGTAGTGGGTCCGGCGGGGTCGAGCCGCATATCGAGCGGCCCGTCGGCCCGAAACGAGAAGCCGCGCTCAGGCCTGTCCAACTGCATGGACGACACCCCGAGGTCGAGCAAAACGCCGTCTACAGGAGCAAGCCCCTGCGCCTCGGCCACTTCGTCCATCCGTTCGAAGTTGGAGCGTACCAGGCGCAGCCTGCCTGCGTCAATATAGGCCTTGAGCCTCGCGCCGGCGATCTCCAGCGCGCTGGGGTCAACGTCCAACCCAAGCACTCTGGCCCCGTCAGCAGCCTGCAAGATCGCCTCGGAATGTCCGCCTGCCCCCAGCGTGCCGTCAATATAGACCCCCGCGTCCGCGACCTTCAGGCCGTCGAGGGTCTCGCGTAATAGAACAGGCGTATGTGGATGTTCAGGTGCATGGCGTTGAGGCTGGGGAAGTCCTGGTGTGTCGTCCACGCTATGCCCCGCGCTCCGAAATCAATACTGTCCCGACAGGTGAGACGAAATTACGTCCACGTTCTGTGCGATATTGCTGTCCAGCGTTTTCCAGGACTCGGTGTCCCAGATTTCGATGTATTCCCCCAGCCCTATTATTGACACGTCGCCCGTAATGCTTGCATACTGGCGCAGGTGGTCAGGGATAATCACGCGACCCTGCTTATCGAGTTCTACAGGCTCGGCCGACGAGAAGACGGCACGCCGCAGATTACGAGCATCTTCGTCGCCTGTGGGCAGGGCATTGAGTTTGGCCGCCAACGGCTCCCACGACTGCTCGGTGAACAGGTAGAGACAGCCGTCGTTGCCACGGGTCATGATGAGTTCGCCCGACAGCAGGCCACGGAAGCGAGCAGGCACAGCCACTCGCCCTTTGCTATCTACAGAATGTTCAAACCGGCCAAGAAACATGCTTTATATCGCCTATCTGGTGCCTTCGGGAGCGTGAGCGAGGGGAAAGTTATCCACATTCCTCCCCACTTTTCCCCACAAATCGCCACTTTTTCCACACTTTTCCCCATTATAGGCTCTTTTCGGCGCTTTGCAAGCATTTCCACATCCGGACGGCCCGCGACGCAAGAATTGAAACGCCAAGGTCGCCAGGATCGCCAAGTTTTAGAGGGACGAGCACGAAGATCATGAAGGTTAAGAGGACGCGAAGATATTAAAGTGTAAGAAGGTGCCTGAAAAGTACAAAGTAGGAGGAGACGAACCAACTCTCTTTTGTCATTCTTCGCTTCGCTCAGAATGACAAAAGAGAGTTGGTTCGTTTCTTCGATATTCACACTTTTCAGACAGTTTCTAAGAGTCCGTGCTGTGTCGGGTAATGAGCAAGAGGAGATACCTGTGGTTTGCCTTGTGCTACGAGCGACTCAGCTCTGCTATAATCTGAACTGCACAAGCTGGCCAAGTACGTGCGATACGCTGTTTCAACGCGAGATATAGTACAACCGCTCTCAGGGTAATGGAGGTTCCGAATGGGAATAACCTTTAAGCACTACGGGTACGGAGGACTGCTACTTCTCGGGCTGATGATATCTGCTCTCTTAAGCTACACGGGGCAAGCCGCACCCCTAGCTACTGTTTCTCGCTGCAACTTCACCCCTACGCAAGGGGGACCTGGCACGCTTGTCCATGTGCAACTTGATCAATGGTATTCCTCCTCTGTGACCGAGGTGGGTTTCGCGGTACCCATAACCCCCGGCGCATCGCTGGGCGAAACTTTTCCCAGTTCACGCAATCTAAAACTAATCGATTATCCTCTTGCCTCTATGGAGACGGTTGATGGGCACGGTGAAGCCACGTTTCGCATACCAAGCAAGCTGTCGTCGGGAGGCCCGTTGCCCAGGGAGAACCTGTATCTGGTTTGTGTGGAGAATGATCAGATCTCGATGGGCGGGGGTGCGGGACCTGCGCTCTTTACGTTCACTGCAGGTAGTTTACCCATAACAGGTCAATCGACGTGGGTACTCTGGGTGCTCCTGGCAGTTATTGGTGTTGCCCTTATTATAGGCGGGGTGCGGCTGTGGCAACGTCCACAGGGTAGCCCTTAATGCGTAGAGCGCGCACGCTCAGTGGCGCTGGCGTGGGCGGCCAGTTCGAGGTGGTCGTCGAGAGGAGCGAGTTCCACAGGGCCGTGCCTGCGCTCCAAAGACTGGGTAAGCAGCAGGTCGGCCAAGCGCGGGTTCTTGGGAAGCAGCGAACCATGCAAATAACAGCCATAGGCGCGCTTGTAGATCGCACCCTCGGTGCCGTCCTCACCGTTGTTCCCACCACCGACTAGTGACTTGCCCAGAGGTTTCACTCCTGCATGCAAATAGGTCTTCCCTGAATGGTTCTCGAAGGCCACGATAGTGTCCACCCCCGGCAGGTTGCAGTCTATGAGCACATTTCCTATATAACGCTTGTCGCCCGCGTCGGTGTGTGCGTCGAACAGGCCGATGCCCGGCAGGTCGTCGGCGTCGAAGGGGCGGTAGTAGTGCCCTAGCATCTGGTAGCCGCCACATACGCTCAGAATGACCGTGCCGCGCTCCACTGCCTCCTTGATCGCATCGCCCTTCTGCCCCTGCAAGTCCTGGGATACTGCTATCTGCTGTTTGTCCTGCCCGCCGCCAAAGAAGAAGAAGTCGTAGTAGCCGGGGTCGAGCGTGTCGCCCAGGCTTACCTTGTCCACCTGCACGTCGATTCCTCGCCACCGGGCGCGCTGGCTCAACGTGAGGATGTTCCCACGGTCGCCATAAATGTTCATCAATTCAGGATAAAGAAATGCGATTCTCAGGTCCATAGTCTGTCCTTTTTAGTCATAGATCTTAGATCTTAGATCTTAGATCGTAAGTCGGGCGACCGACGACCGATTAGTGACCAGTGACCAGTAAGACGACGCATGACTTATGACTTATGACGTATGACTTACGATCTAGGATCTACGACTCGTCAGTCGTCCCAGAACTGCTTATCAACCCAGCCCTTCTCAAAGAGCATCTTTCTGAACTCCAGCATGGCCGTATAAGTGGGGAGGACGTAAAGGGTCGCACCCACAGGCAGAGCCGCCACCGCCGCATCCAGCGCGCCCGGAAGGGTCTTGTCCGCAGTTATGAGCGCATGGTCCACCCCGGCGTACTTCAACCGCACGGCCATATCATCGGCGCGCAGGCCCGACACGTCTACGCGCGCCACACCCTGAGCAGAGGTCGCCAGCGTCTCGAAATCCACGTCCCATAACCACGACACATCGCGCCCGTCGGCTATCAGGTCGTTGATGATGATCAGCAGATGCCGCGCTTGTGTATCCACCTCCGCCTGCATGCCCGACGACGGAAAGAGCATCCGTAGTACTTCGTTAAAGCCCACAGGGTTCTTCACCAGGGCCATAAACAGACGCTTATCGCCCTCTCCGGGTACCGGAATACGCTCAATGCGGCCAAAAGCGGCTGTAAAGGCTTCCAGTCCGGCCTTTATGTGCACTGGGGGTATCCCGAATGCGAGGGTAGCCGCCACTGCCGCCAAACTGTTGTAGACGTTGTATAGTCCCGGCACGCGCACAACCACCTGCATCTCGCCTGCTGGTGTATCAAGCAGGAGGGTACTGCTGTCAGTGCCGTGAAGCTCAACGCGCAGAGCGGCCACGTCGGGGCGCGGCCTCGCCAGCCCGCAACGGGGACAAGACCAGTGCCCCAGGTGGCTCAACAACACGGCTGAGTAGCGCAGAGGGCCGTTGCAGCGAGGACACGAGATCGAGTCGGCGGCGTGGGGCAGTCCGTCGAGTACGTAACTCGTGTCCTCTATCCCGAAGGTGAGGGGTTTGGCCCGCAGGTCGGGCGCGTCTGCCAGCCCCGCGATGGCCGGGTCGTCCACATTCAGCGCCAGTCTCGACCCGGCACCAAGTTTGTGCAGGACCGCGCGCCACTTGCTGTAGATAGCGTCCAGTTCACCGTACCTGTCCAGTTGGTCGCGGAAGAGATTGTTGAGGAGCAGCACCCGGGGCTTTATCGCGCCCAGCACGGCGGGCATAGCGGCTTCATCCACCTCGAACAGACCTGCACGGTACTTGTCTGCCAGGCTGCCGGTGGGAGAGGCCGCCTCGACCAGGGTCGAGATCAAGCCACGCTCCAGGTTCGAGCCTGAGCGGTTGTGCAAGGCGTGCAGCCCTGCGGCCTCCAGAATAGAGCCAATCATGCGCGTGGTGGTGGTTTTGCCGTTGGTGCCGCTGACCATAAGGGAGCCGTCGGGCAGTTGCCTCGTAATATCGCGCAGTACACCCGGATAGACCGTTTGCGCCACCAACCCGGGCAGAGCCGTACCGCCGCCTCGCCCCAGCAGGCGCGTCGCCAGCGCCGACACCTTGCCGGCAGTGACCGCTATAGGTAAAACGGGGTTCCTCACTTATCTACATTATCCAGATTGTGGTCGAACTCTTCGTACTTCACTTCGCCTAGGGGATAGATAATGCGCCCACAGGTCGGGCATGTCGTAATCTCGGCGTGGTTGCGGGCCTGGCGAAGCACGCTCACCGGAATAGTAGAGTGACAGCCACCGCAAATGGAATTCCGCACCTCGACAACGGCCACACCGCCCTTAGAGCGCCTCATGCGCTCGTATAGCTGTAAATCGGCCCATGGTAGCTCGGCTACTGAACGTTGGCGCTTCACCTGCAGAACCTTTGCCTGCCCCATCAACTTGTCTTTTTCCTGGATTAGGCTGGCGTGATAAAGCTCCTGCTCATGCTGAGCCGTTTCGAGTTGCTTCCGGGCCTCGGCTTCTACGTCCTCAGTTTCCTCGAGCGCCAGCATTACATCCAGAGCGCTGTCTTCCAACGTCTTCACGCGCACCCGCAAATGAGAGGCCTCTTCCTGCATTTGCCCCAGCTCTTTGGGGTTCTTGATCGAGCCATCGTACATCTGGCGGTCAAGCCCGCGCAGGCGTGTACCGGTGTCCTCGGCTTCGTGCGACAGGTTCTTGAGAGTAGCTTGCTCCTGTGCCAGCCGCGCGGCGATCTCCTCGTGCTGAGCGCGAGCAGTAACGAGGTCTTCGCGGTCGCCCATGCTCTCGTCAATCTGCCGCATCCGAGCCACACGGCTGTCCAGGCCCGAATCGACCTGTTGCAGTTCGTATAGCGCGCTGGTTCGGCTCATCACTCGTCCTCTTTAAGATACGTCGCACATAGTGTATGCAACGCAATTAGCATAACAGATCGATAGCATACGCGCCAAACCGGGCGAGTCGCGGGTGAGTCTTAGATCTTAGATCTTAGATATAGGACTCACAAAAAGTGGTGGATAAAGTACTTGACATCGTCCGGTATACGTGCTAATATCAGAACAGAATTTCTATTCTTACACACAAATATTTAGCAGGAACGAGGTAACGGCCATGTATTTAGGTTGGTTTGACGACGACCGGAAGAAGACGACCCACGCAAAGATCGAGGAGGCGTACGAGCGTTATGTGTCGAAGTTCGGTGGCGCTCCCACCCACTGCCTGTGCAACACGGCAGACGCTATAGACTACGACGGGCTGGAAATAAAGGCCGTGCAATATGTGCCGAAGAACCACTTCTGGATAGGCTCGCTCGAACCGGACGTAATAGCAGCCTGAGCTTTCTACCAGAGTAACCTCAATCTTCGCGCTCTGGCCTCCAGGCTTCGACCACAATCCTGCCGCTCTCAAGGCGTGCCATTTCGGGGGGCTGGGTATCAGCGAGGTTACCTGTATCAGTCGACGGGAAGCGCGCCAGTATGCCTGCTATCCCAAGTTGCGTGGGGTTCATCCTGAGGGCGCACACCACCGCCTCATCATCGCCGCCCACACCCGCGTGCACCACGCCGCGCAAGGTGCCCCAGACCACCACGTCGCCCTCGGCTACGATCTCCGCGCCTGCATCAACATCACCCATGATGCAAACGTCGCCACCGTAATGCACCGATTGGCCGGGGCGCAGGGGACACCGCAAGAACAGGCCCACGCCCGCCTCGGCAACTCCTTCCCAGCCCTCCAAAGGACTTTCACCTTCAGGCCAGGCAAGGCCCCCGGTCGAGTACGCGCCCTCGCTATCACTTGACCACGTTCCTGGTGACTGTGTGCCTCCCTGCCCTTTCAGGCCCAGGGCTGCGCCGGCGTCACCTGCGGCGAACGAGGGGGCACGCGCCGCGACCCCGGCGTCCTCAGCGATCTTTCTGCTCTGGGCCGACAAGCTCACCACACCGGCCACCTTCATACCGTTGCGCGTCAACATCCTGTAGAGCACGTCGAACTCCGGCGCGTCAAATACTCGCCTACCCATATTCAGCGTTATGAGCGCGCCCTTGAAGAAGTTGGGTTGCGCGTTGATTCGCCCAACCAGATCGGTCAACACCTGTGCGAAGGGCACATCATCATCTACGAGGAACAGTAGTCCCTCGCGAATCCCTTTGATGATTACCGGCTCGGATGCTTGCAAAAGGTATTCCTCCGTGAGTCAGGTATCACTTGTGCAGTCGGAAATAGTCGTTCAGGATTTCGTTAGCTACGGGCACGGCGTAGGTTGAGCCTTCAAGGCTTTCTTCGCCGCCTTCAAGTAGCACGACGACCGCAATCTGCGGGTTATCATAGGGGGCGAAAGCGGTAAACCAGGCATGTGCGCGGCGCACTTCCTTGCCGTCTTTGATGGCGATCGGGTCACCGTACTCCGCTGTGCCCGTCTTACCTGCAATCTCCACTCCGTCTACCTTTATCTTCGAGTACGCTGTCCCCTTCTTGTCAGAGACTACATCGTACATACCCTGCCGCACCAGGGCGAGGTTTTCGGGAGACACAGGCACCTGGCGTATAACTTCCGGCTTGTAGCCCTGGACGACCTTCCCGGTGGAGTCGGTCACGTTCAAGACCAATTGCGGCTTGTACAGAGTGCCGCCGTTGGCCACTGCTGCTGTTACGTTTGCCAGTTGGAGAGGCGTCACCAGGTCGTAGCCCTGCCCTATAGCCGTTACCAGCGTATCCCCCAACGACCAGGGATTCTGGGGGTCATTGGATACCTTCCAGGCGGGGTCCGGAGCCAATCCCGCGACCTCACCCGGTAAGTCGATCCCGGTCTGTTCGCCGAGGCCAAATGCCTGGGCATAAGTATGCAGGCGATCTATTCCCAACCCGTTGAACTCTGTTGGCTTTGCCGCGCCCGGCACATAGTAACGGGTCCAGGTAATCGTGTCGGTGCCATCATCGTTGTGAAGGATGCTGTCCTGCTGATGTGGGCCTGCTGTTATGTAAAAGAACACATCACTTGACACTGTAAGGGCCTGAATTACGTTAATTGTGCCCTGCCCCGCCGGGCGCCAATCGTGGTACTGGTTGCGCTGCGCCTCGTTGAGGGTGTACGGCACCGAGATATAGCCGGGACAGAAAATGGTGGTATCAACGTTGACTACCCCTTCTTGCAGAGCCGCCGACGCCGTGATCATTTTGTATGTCGAGCCGGGAGGGTAGGCCCCGCTGACAGCGCGGTCGAACATGGGCAACGTAGGGTCGTTGTTCAGTGTG
>DATINP010000001.1:0-15987 GCA_035474135.1 Chloroflexia bacterium | reverse complement strand
CGATCGGCTGGTCGGGCTGAGCAAAGGCTAGCCTGAAAGCCGACAGGTCCTGCCCCTTCAGTGCGTCGAACCTGCGTGGGTCTACACCATTGGGTATGACATCGATCTTGGCGGGGGGGACGCCAAAATAGGTCTCTACCTCCCACGCCATATAGCGACTGCAAGCGATCACGCGCCACGCTTCAAATGTGAGCCACCATTCGGCCTGGTGGATCGACCGTTGCATTTCGCCGTAAAGGTTACCACGATTTCGCCCCATCTCGGTCGCATGGATAGTGGCGAGCAGTGGCAGGCGGTGCTCACGCTTAAGGGCAATAGCAGCAAAGCCGCTCAACCAGTCGTGATCATGGATCAGGTCGAAGCCGCCAACGTGTTTAATTAGCTGGTGACAGAACTCAGTCACAAGGATGTTGTCGTGCCATGTATTGGCAAAGAAATCGCTTTGCATGCCGGAGGCGTCCACCCGGTATACTCGACTGCCGTTGGTCGCAGGCGAACCATCCGGCAGCGGTAAGGGTTCGCTGTGCGCGCCACCGCTCAGGTTCGGTACGACCAGATGTACCTCGACCCCCTCCTCTATCAGGCGCGGCACAAGTTCAACCACGTGCTTGCCCAACCCACCCACGATATGCGGAGTGTACTCCCACGACAGCATCAGTACCTTCATGTGCCCTCCGTAGCAAACGAGTATCAGGTCATGAGTTCGCGCAGCGCGCGCCCGTAAAGGCCCATCGCATCGCGCCCAATCCGGAAGCCAAAGCGCGAATAGAGGCGCTGCGATTGTGTATTATGCTCTTGCGTCGACAGGCTCACGCTCCGAGCACCAAGTACGATCATTGTTCCCAGCGCGTGTGCCAGTTGAGCCGCGCCGTAGCCGCGACCCTGTACACCTTGTTCAACTGCCAGCCTGTCCAGGTGTGCCCAGCCGCTATACATCGTGAATGAGGCGTAACCGATTGGCTCATTAGCCAATTTCGCGAGAAACACATGTACGTCCGGCATTGACATGTACGTGCCCAGCTCGTCACGACTGTTCCACCAGAGCCACGGGAACGATTGATGGTCAACTAGGAGCAAGGGATCCACGTCGGCAACAGTTGCACGCTCGAAGCTAAGGACGGGTAGGCCTTGCTCTGCGCTATAGGCTTGCCAGTCAAAGTGAGAGGGCAAGCCCCGCTCCAGGAAAATAATCTTCTCGATCAGGCTGAAACCCAATTGCTCGAACAGGCGGGAATCCTCGTGCCAGGCCTCTTGATTCACCAGCAGCAGAGCGACCCCTTTGTCCCTCGACAAGCGTTCCACCCACTCTTCCACAAGGGCGCGCTTGTTGCGCCGAGCCGCTATCTCCACGATGTTTGCGATGTCTGTGCGCCCGCGCCACTTCTCGCCCAGGATGTACTCGTTGCCGGTGGACACGCGCAGGGACAAACCCGGATTCTCACTGATGTAACCGGCAAGACTCGCATGGTCAAACTTGCTCAACCAGGGCAAGCGCAGGTCGCGCAGGGTCTGCAAGGTAAGCACCTCGATGTCTGGGCGAGGCTCTTTGATGGTGGGTTGCGGGTTGGCGATATTATCTATGCCCATATTTCAAGCAAATGCAAAGGCCTATTTTGCGTCGATTGATACATCTTTCAGGCTAAGTATCCCAAGAGGTGTGACCTTCAATCCGTGGACGTAAGGCTTAACGAGCGTATAACTTACCGAATAGTATAGAGGAACGGCAGGATAATCGCGCAGCACGCGGTCCTCGATCTGCGTATATTCGGCCATACGCTTTTTAGCATCCGGTTCGCCCGTCGCCGATTCCAGCGCGCTGTCCACTTCGGCATTGTTGTACCGGAAGTAGTTGGCGGGCGAAGTCGAAACAAACAGGCTGGCCAATATCGCTGCGGGGTCAGGGTACTCGGCGGCCTGATTCATTGTAAACATGGGGTACGACCCGTTCTCCAGGCCCGCCAGATAATCGCTCCACTCAACCTGTTGCACTTCAACGTTGATCTCCAGGGTCTTACTAAATACGTCTTGCAACATCGGCCCCAGCAGGCTGCCACTTGTATAAAGACTCAAGGGCGGCAGGTTCGCGGCCGACTTGTAGGTGGACTCAGCAAGTAGTTCGCGGGCGCGTGTCACATCGTAGCCGAGGTCGCTCGTGTCCGGCGGCGTATAGCCCGCCATGTCGGGAGGAACGAAGCCGCCCGCCTGCGTTACGCGCTCCTGGTACACAGCACGCGCCAGCGCCTGGCGGTCAATCACATGCGAGAGCGCCTCGCGCACTTTGGGATCGTCGAAAGGCTTCTGGTTGATATTGAAGCCGAGATAAGTCACCGACAGATCGTCAGCCGATTGTAATTCCTTGGAGAGCGGATTATTACGATCCGTTACGTGCTGGAGATCGTCCACACCCACTCCGGCCACGTCTAGCCCGCCGGCCTCGTATTGTTGCACTTGAGATTGGGCATTCGCACCCATCCAAATGTTCACCCGATCCAGCTTGGCACGGCCAGCATAATACCCGGTGTTGGCTGAAAGCACTATTTCCTGCCTGTGCGCCCACTTCTCGAGCCTGAATGGACCGGTCCCCTTGGGGTTCTCCGTCCAATCATCGCCCGATTCCACGTTCGATTGTTCCACTGCATAGGCCGGGCCGGAAGCCAACTTCGCAAGGAAATACTGCCTGGGCGCATCAATAGTCAGGACGAGCGTGTAGGGGTCTGGCGCCTGTACGCCTGAAATCTGGGCGGCTTTGCCCGCCAGTTTATCCGCGACGCCCACGATATCTCCAAGGTACACCCCGGCAGGAAGTGCGGACGGCGTCTGTGACCCCGCTAGCTTCGGATCGGCTGCGCGCTCTATCGCGTACTTGAAGTCTCTAGCCGTTACCTCCTGCCCATCAGGGAAACGCACGCCCCGCCGCAAGGTAAACGTATAGATCTTGCCGTCGGGCGACACCTGGGGCATTGCCGCCGCGAGGTCGGGTATCACGTTCAGGTTGTCGTCAAAGCGGACCAGTCCGCTGAAAAGTTGGCTGATGATGAAGTGAGAAAAAGGGTCGCTGGCAATAGCCGGATCGAGCGACGGCGGGTCATCCACATTGCCCGCAATATTTAGCTCACCCGCCGAGGAAGGGATAACCGTGAAGTCGGCCTGCGGCTCGGCTGATGGCGTAGTTTGCGGCGCCGGAGGGGAGTTTGTATCGGGTATGGGCCAGCATCCGGTCAACAGCACCAACAGCATCATCGAGGCCAGCAACATCGCGGGCCGGCTCTTTATATTATAGCGGCCATTACGGATAAACTTGGACAACCCAGACAATAAGAACTCCTCTCGTTCAGGGGCCTGGACGTGGTCGCAGGCGCACGCCCATTTTAGCACCCCACTCGCCGGACGGTCAAGCGTGCTGTAACCGGCAGTCGCCGTTAGTCGCGGTTCGTTACCAATGGCGCATGTTATACTATCGTATGTGCGGTATCGCGGGCATCTTCAACGTTGACGGTCGGCCTTCTGACAGGGAAGTGCTTGCGCGCATGGCCGCCGCCATTGCCCACCGGGGTCCTGATGGTGAGCGCTTCTACTTCGATGATGCGAGCGGCATCGGTTTCGCACACCGTCACCTGCGCATCATAGACCTATCGGACGCCGCCTTGCAGCCGATGTGCAATGAAGACGGCTCGCTGTGGCTTATCTACAACGGCGAAATCTATAACTACGTAGAGCTACGGCCCGAACTCGAAGCGCGTGGACACCGTTTCTCATCTCACTCGGACAGCGAAACGATCTTGCATGCTTACGAAGAATGGGGGCCGGACTGCCTGCAGCGCTTCAACGGGATGTTCGCGTTTGCGCTTTGGGACAGCCACAAGCGCAGCCTGTTCATTGCCCGCGACCGTGTGGGCGTCAAACCTCTGTACTACTGGTGGCGTAACGGCACGCTCGCATTTGCCTCCGAGATAAAGGCGCTCCTGCAACATCCCGGCATCACGGTCACGCCGTATTTGCCGGCCGTTGCCCAGTACATGAGCGCCATGTACACCGTGGGCGAACAAACCTGGTTTGCGGGCATCAATCGCCTGCTGCCGGGCCACTACATGGTAGTCACCCCCGACGGCATTAACATTCGCCAGTGGTGGGATCTACCTGCCACAGAAGACGCACCGGGTGCGCACCCTGAACAACATTATGTCAAGCAGGTCCGGGAACTGCTTGAGGACTCCGTGCGCCTGCGCCTGCGTTCGGACGTGGCTCTAGGCTCCCATCTAAGCGGCGGCATAGACAGCAGCGCGATTGTGGCCCTGCTCAGCAACAGGCTCGCAAAAAGCGGTGAGCGAGTGCGCACTTTCTCGGGCGCGTTCGCCGATGGGCCTGGGTATGACGAACGCAAGTATGTGCGCCAGGTCGTTCATCGCTACAAGACGGACCACCGCGAAACCATCCCCACGGCGGCCGACTTGCCGCGCCTGCTCGAGCGCATGGTGACCCACATGGACGAGCCGGCGGCAGGGCCGGGCATCCTCCTACAGTGGGCCGTGTGCGACCTCACGAAGCGAAGTGGCGTGATCGTGGTCAACGGCGGTCAGGGAGGCGACGAAGCCTGGGGAGGCTACTTCGGATATATCCCCGCCTACCTGCAAACACTTGTGAAACAGGCACGCCGCCACCCGGCTCTGTATGCCGAACTACTCCGCGACACAGCCACGCTCGCACGTCGCCCGGTGCTGAGGCGATCACTTGTGAATGCGCTGCGGACGCGACGCCGGGGGCGACTACAGGTCGACAGCGAATTGGGCGAGTGGGCAGGCGAACGCTTCAAGTGCGAGTCTGCCGATCTCGCGCAAGCTGCGCCCGAAGTCTCACATACGCCCCGCACCCCCTTGGCCGATGTCATGTACTATGACCTCAAGTGGTATCTGCCTGCGCTCCTGCAAGTGGAAGACCGTACAAGCATGGCCTTCGGGCTGGAATCACGCGCACCCCTGCTAGATTACCGCCTACTCGAACTGTCGGCTAGCGTGCCAGCATCGATACGTATGGAGGGATTGCAAATGAAGCACGTCCTCCGTGACGCTGTGAAGGATCTCCTGCCGCCCTCTATCTACAACCGAACCGATAAGAAAGGGATGCCTACGCCCATCGCCCCCTGGTTTCGCGGCGAACTCGCGGCCTGGGTTGAAAGTACACTTACGTCGCCCCAGACTCTAGCCACGGGCCTGTTCTCGCCTGAGTATGTTCGTCAGGCTTTGCGAACTCACCAGGCGGGCCAAAAGGACGCCAGCCTGGAACTCTGGAAGATGCTGAACGTCGTAACCTGGTGGAAAGTGTTCATCGAGTCGTAGATCGTAGACCATAGATCGCAAGTCCGACGACGGACAAGCAAGTTAATTCCGACCTACTAAGTTGCGTATTCTCTACTTCACACAATACTACCCACCTGAAGTGGGCGCCACGCAGACCCGCGCTCAGGAGATGAGCCGCTTCCTGGTGGAGCATGGACACCGGGTCACCGTTGTAACCGAGGTGCCGAACCACCCGTCGGGCATCATCCCGCCCCAGTACCGGGGCAGGCTTTCCGAGCGTGTGCTCGAAGACGGCATAGATGTGCTACGGCTCTGGGTGTGGGCGTCGCCCGACAAGAACTTCAAGTCGCGAATGCGTTTCTACCTTAGCTACATGGGCATGGCCGCTCTTGCGGGCACGCTTCTACGGGGCAAGTATGACCTCGTGTATGCTACCTCGCCGCCCCTGTTCGTGGGCGCGGCCGGGCTTGCCGCCGCGACAATGCGTGGCATCCCGTTCGTGTTCGAGGTGCGCGACCTCTGGCCGGAATCTGCGGTGGCTCTCGGTGAACTATCCAGCCCACGAGCTATCAGGGCCGCAGAGGGGCTTGAGCGGCTTCTGTACAGGCGCGCCTCCAGGATCCTGGCTGTTACTCAGGGTATCCGGTCGCGCCTGCTAGAGAGGGGCGTGGAACCGAATAGACTGGCTCTGATACCTAACGGGGCAAACACAGACCGCTTCCAATTCAGCGCCGAAGGGCGGGCGGCGGTACGGCGTGACATGGGATGGCAAGACAATTTCGTGGTCATGTACGCGGGCATACACGGTATCGCGCAAGGTTTGGAGACTCTCATCGAGGCCGCGCTCCTCTTGCATGATGTTTCCGCTGTCAGATTTGTGTTCGTCGGGGAAGGCCCGAAGAAGGCCGAGCTCGCCGAGAGGGTAGCAAGCCTGAAGTTGAACAATGTGCACCTATTGCCTGAAGTGCCGGCAAGCAGAATGCCCGCCTATCTCTCGGCTGCGGATTGCACAATCGTGCCTCTACGTGACGAGCCGCTGTTCAGGGGAGCGCTGCCCTCCAAGATGTTCGAAGCCTGGGCTTGCGAGCGCCCAATAGTTCTCAGCGTATCGGGCGAAGCAGCACAGGTGCTGCAGGAAGCGCGCGCTGGCGTTGCCTGCCAACCGGAAGACCCCACCGGCATGGCCGAGGCCATACGCTATTTACATGCGCACCCGGATGAGGCGACAGCAATGGGCAAGAGGGGTCGCGAGTTCGTGCTGGCTCATTATTCGCGCGTCGCCCAGGCCGGTTCCCTGGAACGATTACTGCAGGATGCGGTCTCCGCACGGTAGGCTGGATGTGCTGGTATATAATAATGGTCAATTCTTGATCATATATTTTGAGCAGTTATTGCGATCGCGGGCATGCGGATTGCTCTACTGGAGACACTATGGAACTCAAACCGGCTGTGGAAAAGCACACAACAATGGTGAACGGCAGTGGGGTAGCCTATACCGCCAGAGGCCCCGTAAACGCAGAATATGCCTACGTGGGCATCAACGGGCTAATGGGCGGAGGCGACTCGTTTTGGCCCGTAATCGCGGGCGTGCCTCAAGACTGGCGAGTGGTACTGCCCGATTTGCCGGGCTGCGGAGAATCTGCGCCCCTGCTGCCGCCGCGCAAGCACTCTATCGATGGGTATGTAAGCTGGTTAGCGGACTTCCTGGACGAAGCGAACCTGGCAAACAAGAAGTTAGTGCTGGCCAGCGTCGCCACGGGCGCGCCGATCGCCATTCGGTTCGCGCTGGCACACCGGGATAGCATGGCGGGCCTGGTGTTGCATCTGCCGTTTTTCGGCAAGCCGGCCGTTCCTACTAAGTGGGCGCGGCCACTCGTGGCGTATGGCCTACTGTTTGCTCCCACTCGCGCGCTCGTCAACCGATTCCGCGCCAGCGACTTCCTGATGCACCGTATTATAATCCACGAGCCACCTGACGCAATTCCAACACTTGCCGAGAGCGACATCGACCACAAACAAGCGGCAAGCCTCCATGCAGCAGGCGAATATCTGCACGACCTCATGCTTACCGATGCGCGCTCCGAATTAGCTCAATTGGAAGACCTCCCGGTTCTAATCCTCGCGACCGAACACGACGCGTTTGCGCCTCTCCCCATGCTCGAAGCCTTTGTGAAGAACCGCCACAATATAACCACCTATATAAATCGAGGCGCGCAGCATTCGTGGAACGAACAGTTCATTGCAGAAATGAACAGCGAAATACGAAAGTTCACTCAAGCAATTATCCGTCGCCAGGCCGATGACGAGCAGGGTGCTTAACCGTATGATAACTATATCGGCCAATTAGACTTACTGGAACACATCCCATAGAGGGTGCCGTAGCAGAATGTGATGCATGCCAACCGGATGAATCCGCGGAACTTAGCAGCAGGATAATCGTAACGCACCACAAAGCGGACGAAGTTCCGCAACCACGCCATCAGCCCCTACTATGTGGATATGATGTTGCTACACCCAGTAACGAAGCAGGCGAAGGAAAGTTCTAGTATCGCGACCATACCGGGGGTGCAGCAAATGACGAAATCGAGTATTGCGGCGACGCGGGCGCTGGAAGTCTGGCAGTACATGCAGGATGAACTGGTGCGCGCAATTGCGCCGCTGAGCGACGAGCAGATGAACGCACGAATCGCACCTGACGTGCGCACGGTGGGCGAGCAGGCCGAGCATATTGTGCGCGGGCGTGCTCTGTGGGTACACAAGGTCCTGAGCGACCCATCGCTTGAACCTATGATGAACTGGGACGAACCGAACGACCCGTCGCGCTCAGCCGCCGAAGTGGTGGCCGGACTCCAGCACACATGGCAGATACTGTGTGGCTACATCGAGCCGTCTGCCGCAGACGACCCCAGCCAGGTGTCGGAGGAGGAGGAGAACGGCCTGCGCACCGTCTGGGGCATGCTCGACCACGATCTACTCCATGCCGGGGAGCTCGCTCTCATGCTCGGCATTCTGGGCCTGGAACCGCCCGAGTTTTAACGCGACGCCTGTTCAGGGACACTTGGATGGGCGACGAAAGCACGGTCCATCTGTCGTATAGCGTCGCCCGGACGTTGAAATGTCGGGCGGTGGTCGAAGACTAGCGCATTGTGAGATGCGTCCTAGAGAAAGTGAGGCAAATACTATGAGCTACGAAAATGACGAATTGGACGACAGGTTCGGCTTTTGAACCAAGCAGCAAACGACGTAAGGGCTATCCCTCCGAAGCCTCGGTAAAACGCGGCAGGAGGATAGTTCACAGGTACAAGGATTTCGAGGAGAAGCTGGGCAACAACGACCCCTGCCCTTGCGGCTCAGGGAAGCGCTTTCAAGCGTTGTTGCCGCAACTCAGGTCGTTATGACGGGTCGCCTCGTGCGTACTATTTTTAGAGAATAAGAACAAGGGGGTGCACCGAGATGCACCCCCCTTACGTTTGGGCACCGGGCTAGCCCGATGAACCATTTCCGTTGTAGTATGGTGTTAAGTTGCAAGACCTACTACAAAATGGAGGCCCATTATGCTTGCCTGGCTCGTTTTACTGGCCCTGATCATCGTCGAGGTATTCTTGATCCGGTGGTGGCTCGCCCGACAACTTTATCCCGCTATTTTCAACGGATGGGCCGTTTTTATTTATAGCTTCTTGTTAGCGGTTGATATTGCCATTGCATGGCTAGTGTCCATGACCTATGAGCCGGGAGGTACGTCGGGCCTCCAACTCATGCTGGTGATCGGGGTCGGCCTGGTTATCATTGTTCTGCTTGGAACCCTGTTCTTCCGATGGGCCGTTCGCCTTGAGATGACGGACATTTCGGACAAGGACAAACGAGGCTAGCCAATCGGAGAAAGAAAAAGAGGGACGCAGGTGTTAATGCCTGCGTCCCTGTTTTTTGTGCTAACTATCTTGGCGGAAGAGATTAGTCTTCGCTGTCAGTTTCGCCGTCGGAAGCGGATGCTTTGTCTCCCTCTTCCGGGTCAAAGGTAGTGCCGTGAGCCTTGAGGAACTGCTCGATATCGCCGCCGGGCAGGTCGCCCGAAACGATCTCGTGCCTGTCTTCTTCTGCTAGTTCCTGAGGGGTCATCTCGTCTACTTCGGCCTGTTCGGACTCGAGTAGCTCGTTGGTCAACTCCTCAGACGTGAGGTGCGCGTGCTCTTCAGGCGCAATTCCGGCTTCGGGGAAGTGGCCATTGCCACCCACCGAGATGCCGTCCATGCCTTCCAGATCCCCGATACCATCGTCCATTCGCAACTCGCCCTCAAGGCCCTCTTCGGTGCCATAGAGGAGCGCGTCGGTGCTGGCAAGATAGTCGTCGATGTTCTGGCCCTCGGCAATCAGCGTGAAATCGGGCTTGGGCGCTGTGCGCGTGCCCGATCCTGCCGGGATCAGCTTGCCGATGATTACGTTCTCCTTCAAGCCGCGCAATCTATCCACCTGGCCGTTTATGGCCGCTTCGGTCAGTACGCGGGTGGTCTCCTGGAAGGAGGCCGCCGACAGGAAGGAGTCGGTTGACAGTGAAGCCTTGGTAATGCCCAGTAGTACCGGCGTGGCAGTTGCTGCCTCACCACCTGCTGCAAGCGTACGGGCGTTCACCTCTGCAAACGTAAAGCGCTCTACCATCTCTCCGGGGAGGAGTTCGGTATCGCCCGGCATGTCGATTCTTACCTTGCGGAGCATTTGCCTTACGATCACTTCGATATGCTTGTCATGTACGTTCACGCCCTGAGAGCGGTAAACGCGTTGTACCTCGTCCACAAGGTAACGCTGGACGGCCTCGCGACCGAGGATGTGCAGGATCTCCTGTGGATTCTGAGCACCCCTGGTAAGGGCATCACCCGCCATCACATGCTGGCCCTCGCGCACCTCAAGCTGTTGGGTCAGAGGCACATGGTACTCGCGGGTATCCGATTCCTCGGCGCGAACCAGTAGCCTATTCTTCTCAAGTACGACGTTGCCTGCCATTCGAGCAAGTGCCACGTCGTTCTCATGACCCTTCAGTGTCGAGCGGAAGAGTGGTTGTCCCTCCTCCACGGTATCGCCTTCGGCCACGAGAAGTTCGTGCCGCTTGGGGAGCGGATATTCGTCGTCGTACACCTCGCTGTGTTTGATCGTGATTAGCTGCCTCTCATCGTCATTCGTGACCGAGACAATGCCTTCGATCTCAGCGAGCGTAGCATGACTCTTGGGGATGCGAGCCTCGAACAGTTCCTCCACGCGGGGGAGACCCTGCGTGATGTCTTCAGATGAGGCCACACCGCCTGTATGGAAGGTACGGAGTGTTAGTTGTGTGCCGGGTTCGCCGATGGACTGGGCAGCGATTATACCTACCGCCTCGCCCTGATCAACTATCCGGCTGCTGTGCAGAGCACGTCCGTAGCACATCTCGCAGATACCATGTTCCAGGTCGCAGATGAGTGGTGAACGCACATTGATTTGATACTTGGCGCGTTCCTCAGAGTAGAGGCGCTCGACCTCGTCGGCGGCCCTGCCTTCCTTGACGAGACGGTCGCGGAAGGGTGCGAGCCATTCCTTGACAGCATCTTCCACCTCACGCATCACTTCCTCGGTGATTTCCTCATTAGCATCCAGTATGATTTCGCCGGTGACCGGGTGCACAATTGGCTGGCCCGCGTAGCGTCCCGTCACACGGGAAGCCATCGAGTCGGCCATGTCCTTGTTCATCGGCCATGAAATCCACAGACCACCGGTCACCCCGCAGTCCTTAGTATTGATGATCACGTCCTGCGCCACGTCGACCAGTCTACGGGTAAGGTAGCCTGCGTCTGCAGTACGGAGCGCGGTGTCGGCCAGTCCTTTGCGGCCACCATGTGTGGACACAAAGTACTCCAGCACCGTCAAGCCTTCGCGGAAGTTAGAGCGAATCGGAAGGTCGATAATTCGACCCGACGGATCGGCTATCAGTCCGCGCATAGCTGCCAACTGGCGAATCTGCTTGAACTTGGCCTTGGTCGCGCCCGAGTAAGCGAGAGTTGAGATGAGGCCGTAGGGGTCCATCGTCTTCTCTAGCTCGTCGGTCATCTTATCCGTAGTTTCGCTCCAGATGCGAACCACTTCATCGTAGCGTTCCTGTTCGGTAATGAGGCCGCGATTGTGGTTGCGCTCTACGTCCTCGACATCCGAGTCAGCCCTCGCCAACATACCCGGCTTCGATGCGGGGACCTGGATGTCCGCCACAGCGACGCTCATACCCGACTTTGTAGCATAGGTGAAACCCAGTCGCTTGAGGCTGTCCGCGATATCTGCTGCGCGGCGGGCACCCAACTTGCGGTGGCACTCGCCCATCAGAGAACGCAGGCTGGTTTTATCCATTGCCTGGTTGCGGAATGGGATCTGCTGGTCTTCGGGCATATCCGAACTGAAGCGATCTATCACTTCGTTGAATAGAATACGGCCGATCGTCGTTTCAAAGGGTGCATCGCCACGCTGGTAGCGAGGCATGCGCACCTGAATCGGGGCCTGAAGGCTGATTGCACCGCTGTTATAAGCGGTTATCGCTTCTGGCACAGATGCGAAGATCTTGCCTTCACCCTCGGCGCCCGGCCTGGCCTGCGTCATGTAGTAGCACCCAAGCACGATGTCCTGCGAAGGTGACACGATAGGATCGCCATTCGCCGGAGAGAGCATGTTATAGATCGAGAGCATACGCTCGCGAGCTTCCTTCTGCGCTGCCACCGACAATGGCACGTGTACGGCCATCTGGTCGCCGTCGAAGTCGGCATTGAAGGCCGAGCAAACCAGCGGGTGAAGTTGGATAGCAGAGCCTTCTATCAACACTGCCTCGAATGCCTGGATAGACAACCGGTGCAGTGAAGGTGCGCGGTTAAGCAACACTAGGTAGTCTTTGATCACGTCTTCGAGTACGTCCCAAACCTCGGGGCGCACGCGCTCAACTATTCGCTTGGCGCTCTTAATATTGTGGGCCGTACCCTGTGCGACAAGTCGACGCATTACGAATGGCTTGAACAACTCAAGGGCCATTTTCTTGGGTAGACCGCACTGGTGCAGCTTGAGTTCGGGGCCGACCACGATTACCGAGCGTCCCGAATAGTCCACGCGCTTGCCGAGCAGGTTCTGGCGGAAGCGACCCTGCTTGCCCTTCAACATATCGGAGAGGGACTTCAGGCGATGCTTGCCCGAGCCGGACACCACGCGACCACGTCGCCCGTTGTCGATGAGAGCATCAACCGATTCCTGGAGCATACGCTTCTCGTTTCGGATGATGATTTCGGGCGCGCCCAACTCCAACAGTCTCTTGAGACGGTTGTTGCGGTTGATCACACGTCGATAGAGGTCGTTGAGGTCGGAGGTCGCGAAGCGCCCACCGTCCAACTGCACCATTGGCCGGATGTCCGGAGGGATTACGGGGAGGATGGTGAACATCATCCACGCCGGGTGATTGCCCGATTTGCGGAAGGCCTCGACCACACGTAGGCGCTTGGTGGCCTTCTTGCGGCGCTGACCGCCCGAGTTCTGGAACTCATGGCGCAGGTCGCTTGCGAGTGTGTCAAGATCGGCCTTGCTAACGATATCCAGGATAGCCTCGGCCCCCATGCCCGCCTTAAAGACGTTGGGGAAGGCATCGGCTACTTCACGGTACAGTTGCTCGGTGAGAAGCTGGTGCAACTGGATCGACTCCAACTGGTCAACTCGCTCCTCGGTCTGCTTCCGTACGTCATCGATCTCGCGGTTTGAGCGGATCTGCAACTGCTCGCTCTCCTGTATTGCTACATAAGAGCGCTGGTCGTGGGTGGCGCCCGCGAGGTCTTGCGAGTGCTGGCTTGAACGGCGCAGATTATCCTGAGCGCCGGCAAGCACGCCTTCCGACAGACGCTTCAGCGTGTCATTAGCTGCTTCGGTGATAGTTTCGCCCGCGCGCACCACCGGGGCGTCGGCGCCCGCAAGGAGTATGTCCTCTTCGGCTACCTGGCCCAGTTGCTTCTTTAGCTGGCGTCCCACTGCACGTGTCTGCGAGCCAATCTCTTTCTTGGCGGCCTTCAACCCTGCGTCGAGTTCTTCCTTGCTCAGCTTCTCGCTGGCCTGAATCTCGGCGATCTCGTCCTGAAGCCCGGCCTGCATTTCGTTGATGCGCTCAAGTGTGCGCTCTGTTATCTCCTGTATTCTGCGCTCGCCTTCCTCTTGCACGTTCTTGAGTTGCAGAGTGCGCTCTTCTTCGTCCACATCGGTCACGATGTAGGTGGCGAAGTACAGCACGCGCTCCAGGTTACGTGGCGAGATATCGAGAAGCAGACCCAGGCGGGAAGGTGTTCCCTTTACATACCAGATGTGCGATACGGGCGATGCCAACGCGATGTGGCCCATCCGCTCGCGGCGTACGCGCGACCGTGTGACTTCCACGCCGCACTTGTCGCAGATCGTACCCTTATATCGAACCCTCTTATATTTACCGCAGTAGCACTCCCAGTCCTTCTGAGGACCAAAAATGCGTTCGCAGAATAAGCCGTCGCGCTCGGGTTTGAGCGTGCGGTAATTTATGGTTTCCGGTTTAGTTACTTCGCCGTGCGACCACTCCCGTATCTTCTCGGGTGAGGCCAGGCTTATTCGAATTGCCGAGAAATTGTTTACTTCTAGCATTTCATCCCCTTGGTAGTCGGTATTCGGTAACCGGTGGTCGCTTGCTTCTGGCAACGACTACCGGCTACCGACAACTAACACTTGTTATAGTCGTTCGCGCTCGTCTGCTTCGAAACCGCTCAGGTTGATGCCTTCCAGTTCGGAGAGCATATCCGATGCGGCGTCTTCGGCCAACTGAACGGGTACGTCGTCTTCGGTCAGCACCTCGACATTCAGGCCGAGGGACTGTAGCTCTTTGACGAGTACCTTGAACGATTCCGGTACACCGGCCTCTGTAATGTTGTCGCCCTTGACGATGGCCTCATACGTCTTCACGCGACCCATGACGTCGTCAGACTTGACAGTAAGCATTTCCTGGAGGGTGTGCGCGGCACCATAGGCTTCGAGTGCCCACACTTCCATCTCGCCGAATCGCTGTCCGCCGAATTGCGCCTTGCCGCCCAACGGTTGCTGGGTAACGAGGCTGTACGGCCCTGTGGACCTTGCGTGGATCTTGTCCTCAACAAGGTGAGCCAGCTTGAGCATGTATATCTGCCCTACGGTGACCGGGTTGTCGAACTTCTCACCCGTACGCCCATCGTAGAGTTCGACCTTGCCGTCGGGCGGCAGGCCCGCCTTCTCTAACTCGGAACGGATTGCCTCTTCGGTCGCGCCGTCAAACACGGGGGTTGCGACCTTGTAACCCAGATGATCAGCCGCCCACCCGAGGTGGGTTTCAAGGATCTGGCCGATATTCATACGGTGAGGCACACCCAGCGGGTTGAGAATTATGTCAACCGGGGTGCCATCGGGCAAGAAGGGCATGTCTTCGGTAGGGAGAACGCGGGAAATTACGCCCTTGTTGCCGTGCCGTCCTGCCATCTTGTCGCCCACGCTGATCTTGCGCTTCTGGGCGATTGCAACGCGTACCATCTGGCTCACGCCTGCCGGTAGCTCGTCGCCTGCCTCGCGTGAGAAGGGCTTGACGTCAATGATCTTGCCGCGCACACCATGTGGCACACGCAACGAGGTATCCTTGACCTCGCGAGCCTTCTCGCCGAAGATAGCCCTCAGTAGCCGCTCTTCGGGTGTCAGTTCGGTTTCGCCCTTGGGAGTGATCTTGCCCACGAGTATATCGTTGGCCGTCACTTCGGCGCCCACGTAGATGATGCCGCGGTCGTCCAGGTTCTTCAGCGATTCTTCGCCGACATTGGGTATATCGCGGGTGATCTCTTCGGGGCCAAGTTTGGTTTCGCGAGCTTCCACTTCATACTTCTCGATGTGGATCGAAGTGAATACATCGTCGCGCACCAGACGCTGCGATATAAGGATCGCGTCCTCGAAGTTGCCTCCCTCGAAGCTCATAAAGGCGACAAGGATATTCTGGCCCAGCGCAAGCTCGCCATTCTCGGTAGAGGACGAGTCAGCCAGCGCCTGGTCCTTATATACAGGGTCACCAGTGTGCACGATAGGTCGTTGGTTGATGCATGTGTCCTGGTTAGAGCGCACGAACTTCTGTAGCAAGTATTCGTGCTCGTCGCCTTCATCGTCGCGGATCACGATCCGGGAAGCTTCGGAAACGACCACGGTGCCCGCCTGCCTCGCCAGAACCACCTGTCCCGAGTCTCGAGCCGATTGGAATTCGATGCCTGTACCCACTATAGGCGAACGAGGCACAAGCAAGGGTACCGCCTGTCGCTGCATGTTGGCACCCATAAGGGCGCGGTTCGCGTCGTCATGCTCAAGGAACGGGATCAGGGCCGTAGCGACCGAGACCACCTGCTTGGGAGATACGTCCATGTAGTCCACACGCTCGGCCAGTTCCTGAAGGAAGTTCTGGTGCGAACGGGCGGTGACGTAACGGTCCACGAAGTGCCCATCCTCGGACAGGCGTACGTTCGCCTGCGCGACTACGAAGTTGTCTTCGATATCGGCAGACAGGTATTCGATTTCGTCAGTGATTCGAGGCCGCACCTTAACGCGGGCCAGCTCCGACTTTCCGATCTTCTCGGCGAGCGCCTTGGTTATGAGTGTGCCTGTTGTTGCTATGGTCTTGCCCTTCTCGTCC